>NZ_CP023865.1:1670000-1970000 GCF_003711105.1 Actinoplanes teichomyceticus ATCC 31121
GCGATCTGGGGGCCGCCGTGACCGGCGGGCTGGCGCCGGCCGCGGCCGACCCGGTGGAGGTCGCCGCGCTGGCCTACCTGGCCCGCCCGGACGGCTGGCGGGAGCTGATCGACGCGGCCGGCGACGTGGTCCGGGCCGATGCGGACAGCGCGGCCCAGGCGGACCGGCTGCGCGCCGCCGAGCAGCGCGCCACCCGTGCCGAGCACGACCGGGCGGTGGCCCGGGTGGAGGCCGACAAGCTGCGCGACGAGCTGGCCCGGGTCCGCGAGGAGCTCGGCCAGCTGCGCGAGGAGGCCCGCACCACGGCCCGGGCGCTGCGCGAGGCACAGGCCGCGCAGAAGCGCGCGGCCGAGCTGCTGGCCACGGAGAAGGGGCGCGCGGCACGCGCCGCCCTGGACCACGAGGCGGAGGTACGCCGGATGCGCTCCCGGCTCGCCGACGCCGAGGCCGCCGCGGCCACCGGCAGGCAGGCGGTCAAGGACGCCCGGGCGGTCGACGACGCCCGGCTCTGGCTGCTGCTCGAGACGATCGGGCAGGCCGCCTCCGGGCTGCGCCGGGAGCTGGCCCTGGACCCGAGCGACCGGCTGCCCGCCGACTTCGTGGCGGATGCCGCGGCCGACCGTCCCGGCGCGCCGGAGCGTTCCCGGGCGCGCGCCCAGGACACCGACGACCCCGGCCGGCTCGACCAGCTGCTCGCGCTGCCGCGCGCCCACCTGATCGTGGACGGGTACAACGTGACCAAGCGCGGCTTCGCCGACATCTCCCTGGAGCAGCAGCGCAAACGCCTGATCACCGGGCTGGGCGGGATCGCCGCGCAGACCGGCGACGAGGTGACCGTGGTCTTCGACGGGGCCGAGCGGGTGCACGGCCTGCCGCCCGCGCCGCGCGGCGTGCGGGTGCTCTTCTCCCGTAAGGGCACCACCGCGGACGAGCTGATCCGGCAGCTGGTCCGGGCCGAGCCGCCGGGCCGCCCGGTGGTGGTGGTCTCGTCCGACCGGGAGGTGGCCGACGGGGTGCGCCGGCACGGGGCGTACCCGATGGGCGCGGACTCGTTGCTGCGCCGTCTGGCCCGGTCCTGACCTCTTGTCGTCGCGTCCGCCGCCACGTGGCGTGATCATGGGCAGGACCTAGGATCATCGGTCATGACCGTCCGGTTGTGGGCTCTCGTCACGCTCGGGGTGCTGCTGGCGGCGCTCGCGGTCGTCGCGGCGCTGACGGTGCCCTGGCACCGCGCGCCCGCGCCGCGCGCCGACCAGATCGCCGCGCTCGGCCAGCTGCCCGCCGAACAGGTGGCCCGGGCCCGGCAGTTCCGCTCCGAGCTGCGGCCCGGCGGTTACCTGAGCATGGCGGTGGGGTTGCTGGTGACGCTGGCGCTCGGCCTCACCCCGGCCGGCGCGCGGCTGGTCGAGCTGGCCGGGCGGCCGTTCGGCGGCCACTGGCTGGCCCGCGCGGTGCTCGGCGGCCTGCTCGTGGTGCTCGCCGGGGAGCTGCTCACGCTGCCGTTCGCGGCCTGGCGGCACACCATCGCGGTGCGGTACGGCATCTCCACCCAGTCCTGGGGCGGCTGGAGCGTCGACCTGCTGAAATCCCTCGCGGTCGGGGCGGTGCTGGGCGGGTTGGCGCTGGCCGGCTTCTTCACCGTCACGCACTTCGCGCCGCGCTGGTGGTGGGCGTTCGGCGCGGCCGGCGCGGCCGGGCTGGTGGTGCTGCTCTCATTCGTGCTGCCGGTGCTGGTCGAGCCGGTCTTCAACAGGTTCACCCCGATGCCGGACGGCCCGCTGCGCACCGAACTGATCGCCCTGGCCGACGCCGACGGCGTACCGGTGCGCGACGTGCTCGTCGCCGACGCGTCCCGGCGCACCCGGGCGGTCAACGCGTACGTCTCCGGCCTCGGCCCGACCCGGCGGATCGTCGTCTACGACACCATGCTGACCGAGGCCACCCCGGACGAGGTGCTCTCGGTGGCCGCGCACGAGCTCGGGCACGCCAAGGACGGCGACGTGCTCACCGGGACGATCCTGGGCGCGCTCGGCGCCGCGGTCGCGGTGATCGCGGTCTACCTGCTCGGCTCCTGGTCCGGGCTGCTGCGCCTGGCCGGGGTCGACTCGATCGGCGAGCCGCGCGCGATCGGCCTGCTACTGGCCCTGGCCGCGATCGCCGGGCTGGCCGCCGGACCGGTCCAGGCGTTCGTCTCCCGCCGCATCGAGGCCCGCGCCGACCGGCACGCCCTGGCGCTGACCGGCGACCCGCAGACCTTCGAGGCGATGCAGCGCCGCCTCGGCACCGTCAACCTGTCCGATCCCGATCCACCCAGCTGGGAGTTCCTGATGTTCGCCTCGCACCCGTCCACCGTGCAGCGGATGGCCGCGGCCCGCGCGTACGCCCGGGGCGAGCGCTGATGGGACGTACCCTGCTGGTCACCAACGACTTTCCGCCCCGGCCCGGCGGCATCCAGCAGTTCGTGCACAACCTCGCGGTACGCCAGCCGGCCGGCTCGGTCGTGGTCTACTCGTCGACCTGGAAGGGCGCGGCGGCGTTCGATGCCGAGCAGCCGTTCGAGGTGGTGCGCGAGGACACCGGGATCCTGCTGCCCACCCCGCGGGTCGCCCGCCGGGCCGCCGAGCTGGCCCGCTCGCACGGCTGCGACACCGTCCTGTTCGGCGCGGCCGCCCCGCTCGGCCTGCTCGCCCACGGCCTGCGCCGCGACGCCGGGGTGACCCGCGCGGTGGGCATCACCCACGGGCACGAGATCGGCTGGGCGGCGCTGCCCGGCGCCCGTGGCCTGCTGCGCCGGATCGCCCGGGGCAACGACGTGATCACCTATCTCGGGGAGTACCAGCGGGTCCGCCTCGATCGGGCCCTGCACGGCCTGACCCGGCTGCGGCGGCTGGCGCCCGGCGTCGACGTGGACACGTTCCACCCCGGGGTGGACGGGAGCGCGGTGCGCGGGCGGCACGGGCTCGCCGACCGGCCGGTGGTGGTCTGCGTGTCCCGGCTGGTCCCGCGCAAGGGGCAGGACATGCTCATCCGCGCCCTGCCGGAGATCCGTCGCCGGGTGCCCGGGGCCGCGTTGCTGCTGGTCAGCGGAGGGCCGTACCGGAAGACCCTGGCCCGCCTGGCCCGGGAGCACGACGTCGAGGCGGACGTGGTGTTCACCGGCTCGGTGCCGTGGGCGCAGCTTCCCGAGCACTACGCCGCCGGCGACGTGTACGCCATGCCGTGCCGCACCCGTGCCGCCGGCCTGGACGTCGAGGGTCTCGGCATCGTCTACCTGGAGGCGTCCGCGACCGGCCTGCCGGTGGTCGGCGGCGATTCCGGCGGCGCGCCGGACGCGGTCCGCGAGGGCGAGACCGGGTACGTCGTCGGCGGTTCGGACGTGGCCGCCATCGCCGACCGGGTCGCCGGTCTGCTGTCCGATCCGGATCGCGCGCGGGCGATGGGTAGGGCGGGGCGCGCGTGGGTGGAGCGGGAGTGGCGCTGGGAGACCCAGGCGGCCCGGTTGACCGAGTTGCTCAGCCCACCGGGCTGAGTCGCGTCGCGGACTCGGCGGCGGATCTGGCGGGAGGTGGTCACGGCGCCAGCGCGACGACCCCCCACGGTCGCCAGCAGGCAGACACCGGCCGTGGTATGGCCGGTGCGGGGCGCCGGCGAGTGGCCGTGCCATCCGGGATGCGAACGACGGGGATCCGGGCCGCTGGAGTCGGCCGGTGGGGTTCGAATCGGCCGGCCTGCCTCGGGTGCCGGGGAGCGCGTCGTGGCGGTCGCGAGGGAGACTGGGCCGGTGAGTTCCCCCGACGATGACCGGCCCGATCCGGCCCTGCTGGAACGGCTCGGGGTGGCGGCCGGCAAGGTCACGCTGGTGCAGTTCTCCACCGCGTTCTGCGCGCCGTGCCGGGCGATGCGCCGGGTCTGCGCGGACGTGGCCGCCCTGCTGCCGGCGGTGCGCCACGTCGAGGTGGACGCCGAGAGCCACCTCGGCGAGGTCCGTGCGCTCAACATCCGGCGTACCCCGACGCTCCTGATCCTCGGCGGCGACGGCCGGATCGCCAAGCGTGCCACCGGCGTGCCCACGAAAGCGCAGCTGGTCGCCGCCCTGGCCGGGCTGCTCCCGGTGTCGTCCACCTCCTGATCGCCTGATCTCACGACCCCCGCGCGCGGCCGGGCGGCACGGGCCGGCGTTGACGGTGGTCTTGCTGCCCGGTTAGCGAGCGTGAGCGCCAGCCGGCGGTGTCCGGCTGGTGGCGGTGGTGGATCGGTGCTGGTCGGCTGGTGCGGATCGGGCTTCGTGGGGCCGGTTGCCACGCCGAGCCGGCCGGCGATCCCGGGCCGGTGCTCGACGTGGTCCCGGCGGTGGTTGTTCGGCGCCGGGGCGGGTCAGGCGGGCGCCGGGATCGCGGTCGGAGCGGGGGCGGTGGCGCGGGTGAGGTTGCGGGAGCCGGGGATCAGCAGCTGGGAGAGGCCCGCGGCGAACAGGACGAACGCGCACCCGACGAGCACCCGGTCCACCCCGAGACGGGCCGACAGCGGGCCCGCCAGGGCGCTGCCCACCGGCATCGCCAGGAACGAGGTCAGGTAGTCCCAGGAGGTGACCCGGCCCAGCATCGCCTGCGGGACCCGGTCCTGGATCGCGGTCTCCCAGGCCACGTCGAAGAACATCAGGCCGCCGTACCCGATGATCGCGCCCACCAGCACGGCGGTCAGCGTGCCGGGCCAGACGTACGCCAGCGCCCAGACCGGCATCAGCAGCAGCGCCAGCCAGCCGGCCCGCAGCAGGCGCCGGGGCCGTAGGCGCAGCGCCAGCGCCGAGCCGAGCAGACCGCCCAGCCCTTCGGCTCCGGAGATGTAGCCGATGGCGTGCGCGCCGCCGAGCCGTTTCACCGCGACGAACTGCACCAGCACCAGGATCACGCCGTTGGCGACGTGGTAGACGGTGGCCCCGAGCAGGCCGCCGAGCAGCCAGTCCCGGCTGCGGATCTCGCGCCACCCGGCGGCGAGTTCCCGGTACATCGACTCGCGGGAGCCGCGCTCCGCCCGTACCCGCAGGAAAGCGGCGGCGACCCCGGACGCCAGGAAGCTGACCGCATTGACGGCGAAGCCGGCCGGTGCGCCGAAGGCGGCGACGGTGAGGCCGCCGAGCGCCGGACCGGCGATGCCGCACCCGGTCTGCAGCATGCTGAGCGTGGCATTGGCCCGTTGTCGCCGGGCGTCCGGGACGAGCAGCGGCTTGAGCGCGCTCATCGCCGGGGTGAAGAACGCGCCCGCGCCGGCCGAGACGACGGTGAGGGCGCAGAGCAGGGACAGGTGGTAGCCGCCGCGGGCGAACATCACCGCGATGCCGGCCGTGGCGACCAGCCGCACCAGATCGGAGACGACCATGACCGCGCGCGGCTGGAGCCGGTCGGCCCAGACGCCGCCGAAGAGCGTGCCGGCCAGCATGGTGGCCACCGAGGAGGCCATCACCAGGCCGAGGTCGCGGGTGCCGCCGCCATGAGTGACCACGGCGACCGCGAGCGCCACGGTCTGGAAGCCGTTGCCGAGCCAGGACAGGGTCTGGCCGGTGGCGAGGAGACGGAAGTCGCGAGTCATGGCGGACAAGCTAGTTCAGCGTCTAACTATTAGGCAACTAATAATCAGAGGCGTGTCAGAATCAGGGCATGGAAGATGGTGTGGATCAGCACGTCGCGCGCTGGTCGGCGTTCTGGAAGGACGAGCCGGCCTTCGACCCCGAGGTCGAGGGCGCCCTGGTGCGGATGAAGCACATCCTGCGCTGGATCGAGCGCTCGGACGCGGCGGCGTTCGCCCGCGGCGACGAGGACTTCACGCTGCAGGACTACAAGACCCTGCACGTGCTGATGGTCCAGCCCTGGCCGACCGAGGCCACCCCGGCCCAGCTGGCCGAGGCGGCGAACGTCACCCGCGCGGCCATGACCAGCCGGTTGGACCGACTGGAGGCGGCCGGCCTGGTGACCCGCACCATCGACGCCAGCGACCGGCGGCGGGTGCTGATCCGGCCCACGCCGCAGGGCCGGGAGATGTGGAACCGGTACATCTTCGAGGGCATCGCGCGGGATCAGCAGGCGTTGCACGCGCTCGGGCGGGAGGAGCTGGCGCACCTGAACGCGCTGCTGCGGAAGGTTCTGGCGAGCCTGGGGGAATGACCGGCTCGCGTTCCCGGGGTCTCCGCGGGGGCACGTGGCGGGGCGCGGAGACCCCCGGCCTCGTCATCGCGGCCCTCGGCCGGCTTACGGCGCTTCCGTACCGCGCGGTTGCGTTTCCGTACCGCGCGGCTTGCGGCGTTTCCGCGCCGCGCGGTTCGTGGCGTTTCCGCGCCGCGCGGTTCGTGGCGTTTCCGTACCGCGCGGTTCGTGGCGTTTCCGCGCCGCGCGGTTTGCGGCGTCTCTGCACTGCCTGACACGCGGCGCCGTTTCGCGCCGCGCGGCTCGCGGCGTTCCTCCGGCCCGCTCGTGGCGCTTCTCGGCATGGCATCCGGGCGGCGTCCGGAGCGCGAGGCGTATCTGGCGATTCGTCGGCCGATGCCGAGAAACGCCGAAAATGCCGGGAAAGCCTAGAACTTCGGTGCGTCCGGGGCTTCCAGCAGGCCAAGCCGCAGCGCCGTCATGAGCGCCTGCGCCCGGTTCGCCGCGCCCAGCTTCTCGTACAGCTTGGAGATGTGGGTCTTCGCGGTCGACTCCGAGACGAACAGCTGCTTGGCGATCCCGGCCACGCTCATGCCGTCGGCGAGCAGCCGCAGCACCTGCCCCTCGCGCGGGGACAGCTGCGGACCGGACGGGGCCAGCCGGCGCTTCATCGCCTCGGCCAGGTCCGCCGCGGTGAACGCGCTGGGCGCCGACGCGGCGTGCCGGGCGGCCGCCACGACCTCGTCCGCCGGGGCGGTCTTCGGCACGAATGCGCTGGCCCCGGCCTCGAGGGCGCCGAAGAGCTGGTCATCGCCGGCATACATGGTCAGCACCACGATGCCCATGTTGGCGTTGTTCTTGCGGAGGGCACGGGTGGCCTCCAGGCCGCTGCCGTCGGGCAGCCGCAAATCCATGATCACGACATCCGGCTGCAGCGCGCCCGCCTGGCGCACCGCCTCCGCGGCCGTCGCCGCCTCGCCGACCACCTCGAACTGCCGGTCGCGCTCGAATGCGTGTCGCAGCCCTTTACGGATCAGGTCGTGATCGTCGACAAGGAGGACCTTGGTGCGCGTCGTCGGCGCAGGACTGGTCGACATGCTCGGGTTACTCCCCTTCTGGAGCGGAAACGCTATCCCGCACGCTATCGCGCCGAGGCGGGGTTCCGAGCACTACGGCGACGGTTGTCCCGCTGGGGTGTCTTGGAGTGATCTTGAGACGACCCCGAATGCGTTCGGCCCGCTCGGCCATGATGGTCAGACCGTACCGGCCGTCGGGGCGGTTGTCGGCGAAACCCTTGCCATCGTCGGATACTTCGATCTCCGCGTACGGCGGATCGACCGTACAGGTCACCCAGAGATTCGAGGCCCCGGCGTGCTTGCGGGCGTTGGTGATCGCCTCCTGGGCGATGCGCAGCAACTCCGCCTCGGTGGCCGCGGGCAGCCGGGCGGTCGACTCGTCGAAGGTGAAGTGCACCCGGAGGCCGGCGCTGGTGCCCAGGGTCCGGGCGTACTCCGCGATGGCGGCGGCCAGACCGCCGTTGCGGTCCACCTCCGAGCGCAGCTCGAACAGGCTCAGCCGCAACTCGGTGATCACCCGGGTCACCTCACCGCGCAGCGTGCGCAGCTCCTCGGCCGTCTCGTCGGCGCCCTCCGGCAGGGTGGCCTGGGCGTTGTCGATGCCGTACCCGACCATCACCAGCTCCTGGGCGACCCCGTCGTGGATCTCCCGGGCCAGCCGCTGGCGCTCCTCGTTGGTGGCCAGCGAGCGGACGTCGTCGAACAGCAGGGCCGCCTCCAGTCGCAGCGCGGCGGGACCGGTCACCTCGGTGACGCTCTGCACGACCGCCGGCGGGTACGCCCCCGCGGCGTCCGTCTCCAGGATCACCAGCCCGATCGTGCGGACCCCGGCCACCAGCGGGATCACCAGCGAGGACACCTCGCCGCCGGGATGGGTGCGGGCCTGCGACCGGCTCGCCACGTGCGGCTGCTGGGTGGCCCAGGCGTCGGCGATCGCCGAGTCCGCGTCGAGCGTGGTCTCCCAGTCGACCCGCTCCGCGCCGGTCTGCGCCAGCACGACCAGCCGGCCACCGCCGCTGGCCGACAGCACCGCGGCACGGTCGCCGGGGCTGACCGCGCGCAACTCCTCCAGCAGGTGCTCGGAGATGCCGCCCGGGTCCAGGGTCGCCCCCGGCAGCGAGCGGGCCACGCTGCGCAGCTGGGTGAGCAGGCGGGTGGCCTCCGCGTACGGCTGCGGGGTGGGCTCGGCCGGCTGCAGGAACTGCCGCATCGCCTCGGCCGCGAACGTGACGATCGCGCCCAGCACCAGCCACTGCCCACCGGCCGCCAGATAGCCCGCCGAGGCGAGCACGGTCCGTGGCCCGGCCAGCGCCCCGCCGACCACCAGCGCCACCGCCGCCACGCCGAGCAGCGCCGCGCCCTCGGTCGCCCGGCGGCGCAGGGCCGCGGTCAGCAGCGGGACGGCGAGGTAGGGCAGCACCGCCTCGGCGCCGAAGCCGGCCGCCACCGAGTCGGCCGCGGCGGCGACCGAGCCGGCCGCCAGCCCGGTCACGATCACCTCGGCGAACCGGCCCGCCGGGGCCCAGACCGGATGGTCACGGGCCACGAAGGCGGGCAGCGCGGCGACCGTCAGCAGGGCGATCCAGCCGAGCTGGCGCGGGTCGCCGGTGAAGATGACGGTGAGCGCCGCGACCAGCGCGAGCATGATCACGCGCGACGCGGCTTCGAGCGGGCGGATGCGCGTGGATCCGCTGGCTTGGGCTGGCACGTCACGGATGGTAGCGGCACCGGCGGACATCGGCTCGTCGGCGACGGGGCGGTGGCGTGCTTTGTCGTATGCAGCGGGTAGCCTCCGGTGCATGGCGGACACCTCGACGCAGTCGATCCAGGTTGATGCTCCCCTGGCCCGGGTGGCCGCGGTCATCTGCGACTTCCCGCGCTATCCGGAGTGGGCCGAGGCGATCAAACAGGTCACGGTCGTCGAGGAGTACGAGGACGGCTACGCCGCCCAGGTGACCTTCCGGATCGACGCCGGTGTGATGGCCGACGAGTACACCCTGGAGTACGCGTACGCCGACGACCTGTCCCGCATCGAGTGGCACCTGGTCGCGCCGTCCAAGACGCAGAAATCCCAGGAGGGGTCCTACGACCTGGTGGAGAACGCGGACGGCGGAACTACCGTGACTTACACCCTCGCGGTCGAGCTGGCCATCGGGATGCTCGGGATGTTCCGCCGCAAGGCGGAGAAGATGATCATGGATACGGCGCTCAGGGAGCTCAAGCGCCGGGTGGAGAGCCTGCCCGCGGCCTGACCGCGGCGGGTGTGAGGGGGAGCGGATGCCCGGGTCAGCGCGCGAGGAGGCCGAGCGGCTGGTCGCCACGATCCTCGCCAGAGCGGCGGCGGGCGGCCTGGGCGCCGCGGCGCGCGGTCGCCGCGACTCCGGCCCCCCTTCGCGTACGGAGAACGGCGCCGGCTCGCCCGTGGCCGAGGTGGCCGCACTGGTCGGGGACGCGGTGAACGGCTTCTTCGGCCTGCTCGGCGAGGTGACCCGTGATCCGGGTTCCGCCGGTTCGCCCGCTTCCTCCGGTTCTCCTGCTTCCCCCGCTGCTCGCGGCTCGTCCGGTCCTTCCGCCTCGCCCGGTTCTCCCGCCGCTGCTTCCGATCCGCCCGGTTCCACCGGTTCGCCGGTTCCCGATTCGTCCGACCCGGATTCATCCGGTTCCACTGCCTCATCCGGGGCGGATTCGTCCGCGTCTGCCGCCTCCCCCGGGTCCGCTTCGTCGCCTGCGGCCCCTTCCTCCCCGGTGACCGCGGCTGGCGTCCGCGGCGCCCCGGGCTCGTCGGCGCACGCGGGTGCCGGGACCGGCGCCGGTCGGTCCGCCGGGGCCGGCGCCGGTCGGTCCGCTTCGGCCGCGCACGTGGGTGCGGGAGGAGCCTGGGCGGCCGGCAGCGCCGAGTGCTGTGTGTGCCCGGTGTGCCGGGCCATCGCCGCCGTTCGTGACCCCAGCCCGGAGACCGCCTACCGGCTCGCCACCGGGGCCGGGGACATCGCCACCGGGGCGGCCGGTGTGCTGCGCGGCCTGGCCACGCTCGCCGGATCGCTGCGGGGTGAACGGCCACGCCGTTCCACGACGGCGCCATCCGGCGGGGGAGCGGCCCGCCGCGCGCCCAGCCCCGACGCGGCCTGGTCGGCGGCGACCCGTGCGGGCAGGCCCGCGCCGCGCGTGCCGCAACCGGCCGGCGAGGGCGCGGACGCGTGGGCGGCGGCGACGGCGGCGAGCGCCCGGGAGGCCGATCTGGCCCGCGAGGCCGACCTTGCCCGCCGCGCCGCGGTCCGAGACGCCGCGGCCCGGGACATCGCGGCGCGGGATGCTGCGGCCGGAGACGCCGGGACGCGAAACGCTGCGGCCGGAGACGCCGGGACGCGAAACGCTGCGGCCGGAGACGCCGGGACCCGAAACGCTGCGGCCCGAGACGCCGCGACTCAGGACACCGCAGCTCCGGGCGTCGCGGCCGGAAGTGATGTCCCTGAGTCTGGAACCGGTCAGCGGCCGGCAGCCGGCTCCGGTCAGCGGCCGGGAGCGGCTGCCATCCGGCGGCCGGGTCCGGCCGGGGACCCGTGGGCGGTTGCGACCGCGGAGAGCGCCCGAGCCGCGGAAGCGG
The DNA here is from genome assembly GCF_003711105.1 of Actinoplanes teichomyceticus ATCC 31121. NCBI lineage: Bacteria > Bacillati > Actinomycetota > Actinomycetes > Micromonosporales > Micromonosporaceae > Actinoplanes > Actinoplanes teichomyceticus. The sequence continues at coordinate 1,680,818 of NZ_CP023865.1, forward strand.
CCCGAGCCCGGGCCCGGGCCGCGGAGAAGGCGGTGGCCGCGGCGGTGGCGGACGCCCGCCGGGCAGCCGCGCGGAAAACCGCTGAGGAACGCCCCGAGACCACGGCGGACGGCACGAGCGCTGACGCCACGGACACCGGCGGAGCGGGGGCGTCCGGCGAGGCGCAGGCGTCCGTCCGGACGCAGCGGTCCGGTGCGGGGGCGTCCGGCGAGGCGCAGGCGTCCGTCCGGACGCAGCCGTCCGGTGCGGCGGCGCCCGATGAGGCGCAGCCGTCCGGCGAGCTGGAGGCGCCCGTCCGGGCGCAGGGCTCCGGCGCGGCGGCCGTCACCGGGGTGGCGGGAGTCGCCCGCGACGCGGACCCGGCGCCGGCCGGTGAGCGCGGCGGGTCGGGGCGACAGGCTGCGGGTATGCGTACCGGATCGGGCTCTGCCGGCCGGTCGGCGGCGACCACGGAGGCCGCCGCAGGCGGCCCGGCGGCAACCCGTAGCGTGGATCATGAGCTGGGCGCCTCGGCGCCCGAGGATCGCGACGCGCGGCCGGGCGACGGCGCCCGCGACGGCGACGCGGTGTGAAACTTGCATCAGAGGGGACGGGCAGCGTGACGCTGACCATCGGAATCGACGTCGGCGGCACCAAGGTGGCCGGTGGCGTGGTCGACGAGCAGGGCAACGTGCTCGCGTCGAACCGTCGGCCGACGCCGGCGGAGGACCCGGCCGGGACCCGGGACACGATCGTCGAGGTGGCCGCCGAGCTGGCGGCGCAGTACCCGCAGGCGACCGCGGTCGGGATCGGCGCCGCGGCATGGATCGACGCGGCCGGCTCGACCGTGCTGTTCGCGCCGAACCTGGCCTGGCGCGACGAGCCGCTGCGCGACTACGTCTCCAAGGCGGTCGGCCTGCCGACCGTGCTGGAGAACGACGCGAACGTGGCCGCCTGGGCGGAGTTCCGGTTCGGGGTGGCCAGGCACGCCGACGACTCGATGGTGATGATCACCGTGGGCACCGGCATCGGCGGCGGCATCGTGCTGAACGGCAAGCTGTGGCACGGCGCCAACGGCATCGCCGGTGAGCTCGGCCACCTCCAGTCGGTGCCGGACGGGCATCCGTGCGGCTGCGGCCGGCTGGGCTGCCTGGAGCAGTACGCCAGCGGCAACGCCCTGGTCCGGTTCGCCCGCGCGGGCGCGCGGCAGGAGCCGGAGCGCGCCGCCAAACTGCTGGAGCTGGCCGGCGGCGACGCGCTGGCGATCAGCGGACGGCAGATCACCGAGGCGGCCCGGGCCGGCGACGGCGTGGCGATGGACGCGTTCGCGCAGATCGGCTACTGGCTCGGGGTCGCGCTGGCCGACCTGGCGCAGAGCCTGGACCCGCAGATCCTGGTGATCGGCGGCGGCGTGGTCGACGCCGGTCCGCTGCTGATGGGGCCGGCCGAGCGGACGTACCGGGATCAGCTGGCCCAGCGCAACCGGTTCCCGGTCGCCGAGGTGCACGCCGCCCAGATGGGCAACGTGGCGGGCGTGGTCGGGGCGGCCGACCTGGCCCGGCGTGGCTGAGCGACCGCGCCGGGGATAGGGGACGAGGATGTCCGGGGTGCCGCTGCGCGTGCTCAGCTGGAACGTGCACGGGTTGAGGGACGACCGGGCCGCGCTGGTCGGCCTGGTCCGTGAGCTGGCCCCGGACGTGCTCGTGGTGCAGGAGGCCCCGCGCCGCTTCGGCTGGCGGCACCGCAGCGCCGTGCTGGCCGACGAGTGCGGCCTGGTGATGGCCGCCGGCGGCCTGCCCGCCCTGGGCAACCTGCTGCTGGTCAGCCTGCGGGTGGCGGTCGGCGCGACGTGGTGCCTGCGCTACCCGCTGACCCCGGGCCGGCACCTGCGCGGGGCGTTCTTCGCGCAGGGCCGGGTGCGCGGCGCGTCGTTCACCGTCTCCGGATCGCACCTGGCCACCGATCCGGCCGAGCGACCGGCGCAGGCCGCGTACTGGAAGGCCGAGCTGGTCAAGCTGGAGGGCCCGGTGATCGCGGCCGCCGACCTGAACGAGGGGCCGGGCGGCGGCGCCTGGCGAACCGTCGAGGACGGGTTGCTGACCACCACCGAGGACGTCCCGACCTTCCCGGCCGCCGCGCCCAGCCGGCGCATCGACGGGCTTTTCGTCACCCCGGACGTGGGCATCGCCCGATACGAGATCATCGCGACGGATCGGGCACGTGCCGCGAGTGATCATTTACCGGTCCTCGCGGACCTCCTGCTCCCTTCCGGCTGAGCGCCCGGTCTGGCAGGATCGCCGGGTGCACGACTCCCCGGACCCGGGCGACCGCCGCGACGCCGTCTGCGTCGTGGGCGCCGGCGCCAGCGGCCTGACCGCCGTCAAGAATCTGCGTGAGCTGGGTTTCCAGGTGGACTGCTACGAGCGGGAGACCGCGGTCGGCGGGGCCTGGAACTGGCGGCACGACCGCAGCCCGGTCTACGCCGGCGCCCACCTGATCTCGTCCCGGCCGCTCACCGAGTTCCCCGACTTCCCGATGCCGGACACCTGGCCGGACTACCCGCACCACAGTCAGGTCCTGACCTACCTGGAGCGGTACGCCGCACACTTCGCGCTCGGCGAGCACATCTGGTTCGGCATGGAGGTGGTGTCGGCCACCCCGACCGGGGACGGCGGCTGGGAGGTGACCATCCGGTCGACCGGGGGCGGCTCGTCGCGCACCCAGCGGTACGCCGCGGTGATCGTCGCCAACGGCCACAACTGGGACCCCCGCCACCCGGACATTCCCGGCGAGTTCCGGGGGCGGGTGATGCACGCGAGCACGTACCAGGATCCGGCTCTGCTGCGCGGCCGGAAGGTGCTGGTGGTCGGCGGCGGCAACACCGGCTGTGACATCGCGGTGGAGGCCGCCCAGCAGGCGGCACAGGTGTGGCACTCCACCCGGCGCGGCTACTGGCACACCCCCAAGTACCTCCTGGGCCGCCCCGCCGACCAGGTCGGCGCCCGCCTGCACCGGTGGCGGCTGCCGTCGCGCCTGCGGCAGTGGCTGCACCGCCGCGCGGTCCGGCTGACCACCGGCGACCTGACCCGTTTCGGCCTGCCCGCGCCCGATCACCAGCCGTTCGAGAGCCACCCGGTGGTCAACAGCCAGCTGCCCTACTACCTGGGTCACGGGCGGATCACCCCGGTGCCGGACGTGACCGCTTTCGATGGCGCGACGGTGGAGCTGGCCGACGGGCGGCGGATCGAGCCGGACCTGGTGATCACCGCGACCGGGTACCGCCCCCGCTTCGAGTTCCTCGCCCCGCAGCTGCTGGACACCGACGAGCACGGCCGCCCCGACCTGCACCTGCACGTGTTCGCCCGCAAGCATCCGACGCTCGCCGTGATCGGCCTGGTGCAGCCGGACTCCGGGGTGTTCCCGCTGGCGCACTGGCAGAGCGTGGCGGTGGCGCACTGGCTGCGGCTGCGTCTGACCGATCCGTCGCGGGCCGCGGCGGTGCAGCAGAAGGAGTCGGAGCGGCCGGTCGGGACCTGGTCACGGCGGCGCGTGGTGCGGACCGAGCGGCACTGGTTCGAGGTCGATCACATCGACTATCTGCGCTCGCTGGAGAGCTTGCTGAACCAGATGGAGTCGGCGCGATGACCGCTTTTGATCTGCTGCGTCTGGACGACTGGGCCGATCCGGTCCGGCCGGCCGAGCGGGAGGTGGCCGCGCTGCTTCCCGACGAGGACCGGGGGCGCCCGCCGGTGCTGTTCGTGCCCGGGCTCGGCCACGGCGCGTGGACGTTCGCCGAGCACTGGCTGCCGCACGCGGCCGGGCGCGGCTTCCCGGCGTACGTGCTCGGCCCGCGCCCCGGCGGCGACCTGCGCGCGCGGGTGCACGACGTGGTGCAGACCGCGGCGTCGCTGCCGCGCCAGGCGGTGCTGGTCGGGCACGGGGTCGGCGCGCTCGTGGTGGCCCGCGCCCTGGGGCGGTACCCGGCCCGGGCCGCGGTGCTGGTGGCCCCGGTGCTGGACGGCTGGTCGGCGCTGGGCGCGGCGCTGCGGGCCAATCCGGGTGGCACCCTGCCGGCGCTGTTCGGCGGCCGGCTGCGGCTCTCCGCCCGGCAGCTGTTCGGCGCCGGGCTGCCGGCCGCGCAGGCCGCCGGACACCTGAGCCGGATCGACCCGCGGCCGCGCGCCGAACTGCTCCGCCGCGCGGTCCCGCCGCGCGCGGTCGGCGCGCCGCCGGTGCTGGTGGCCGGCAGCCCGGACGACCGGGTGGTGACGCGCGGGGCGCTCGACCGGGCCGCCGCGGCGTACGGCGGCGCCCCCCTGATGTTCCCCGGCATGGGGCACGACCTGATGCTGGAGCCGAACTGGGCCGAGCCGATCGACGCGATCCTCGACTGGCTGGTCAAGGAGGTCTGAGCGGTCCGGGTCGGATCTTTTCCCGGTACGCGGCGATGGAGTCCCGCCCGCAGGCCTCCCGGCCGAGCCCCGTGCGGCTCCCGCGCGAGGTCCCGGCGCGCTCCGGGCCGTGCCCGCGTCTCGCGGCCGGGCGGGGGCGCGCTCCGGGCCGTCCCGTGCCTCGTGGACGGGCGGGGCGCGGGCCGGGCGGGGGCCCGAGGGCGTACCCGGAAAGGGTCGCCCGGGCGTGCCGGGACGCCCGGCGCCCGGGCGTCCCGGGACGCCGCGGGTGGGTCAGTGAAGCATGCGCCGGGCCAGCCGGCCGGTGTGGTCCAGCGCGGTCAGGTAGGCGCGCGCCCACGCCATGATGTCGTGCTCGGCCAGGTGCCGGCGCATGGCCCGCATCCGGGCCTGCTTGTCGGCCGGGTCCGCGCTCAACGCCCGCAGCAGGGTCTGTTTCAGCCCGTCCAGATCGTGCGGGTTGACCAGGAACGCCTGCTCCAACTCGGCGGCGGCCCCGGCGAACTCGCTGAGCACCAGGGTGCCCGAGTCGTCCTCGCGGGCGGCCACGAACTCCTTGGCGACCAGGTTCATCCCGTCCCGCAGCGGGGTGACCACCATGACGTCCGCGGTCTGGTACAGCGCGGCCAGCTGGGAACGGTCGAACGGCTGGTTCAGGTAGTGGATGGCGGTCTCCCCGACCCGCCCGAACTCGCCGTTGATCCGGCCCACCTCGCCCTCGATCCGGTCGCGCAGGTCCCGGTAGCTCTCCACCCGTTCCCGGCTGGGCACCGCGACCTGCACCAGCACGGTGTCGCGCACCTTGAGGTGCCCGTCGCGCAGCAGCTCCGAGTACGCCGTCAGCCGGTGCTCGATCCCCTTGGTGTAGTCCAGCCGGTCGACGCTGAGCAGGATCCGCTTCGACTCGCCCAGATCGCGCCGCAGCTGCCGGGCCCGGCTGCGCACGTCCGGCCGGGTGGCCAGGGCTCGCATCTCGGCGACGTCGATGGAGACCGGGAACGCCCCGGTACGCACGGTCCGCCCGCCCACCGTGATCGCCCCCGCGGTGGTCTCCGCGCCGAGCAGCTTCTTCGCCAGCTGGGCCAGGTTGTGCGCGGCCTGCTCGCGCTGGAAGCCGACCAGGTCCGCGCCGAGCATCCCGTGCACCAGCTCGACCCGCCGTGGCAGCTGCATGAACAGCTCGGGCGGCGGGAACGGCACGTGCATGAAGAAGCCGATCAGCAGGTCGGGGCGCATCTCCCGGAGCATCTGCGGGACCAGCTGCAGGTGGTAGTCCTGCACCCAGACGGCGGCGTGCCGGTCGGCCACCTCGGCGGCGGTCTCGGCGAACCGCTGGTTGACCGCGCGGTACGTGTCCCACCACTCCCGCTGGAAGACCGGCTGCTGCACCGCGTCGTGGTACAGCGGCCAGAGGGTGGCGTTGGCGAACCCTTCGTAGTAGCCGCGCTGCTCCTCGGCGGTCAGCGGGACCGGGCGCAACCGCAGGCTGCCGATGTCCGGCAGGCGCGGGGCCGGGCCCATCCCGCCGGCCCACCCGACCCAGGTGGCCGGGGCCTGCCGCAGGATCGAGTGCAGGGCGCTGGCGAGTCCGCCGGGGCTGCGCCGCCACTCGCAGGCGCCGTCCGGGGCGGCGTTGTCATCGAGGGGCAGACGGTTGGCGACGACCACGAGTGAACTCTGGCGCATCACCGTAGGTTACCGGTACCGCACCGATGCTTGTCGATGCAGTCTGGCTCACACCACGGCACCGTCGTCGAAGTCGTCGTCGTCGTCACCCGAGCGCAGCCGCCAGACCAGGGTGGCCGCGCCGCCGACGATCGCCGCGAAACCGAAGAGCATCACGTAGAAGGTGTCGATCGGGATCAGCACCGGGAAGAGGAAGAGCACGAAGCCGAGGACCACGCCGAGGACGCCGGCGACCGCGTACTTCGAAATGTGCGGCAGCGGTGGGGGAGGCGGTGGGACGTACCGCTCCTCCTCGTCGTCGGCGCCGTCCGGGAAGTCGAACGGGTCGACCACGGGGTGCACGGCCGGCGGGTCGGTGCGGCGACGGTGCAGCGGGCGCCCGTCCTCGCCGACCGGCCGGCCGCTCTCCCGGCGCTCGGTGTCCGACGTGGTGCCCTCGGCGGCGGGCCAGGGCGCGGTCGCCCCGTCGACGGTGGTGTGGAAGCCGGCGATGATCTTCTCCCACTCGGCGTCCACCTCGGCCTGCGGCCGGGGCGCCGGCGGGGTCTCGGCGGGCCGGGTCGGTGGGGTGCCGCCGGTCACCTGCTGCAGGTGCTCGCGCGCGGCCGCCAGGTGGGTCCGGTCGACGTAGAGCCGGTCGATCGGGCGGGCCGGCAGGGTGGTGGCCCGCAGGATCGGGTTGAGGTCCGCGGTGGGTTGCAGGTAGGCCGCGATGTTGTCGGCGGCCAGCACGTCGAGCAGGTGCTCCCCGATGCGTGGATCGACGTCGCCCGCGACCGCGTAATCGGCCGCGTCGAGCCCGTTGTCCCGCCGCCCGCGACGGGCGCCACCCGCTGTCACCGATCCACACCCCCTCGCCGACCGTGCCTTGAATGGTGACACGGCAGGCGCCTCTTGCGGGAGTGCGTTGTGGCGTGCCGCCCCCGCTTCGTACGCTTCACCTCGCCCCGGGATGCCGGCGGCATCCGCTGAAAGGACGGCAGTGTTCTACTGGCTGCTCAAGTTGGTGCTCCTCGGACCCGTGCTGAGGCTCCTCTTCCGCCCGAAGGTCGAGGGCTTGGAGAACGTGCCACGCTCCGGTCCGGTCATCCTGGCCTGCAACCATCTCTCCTTCTCCGACTCGATCTTCACCCCGTTGGTGATGAAGCGGAAAGTGACCTTCGTCGCCAAAGCTGAATACTTCACCGGCAAGGGGATCAAGGGGTGGTTCTCGCGGATGTTCTTCGTCGGCGCGGGGACGATCCCGGTGGACCGTTCGGGCGGGGAGGCCGCCCAGGCGGCGCTGGACACCCTGCTGCGGGTGCTGCGGGACGGGAACGTCGCCGGCATCTACCCGGAGGGCACCCGGTCGCCGGACGGCCGGTTGTACCGCGGCAAGACCGGGGTGGCCCGGCTGGCGCTGGAGAGCGGCGCCCCGGTGGTGCCGGTGGCCCTGCTGAACACCGACGAGATCCAGCCGACCGGCACGCTGATCCCGAAGATCCAGCGGGTCCGGATGCGGATCGGCAAGCCGCTCGACTTCTCCCGGTACGCCGAATCGCGTGGCGACCGGTTCGTCGAGCGGGCCATCACCGACGAGATCATGTTCGAGCTGATGGCCCTGAGCGGCCGCGAGTACGTCGACGTCTACGCCTCCAAGCTCAAGGAGGCCACGCCCGCCTAGCTCATCCCGGCGCGCCGCTTCAGGGCCTGCACGTCGGTCACCACGATGCGCCGCCCCTCGGTGCGCAGCCAGCCGCGGTTGGCGAACGAGCCGATCGCCTGGTTCACGCTCTGCCGCGAGCCGCCGGCCATCTCGGCGAGCTGGCTCTGGTTCAGCTCGATGGTGATCATCGGGGCCTGGCTCTCCCCGGAGAGCCGGACCAGCGTCTTGGCCACCCGGCCGGGCAGATCGAGGAAGACGTGGTCGGCGTTCTGCTCGGTGAGGCGGCGGATCAGGCCGCCCACCGAGCGCATCACCGCGTCCAGGATGCGCGGGTTGGAATGCACCAGGTCCATGAAGGCGGCACGGGACAGCGACAGCGCCTGCGAGTCCTCGATGGCCTCGGCCGAGGCGCTGCGGGTCGACGCGTCCAGCAGGGACACCTCGCCCAGCACGTCCGGCGGGCGGACCACGGTCAGCACGGCGCGCTCACCGGTCGGCGCGGTGCGGAAGACCGCGACGGCGCCCCGTTTCATGATGATCAGGGAGTCCCCGGGGTCGTGCTCGACGAAGAGGATCTGTCCCTTGCGGTAGTGACGCGGAACCGCCGTGGCGATCACCCGCTGTCGTACGTCCGGCTCCAGCCCGGCGAACATCTCCACGCCGGTTAGCGCGTCGCCGGAATCCGGCAGGCGATGGTCCACGGCGTATCCCTCCCCCGAATGGGGACCGCGTCGACCCGGCCGGCGTCGGCCCCACGACGCGAACGATCACTAATAGCACGAAGCAAGCTGTGAACGCCATTTCTACTACGGACATCGAAGCTCACCTCGTACGATCATGTCCTTTCGGTCGCTTTCTGTAAACACCCCATCGCCTTCGGTGATTGTCGCCCAGGCTGTCCGTCGTATTTGAGTGGTCTGCCGTGATAATCCCGCCGTGCCGGAAGACGACATTGTGCGAACTGTGCTGCGTGACCAGTGGCACCTCGTCCCCACCGCGATCACCGAGCTGCCGATGGCGATGATGTCGCGCGGCTGGGAGGTCACCGCCGGGAGTGAGCGGTACGTGGCCCGTCTGGTGGACACCGCCGCGCGGCTGCCGGTCGAGGCCGGCCTGGCCGCCGCCGAGCACCTGCGCGGGGTGCGGATCGAGGCCGGTGAGCCGGTCCGCACCCTGGCCGGCGCGCTGACCGTGGAGACCGCGCGCGGCGCGCTGGCCGTGCTGCGCCGGCCACCCGGGCGTCACCTGGACGGCGCGGACCCGGTCGACCAGCAGTGGTGGGGGGAGCGGCTGGGCGCCGTGCACCGGGCTCTGCAGGACTTCCGCCACCCCGGCCTGCGGCCCTGGCAGCTGCTCGACCCGGAGGCCGCCCACCTGGACGCGGAGTCCTGGCTGCGTCCGGCGGTCACCGCCGCGGTCACCGCGGCGACGCGGCTCACCGTCACCGATCGGCTGACCTACGGCGTCCTGCACGGCGACCCGGCCCCGGAGGTGTTCGTGCTGGACGTCTCGACCGGGCGGTCCGGCCTGCTGCACTGCGGCGCGGGCGGCACCGGCCCGCTGGTGTACGACGTGGCCGCCGCCGTGCTCTACGCCGGTGGCCCGGACCGGGCCGGCGAGCTGCTGGACGGGTACCGCGCGGCCGGCCCGGTGGCGGGTGACGAGCTGGAGGCGGCGCTGCCGGTGCTCCTGCGGCTGCGCTGGGCGGTGCTGGCCGAGCGGTCCGCGCTGCGGGGGTGCCGGCGCGGGCTGGCGGCGGCACGGGCGGCCCTGGGGTCCATGCCCGGATGACGATGGGCGAGGATGTACCCGATGGTGTACCGCTATTTCTACGACTGTGAATTCATCGAGGACGGCCGGATCGTCGACCTGGTCTCGATCGGTGTCGTCGACGAGTTCGGCCGCGAGTTCTACGCGGTCAGCACGGAGTTCGACGACAGCCGGGCCGTGCCCTGGGTGCGCCGCAACGTGCTGGACAAGCTCCCGTCCCCGGCCGACCGGGCCTGGCGCAGCCGGGAGCGGATCCGCGACGACCTGTACGAGTTCCTGATGGAGCCGCTGCGCGGGCGCGGCGAGCAGATGGAGCTCTGGGCCTGGTACGCCGCCTACGACCACGTGGCGCTGGCCCAGCTGTGGGGCGCCATGCCGGCCCTGCCGCGGGAGATCCCGCGGTTCACCAAGGACCTGCGCCAGCGCTGGGACGATCTGGGCCGCCCGGCCCTGCCGGAGATGTCCGGCCGGCACGACGCGCTGGTCGACGCCCGGCACAACCTCGCCCGCTGGCAGGCGATGCTCGCCCGCTGACTAGCGCCGGCGGGCCTCGAACGGGGGCACGCAGTCGTGCACGATCGTCTCGACGTCGGCCTGGCTGATCGCCGGGCCCAGGTCGCCGTTGTCCGGTCCGGCCCGTAGCCCGTCGATGACCAGTTCCAGGAACCGGCGGTAGACGTCCGGCCGGCCGCCGCCGGTGTGCCGGGCCAGGTCGGTGACCGTCGCCATAATGATCGGGAAGTCGTTGAGCCCGACGTCGGCCCGGAGCGTCCCCTCGGCGTGGGCCCGCTCGATCAGGTCCTGCAGCAGCGGCACCAGCTGCTCGCCCGCCTTGGCGAACTGGTGCCGGTCGATGCCGATGCAGAGCGCGGCGTCGCGCAGCCCGCGGTCGACGGCGTGCATCTCGACCGAGCGCCGCAGCAGCAGGGTCAGCCCGTCCCAGGCCGCGGGCAGCGCCGCCGCGTCCTCGGCGAGCGACACCAGATCCTCCAGGCGGTCCGCGAACAGCGCCTCGATCAACGCTTCCTTGGTGGGGAAGCGCCGGTAGACCGTGCCCACCCCGACGCCGGCGTGATGCGCCACGTCGTCGAGCGTGGCGGCGAATCCGCGGGCGGCGAAGACGTCCCGCGCGGCGGTCAGGATGCGTTCCCGGTTGCGCTGCGCGTCGCGCCGCAACGGTCGGGCGGTCTCGGCCATGTGTCCGAGCCTACAACTAAGCGGAGGTGATTCCTCAAGTTACCCTGCTAACCTGCCGAAGCGGAGGAAGTATCTCAACTTTCGAAAGGCCACGATGAGCACCCTTACTGATCGACCCCGGGACCTCCGACGTGAGGCTCCGGCCGCACCGCCGGCCGGAGCCGGGCGCTGGTGGGCGCTGGTCGTGCTCGCCCTCGCGCAGCTGATGGTGGTGCTGGACGCCACGATCGTGAACATTGCGCTGCCCACCGCGCAGGCCGGGCTCGGCTTCTCCGACGCCGACCGCCAGTGGGTGGTCACCGGGTACGCGCTCGCCTTCGGCAGCCTGCTGCTGCTCGGCGGCCGGCTCTCCGACTTCTTCGGCCGTAAGCGGATGTTCCTGATCGGCCTGATCGGGTTCGCCCTCGCGTCCGCGCTCGGCGGCGCCGCCAACGGCCTGGAGATGCTGATCCTGGCCCGCGCGCTGCAGGGCGCGTTCGGCGCGGCGCTGGCCCCGGCCGCGCTGTCGCTGCTGTCCACCACGTTCACCGAGCCGGCCGAGCGGGGCAAGGCGTTCGGCATCTTCGGCGCCATCTCCGGGGCCGGTGGCGGCATCGGCCTGCTGCTCGGCGGCGTGCTGACCGAGTACGTCTCCTGGCGCTGGTGCCTCTACGTCAACCTGGTGATCGCCGCGCTCGCGGTGGCCGGCGCGGTGTTCAAGCTCAGGGACGAGCCGATCCCCGCGCACGGACGGATCGACGTGCCGGGCACCATCGCGGCCGTGGTCGGCCTGGTGGGCCTGGTCTACGGGCTCGGCAAGGCGGAGACCGACGGCTGGACCGACGCGTGGACCCTCGGCCCGATCGTCGTCGGCGTGCTGGCGCTGATCGCCTTCGTGCTGATCGAGCGCCGGGTGGAGCACCCGCTGCTGCCGCTGCGGGTGGTGCTGGACCGCAACCGGGGCGGGTCGTACGCCTCGATCGCGATCGCCGGCGCCGGCATGTTCGGCATCTTCCTGTTCCTCACCTACTACCTGGCCCAGGTCCTGCACTTCACCCCGGTCAAGACCGGACTGGCGTTCCTGCCGATGCTCGGCGCGGTGATGCTGACCGCGACCACGGCGGGCTCGCTGCTGGCGCCACGGATCGGCCCGCGGCCGCTGGTCCCGCTCGGCGCGCTGATCGCGGCCGGCGGCATGGTCTTCCTGACCCGGCTGCAGCTGGACTCGACGTACGCCGGCGGCGTCCTGCCCGGCCTGATCATCATCGGCCTGGGCCTCGGTCTGGTCTTCGCGCCCACGCAGAACGCCGCGACCTCGGGCGTCGAGCACCGGGACGCGGGGGTCGCCTCCGCGATGATCAATACGGTGCAGCAGATCGGCGGCTCGATCGGCACCGCGCTGCTCAGCTCGTTCGCGGCCACCGCGGCCACCGACCACCTCGCCGGCAAGCAGCCGACCCCGCAGCTGGTCGCCGAGGCCGCGCTGGAGAGCTACCACACGGTGTTCTGGTGGTCGGCCGGTTTCTTCCTGCTCTCCGCCGTCGTCGCCGCGTTCCTGTTCCGCACCGGGCCGCTCGACGTCGATCCGGACGCGCCGCCCGCCATGGCGCACTGACCCCGTCTCGCGCCGGAAGCCGGCCGGCATCGCCGGCCGCGCTTCCGGTGCCTGCGTTTCCGGTGCCTGCGTTTCCCGTGCCTGTGCTTCCCGTGCCTGCGTTTCCCGTGCCTGCGTTTCCCGTGCCTGCGCTTCCCGTGACTGCGCTCCGGGCGCGCCGCCGGGCGGTGGGTGAGCCGGTCATGGGACGTGGTAGCGCAGGATCCGGTAGGTGTTGAGCGCGACCCCGAGCACCACGATGCCGGCGCCCGGCGCGCCGCCGAGGAGCAGCAGGTCGATGCCGCGCGGGTTGGCCAGCAGCTGGCTGGCGCCGGCGGTGACCACGCCGGTGGCCAGGCCGCCGTAGGTGAAGCGGAGCATGCTCGTGCCGGCGGCCTGGAAGGACGTGTCCCCGACGCGTTCCGCCGAGTAGACGACGATCTCCATCGGGCCCAGCCGGAACGTGTGCTGGTCCAGCGTCTCCTGCAGGGCGCTCACGTTGGCCTGCCAGGGGCGTACCGGTTCGTTGGTCAGGTCCAGCGCCGGCTGCTGCGGGGACGCCGTGCCGGCCGGTGTGACCTCGGCCGCCGGCGCCACCTCAGCGCCCGGGGTGCCGGCCTCCGCCGTGCTCTCGACCTCGTGGTCCCGCTCGGCGGGCGAAGCCGGTGGATGCACACCGTCGGATGCCCGGCGTATCGAGCGTGGCAGATGCAGATGCTCCAGGATACCGCTCACGATCCATACCCCCTTACGAGGGAGAGCGGGCAAAGGATGACCGTTCCCTGAGAGGAAGGGTACAGCCTAAAACCGCAGGTGATGCCGTTAAGTCCGTACAAATGTCCATACCCTGATCGGGTGCCGCGGCGGGGTCTGCACCGTGATCATTTTGTGACGTAGTTCACACGTATGCCACGGTGTGTCGCGCGGTTCGCTGCCCATGAATGTCGAACACGGCTGCGACCTGCGGTTTTAGGGTCACGGGGCATCCGTCGACGGTCGCCTATCGGGATCTGGTCTTGCCAACCGGTATGCATCCCGAGCCCAACGGGCGTATGCATACCTAGAGGGCTGAGGTCCGGACCGGTCGCCGGACGACCAGGGTGCCGCGCTCGCTGTGGCAGCTCACCGGGCCCGCGCACCGGCAGCCCGGTCCGACCTACGAGGTAAGGAGGTCACCGTGTCCGAATGGCAAACCCGACCCGTCCGAGTCGCGGGCGGCCCGGTGCCCGGCAGTGCCGCGCACGCGCCGGCGCCACCCCGGGCCAAGCGCCGACGCCGTGGCAGTCCAGGGGGAGAGGAGGGGTGGACGTGACCGACCTCGCGAGCGACATCGATGCGGATATCCGGAGCAGCACCGCGACTACCCCGCCCACTCCGCCCACCGCACGTCCGCAGCCGCCCGGCGGCCGTGGCGGCGGCAACCAGCTGACCCGCACCACCGTCAACCTCACGCCCCAGGCGGTGGCCGCTCTCGATCGCATGATCGGCGATGGGCAGGGACCCAACAAGTCCGAGCTGATCAACCGGGGCATCCAGGTACTCGAGATCATTCAGCACGTCCTCGGGCCCAGCAACAACCGGCTCACGATCAAGCGCGACGACGGGACCGAGGAGAGGATCTGGATCGTCCGCGGGTGATCCGCGCGATCCACCGACGGGACCCAACGCGAACAGCAGACCACGACGGCGCCCGGCCGCGACCGGGCGCCGTTCCGCGTTCTCCGGCGCCGTTGCGCGTGCCCGGGGGCGCCGCCCGGCCGGGCTGCCGGATCGCTCGATCGGGGCGCCCCGGCGGCCGCCCCGGCTCGTTGCTCCGGGCGGAAGCCGTTCCACGAGAAGGGCCGCGTTCAGCAGGCCCGGAAGCGGAGACTAGAGTTCGGCTTGCGGCTCACCCCGGGCCGGCAACGCTGCCGAAGGCGCTCCCGGGGCTTTCACGGGCTATCTGCATCTCGCTACCCGTCAGGGGAAGGACGAGGAGAAACATGCGTATCGGCGTGCTCACCGGTGGCGGCGACTGCCCCGGTCTCAACGCGGTCATCCGTGCCGTGGTGCGCAAGGGCGTCACCGCTTACGGTCACGAGTTCGTCGGGTTCCGGGACGGCTGGAAGGGCCCGCTGGAGGGTCTGACGAAGCCGTTGGGCATCGCGGAGGTCCGCGGCATCCTGCCGCGCGGTGGCACGATCCTGGGCTCCTCCCGCACCAACCCGTTCAAGATCGAGAACGGTGTCGAGCGGATCAAGGCCAACCTGCAGGAGCAGGGCGTCGACGCGCTGGTCGCGATCGGCGGCGAGGACACCCTCGGCGTCGCGACCAAGCTCCACGACCTGGGCGTGAACGTGGTCGGCGTGCCGAAGACGATCGACAACGACCTCAACGCCACCGACTTCACCTTCGGCTTCGACACCGCGGTCAACATCGCGATGGAGGCCATCGACCGGCTGCACACCACCGCCGAGTCGCACCACCGCACCCTGGTCGTCGAGGTCATGGGCCGGCACGCCGGCTGGATCGCGCTGCACGCCGGTCTCGCCGGTGGCGCGAACGTGATCCTGCTGCCGGAGCGCAAGTTCGACGTCGAGCAGGTCGCGACGTACGTGACCAAGCGCTTCCAGGTCGAGTACGCGCCGATCGTGGTGGTCGCCGAGGGCGCCCAGCCGCTGGACGGCCAGATGGTCCTGCACAACCAGGAGCTCGACTCGTTCGGCCACGTCCGCCTCGGCGGCATCGGCCAGTGGCTGGCCGAGCAGCTGGAGGAGAAGACCGGCAAGGAGGCCCGCACGGTCGTCCTCGGTCACATCCAGCGCGGTGGCACCCCGACCGCGTTCGACCGGGTGCTGTCCACCCGGTTCGGCCTGCAGGCGATCGACGCCGTGCACGAGGGCGACTTCGGCAAGATGATGGCGCTGCGCGGCACCGACATCGTCCGCGTCCCGCTGATCGAGGGCACCGGCGAGCTGAAGACCGTCCCGCTGGAGCGTTACGAAGAGGCCGAGGTCTTCTTCGGCAACTGATCCATCCGGAGAATGCCGGGGGCCGCTCGGCCCCCGGCATTCCCGCTTGTTCCGTCCCCTTGAGGAGTCCTGTGTTGCCCGAGCACACCGTCGCGGTGATCGGCGCCGGCAAGATCGGCGAACTCGTCGTCTCCGGCCTGCTGCGCTCCGGATGGCCGACCGATCGGCTGCTGGTCACCGCCCGCCGCGCGGCGCGCGGCGCGGAGCTCGCCGAGAGGTACGGCGTGACGGTGGTGGGCAACGCCGAGGCGGTCGAGCGGGCCGACGTGCTGGCCATCGCGGTCAAGCCGCAGGACGCCGCGACGCTGCTGGACGAGATCGGTCCCCGGGTGCCGGCCGAGAAGCTCGTGATCTCGCTCTGCGCCGGCCTGCCGACCAGCTTCTTCGCCGCCCGCCTGCCCGAGGGCACCCCGGTGATCCGGGTGATGACCAACACCCCGGCCCTGGTCGACCAGGCGATGACCGCGATCTCCGCGGGTCCGCACGCCAACGGCGAGCAGCTGGCCATCGCCGAGGAGATGTTCAAGCCGCTCGGGGTGACCCTGCGCGTCCCCGAATCGCAGCAGGACGCGGTCACCGCGCTCTCCGGCTCCGGCCCGGCGTACTTCTACCTGCTGGTGGAGGCCATGGTCGACGCCGGCATCCTGCTCGGCCTGCCGCGCCAGGTCGCCCACGAGCTGATCGTGCAGACCGCCATCGGCTCCGCGGTCATGCTGCGTGACTCCGGTGAGCACCCGGTCAAGCTGCGCGAGGCGGTCACGTCCCCGGCCGGCACCACCATCTCCGCGATCCGCGAACTGGAGAACCACGGGGTGCGCGCCGCGCTGCTGGCCGCCCTGGAGGCCGCCCGCGACCGGGCCCGCGAGATCGCCGCCCAGGCGCGCTGACCGCGCTGCGGCCCGGGCCCCGGCTCGGCCCGGGGATCCCCGGACGGCGCGTGGCGGTCCGCCGGTGGCGCGGCGCCGCGCGGGTGGACCCGGGGCGTGGCCGGTGGCCCGCGGACGGGACTCGCCGGGTCGTACCCGGAATGTCAATACCAGATGGCGATCCGCGAGCCGTTGTCCTCCTCCGGCGGTGACGGGTAGGACAGCGCCGTGTTGGTGGCCACCCGGTGGGCGGTCCAGGCGACCGCGGCGGCGTCCAGGATGTCGTCGGGCGGGGCCTGACCGGCCGGGCCGAGCTGGTCGGGCAGCACGATGCCGTGGCGGGCCAGCAGCTGCCGGCGGCGGGCCTGGCCGCTCCAGGTCTTCTTGGCGAACGGCAGCGGCTCGCCGGCCATGGTCCGGAAGGACACCTCCGGGTGGGCCTCGAAGAGCAGGCCCGGGTGGCGTTCCCAGAGGGCGTTCGCCTCGAGCAGCTTGGGCCGCAGCGCCCAGGACTGCCGGCTGAGCCCGGCGCCGGTGAGCTCGCGGCAGAGCCGGTTGGCCGCGGCGAAGTCCGGCTCCATCCAGACCGCGCGCGGCGGCACCCGGAACACGCTGCTGCGGCGCGGGCCGAGCTGGTCGGCGGCCAGGGTGTCGGCGGTGCGCCAGCGGTCCGGCAGCATGCCGAGGGGGATGTCGACGCCGATCACCGCGGCGCCGGAGCTGCCCGCGACGATCTCGTACAGGGTGGAGGCGAGCACCGCGCGCCCGAAGGCGCCGTCGCGGAGCTCGACCCCGACCCAGCCGAGCGCGTACGCGTCGACCCCGATCACGTGAATGCTCATCGGCCGCTCAGCGGGGCAGTAGCTTCTCGACGGTCGCGACCAGGTCGGCGTCGTCCGGGGCGACCTGTGGGTCGAACCGGGCGGCCACCGTGCCGTCGGGGGCGACCACGAACTTCTCGAAGTTCCACCGGATGTCCGGCCCGTCGCCGATCAGCTCGCGGTAGAGCGGGTGCCGGCCGGGGCCGTTCACCTCGCTCTTGGCCGCCAGCGGGAAGGTCACGCCGTAGTTCACCCGGCAGAACTCGTCGATCTCGGTGGCGGTGCCGGGCTCCTGGTGACCGAACTGGTCGCACGGCACCCCGAGCAGCACGAGGCCACGGTCGCGGTAGGTGTCGTAGAGATTCTGCAGCTTGTCGTACTGCGGGGTCAGGCCGCAGCGCGAGGCCACATTGACCACCAGCAGCACCGAACCGCGGTAGCGGTCCAAATCGGTCGTGCCACCGGTGAGGGCGTCAATGCTGACGTCGAAGATGGTCATGACGGAAGACTACGCGGTGTGGCCACTCGAATGCACGCCGTGTTTATCCCGTGCCCTCTGTTAAAGAGACCTTAAAGGTCGTCACCTGGCTTGACTGGTGTTAATCAATGTGACTACCGTCTCCTCATCCTCTCTCTCTGGAAAGTTTCCTATTAATGAGGAGACCGTAGTGGGCAAAACCCTCCGCCGGGCGCTGCTCGCCGGCGCGGTCGTGATCGGCGCCTCGGCGTCGGTCCCGCTCGTGCCGGCGAACGCCGCGACCGCGTGTGCCGCCGCCTGGTCTGCCAGTTCCGTGTACGTGAAGGACAACGTCGCCTCACAGAACGGGCACAACTACACCGCCAAGTGGTGGACCCAGAACGAGTCCCCGGCCACCCACAGCGGTGCCTGGGACGTCTGGGTCGACAACGGCGTGTGTGGTGGCACGACCACCCCGACCACCGCCCCGACCACGACCCCGCCGACCACCCCACCCACCACCACGCCGACCACCCCGCCCACGACCGCGCCGACCACGACGCCGCCGACCAGCGGGACCAGCGGCAAGAACGTCGTCGGCTACTTCGCCGAGTGGGGCGTGTACGGCCGCAACTACCACGTCAAGAACCTGGTGACCTCGGGCTCCGCCGCCAAGCTGACGCACATCCTGTACGCGTTCGGCAACACCACCGGCGGCCAGTGCTCGATCGGTGACTCCTACGCCGACTACGACCGCGCCTACTCCGCGGCGGAGAGCGTCGACGGCGTCGCCGACACCTGGGACACCGGCGCGCTGCGCGGCTCGTTCAACCAGCTGCGCAAGCTCAAGAAGCTCTACCCGAACATCAAGGTGATCTGGTCGTTCGGCGGCTGGACCTGGTCCGGCGGCTTCACCCAGGCCGCCGCGAACCCGACCGCGTTCGCCAACTCCTGCTACAACCTGGTCAAGGACTCCCGCTGGGCCGACGTCTTCGACGGCATCGACGTGGACTGGGAGTACCCGAACGCCTGTGGTCTGACCTGCGACACCAGCGGCCCGGACGCGTACAGCAAGGTGATCTCGGCGCTGCGCACCAAGTTCGGCACGAACTTCCTGATCACCTCGGCGATCTCCGCGGACGGCTCGAACGGCGGCAAGCTCGACGTCGCCGACTACGCCTCCGGCATCGCGAAGCTGAACCTGGTCTTCCCGATGACGTACGACTACTTCGGCGCGTTCAACGCCAAGGGCCCGACCGCCCCGCACTCGCCGCTGACCTCGTACGCCGGCATCCCGCAGGCCGGCTTCTACTCCGACGCGGCGATCCAGAAGCTGAAGAGCAAGGGTGTTCCGGCCAGCAAGATCCTGCTCGGCATCGGCTTCTACGGCCGCGGCTGGACCGGGGTCACCCAGGCCGCCCCGGGCGGCACCGCGACCGGCGCGGCCCCGGGCGCCTACGAGGCGGGCATCGAGGACTACAAGGTCCTCAAGAGCAGCTGCCCGGCCAACGGCACGGTGGCCGGCACCGCGTACGCCTTCTGCGGCTCCAACTGGTGGAGCTACGACACCCCGTCGACCATCGCCGGGAAGATGTCGTACGTCAAGCAGCAGGGCCTCGGCGGCGCCTTCTTCTGGGAGTTCTCCGGCGACACCGCCAACGGTGAGCTGATCGGCGCCATCAAGAGCAACCTGTAGACCTGTCCCTTCGACGGAGAATGCGGGGCACCGGGTCCAGGCCCGGCGCCCCGTTTTCGTAGGCTCTTACCATGCGCCGTGAGTGGCATCAGCTAAGCCATCCGGGACTGGCGACCTCCCGCCCGTCCACCGACTCCGCCGAGGACGAGGCCCTGGGCCTCGACCGATGGCGCGACCTGCCCCGGGTGCAGATGCCGCCCTGGCCGGACATGGGCGAGGTCGCCTCGGTCTGCAAGGTCCTGGAGAACGTCCCGTCGATCGTCGCGCCGTACGAGGTCGACCAGCTGCGCGGCAAGCTCGCCGAGGTGTGCGAGGGCCGCGCCTTCCTGCTGCAGGGCGGTGACTGCGCGGAGACCTTCGCCGACAACACCGAGAGCCACCTGCTGGCCAACGCGCGCACGCTGCTGCAGATGGCGGTGGTGCTGACCTACGGCGCGTCGATGCCGGTGGTCAAGGTGGCCCGGGTCGCCGGGCAGTACACCAAGCCGCGGTCGTCGCTGACCGACTCGCTGGGGCTGCCGGCGTACCGCGGCGACATGATCAACTCGCTGGACGCCGACGAGACGGCGCGGATCGCCGACCCGCAGCGGATGATCCGGGCGTACGCGAACTCCGCCGCCGCGATGAACATGCTCCGCGCCTACCTGGCCGGTGGCCTCGCCGACCTGCACGGGCTGCACGACTGGAACAAGGACTTCGTCCGCGCCTCACCGGCCGGCGAGCGCTACGAGGCGATCGCCCGGGAGATCGACCGCGCCCTCGACTTCATCCGCGCCTGCGGGATGACCGACAACGAGGCCCTGCGTACGGTCAGCCTGTACTGCTCGCACGAGGCGCTCGCGCTGGAGTACGACCGGGCCCTGACCCGGGTCTCCGGCGGCCGGGCGTACGGGCTGTCCGGCCACTTCCTGTGGATCGGTGAGCGCACCCGCCAGCTCGACCACGCGCACATCGACTTCATCAGCCGGATCGCCAACCCGATCGGCGTCAAGCTGGGCCCGACCACCAGCCCGGAGACCGCCCTGGAGCTGTGCGAGAAGCTCAACCCGGACAACGTCCCGGGCCGGCTCACCCTGATCAGCCGGATGGGCAACGGCAAGGTGCGCGACGCGCTCCCGCCGATCGTGGAGAAGGTGCACGCCGCCGGCGCCAAGGTGGTGTGGCAGTGCGACCCGATGCACGGCAACACCCACGAGTCGTCGAACGGCTACAAGACCCGGCACTTCGACCGGATCGTCGACGAGGTGCTCGGGTACTTCGAGGTGCACCGCGGCCTGGGCACCCACCCGGGCGGCATCCACATCGAGCTGACCGGCGAGGACGTCACCGAGTGCCTGGGCGGCGCCCAGGGCATCGAGGACCTCGACCTGCCGGGCCGGTACGAGACCGCCTGCGACCCGCGCCTGAACACCCAGCAGAGCCTGGAACTGGCCTTCCTCGTGGCGGAGATGCTCCGTGGTTGATCTGCGCTCGGACACCGTGACCCGGCCCACCCCGGGGATGCGCGAGGCGATGGCGGCGGCCGAGGTGGGCGACGACGTGTTCGGCGACGACCCGAGCGTCAACGCGCTGGAGGAGCACGTCGCGGCCCTGTTCGGGCACGAGGCGGCGCTGTTCGCCCCGACCGGCACGATGGCCAACCAGATCGCCCTGCAACTGCTCGTCCCGCCCGGCGGCGAGCTGCTCGCCGGGGCGGACGCCCACGTGGTGACGTACGAGCTGGGCGGGGCCGCGGTGCTGGGCGGGATCTCCAGCCGTACCTGGCCGTCGGACGGCGCCGCGCTCGACGTCGACCGGATCGCCGACATGATCCGGCCGGCCGGCTTCCCCTCGGTGCCGACCGCCGCGATCGCCGTCGAGCAGACCCACAACCTCGGCGGCGGCGGGGTGATCCCGCTGGCCACGCTGCGCGACCTGCGCGCGGTGGCGGACGAGCGCGGGGTCGCCCTGCACTGCGACGGCGCCCGGATCTGGCACGCGCATGTCGCCGACGGGGTGCCGCTGGCCGGCTACGGCGCGCTCTTCGACACCCTCGCGGTGTGCCTGTCCAAGGGCCTCGGCGCCCCGGTCGGCTCGCTGGTGGTGGGCAGCCGGGAGCGGATCGCCCGGGCCCGGGTGATCCGCAAGCGGATGGGCGGCGGGATGCGGCAGGCCGGGCTCCTCGCCGCCGCCGGCCGGTACGCCCTCGACCACCACCTGCAGCGGCTCGCCGAGGATCACACCCGGGCCCGCCGGCTCGCCGAGGGGCTGGCCCCGCTGGGCGTGGTCGATCCGGCCCGGGTGCGTACCAATCTGGTGCCGCTGGACCTCACCAAGGCGCCGCTGGACGCCACCGAGCTGGCGGCCGAGGCGGCCCGGCGCGGCGTGCTGATCGCGGCGATGCTGCCCCGGCTGGCCCGCCTGGTGGTGCACCTCGACGTGGACGACGACGGCATCGACGAGGCCATCTCGGTGCTGAGCGTGTTGCTCTCGTAACTTTCCGCAAGTCCGGCGTTCCGGGCCCGATGGGTTGCTTCGCTATGGCGAAGACACCTCGGGCCCGCAGGGCCACCGCAGCCGCAGCCACCGCTGTCGCCGTCATCGGCAGCGTGGCGATCACCCTCGTCCCGCCGTCCGCGGCGTACTCCGCGACCGGCGCCGTCCGTGCCGTGGTCGCGGCGGCGCCGGTGGTCACCGGCATATCCCCGTCCACCGGTCCACTCGGCGGCGGCACCCCGGTCGTCGTCCTGGGCTCGGGCTTCTC
Organism: Actinoplanes teichomyceticus ATCC 31121; assembly: GCF_003711105.1. NCBI lineage: Bacteria > Bacillati > Actinomycetota > Actinomycetes > Micromonosporales > Micromonosporaceae > Actinoplanes > Actinoplanes teichomyceticus. The sequence goes on from NZ_CP023865.1 coordinate 1,702,674, forward strand.
CACCCTCGACCCCGGCGACCCGCGCGCGGTCACCTTCGGCGACGTCCCGGCGGAACGCTTCGTGGTGGTCACCGACACCAAGCTCGTCGCCACCACCCCGGCCGGCGCCGGCACCGTGCCGGTCAAGGTCACCGGCAGCGGCGGCGCCGCCCGGACCGCTCCGGCCTTCGGCTTCCGGATGGAGCTGACCGCGGCCTTCGACGGCCTTGCGGCCCGGGCCACCGGCGGCACCGAGATCCCGGTCGAGGTCGGCGGGGGGACCGCCGGCGCCACGGCGGCGGCGTTCGCCGCCCTCAAGATCACCGCCCGGGTCGGCGGCCTGCCCGCGAAGGCGACCTGGGTGGACCCGACCCACCTGCGGGTCACCGCGCCCGCGACGTCCCGGACCACCCCGGCCGCCGTGCAGCTGGTGCACGACGGCTACGCCGGGCCGGAGTCCACCTCGAAGGTCGGCTACTTCCCCGTGGTCACCGCGGTCACCCCCGGCTCGATCCGGGTGGAGGGCGGCGAAGCCATCCGGATCACCGGGGCGGGCTTCCTCAGCGTGGACGAGTCGGACCCGGAGGCGGTGACCGTCGGCGGCGTCGCCGTGACCGCCTTCTCGGTGAACTCGGCGACCCAGATCGAGGCGGTCCTGCCGCCCGCCGCGGCCGGCGCCGCCACGGTGCGCGTCACGACCCCGGACGCGGCCAGCCCGGCGGAGGGGCCCGCGGTCACCTACCGCGGAGTGCTCGCCGTCGACGGCTCCGGCGACCAGTTCCTGCGCGCCGCCGGCGGCGCGCACGTGCTGACCGTCACCGGCGGCACGCTGGGCGCGACCGCCAGGGAGTACGCGGCGATGCCGGTCACCGTGCAGCTGGGCGCCGCCCGGCTCATGGCCGCCTATGTGGACCCGACCCACCTGCGGGTCCCGGTGCCCGCCCTGCGCACCGAGACGGCCGAGCTGCGGCTGGTCCAGGACCGCATCGCCGGACCGGCCACCACGCTGCCGGTCGGCGCGGTCGTCACCAGCCTGTCCGCGAGCAGCTCCCCGCTGGCCGGCGGCCGGACGGTGCAGGTCCGGGTGGCCGGCCTCGGCGCCGACGAGGCGTCCGGCTTCACGTTCGGCGCCACCCCGGCGACCTGCGAGAAGGGCGCCGCCGCGACGTCGCCGATGTTCGTCTGCACCGTCCCGGCGGCGGCCCAGGCCGGTCCGGTGCCGGTGCGGTTCACCACGGGCGGCGGCACGGCGAGCCGGTTCACCGCGGCCGCCACGTTCACCTACACCGACATCGACTGACGGGAAGCCTCATGACGCACTCGAAGAAGCCCCGCCGCGCCGCCGGGCTCGCGGCCGCGGCCGTGCTCGTGGCGGCCGGCGTCCCGGCCGTCGCGACCGCCGCCCCGTACCGGGCGGGCGCCACCGCGACGGCGGCGGCCGCGAGCGCCGGGCTGACCGCCGCGTTCGAGGACCGGATCGCGGCCAGGCCGACCGGCGGCACGGTGATCCCGGTGACCGTGGGCGGCGGCACGGTCGGGGCGACCGCGGCCGCCTTCGGCACCCTGCGGATCACCGCCACGGTGGGCGGGGTCAGCGCCCCGGTGACCTGGGTGGACGAGAGCCACCTCAAGGTCACCGCGCCGGCCACGACCAAAGCCACCACGGCGACGATGCGTCTGCTCAGCAAGGGCGTCCCCGGGCCGGAGTCGGCGTCGGTGGTGGCGTACCGCCCGGCGGTCACGGCGGTCGCCCCGGCCCGGATCAGCGCGGCCGGCGGCGCCACCGTGACCATCTCCGGGGCCGGCTTCCTCGGCGTGGACGCCACCGACCCGGCGGCGGTCACCTTCGGCGGCCGGGCCGCGACCTCGTTCACCGTGGTCTCCGCCACCCGGATCACCGCGGTCGCGCCGGCCGGGGCGGGCGGCTCGGCCGCCGTGACGGTCAAGACAACCGGTGGCGTCAGCGAGGCGTCGGCCCGGGCCGCCGTCGGGTACGTGACCCCGCTCGGCATCGACGTCACCGGCGAACCGGCCGTCAAGGCCAGCGGTGGCCCGCTGGTCCTCACCGTCACCGGCGGCACGCTCGGCGAGGACGCCAAGGCGTTCGCCGCCGAGAAGGTCACCGTGCTGATGGGAACCAAGGTGCTCGCCGCGGCCTATGTGGACGAGACCCGCCTGCGCGTCACGGCGCCGGCCGCCGCCGTCGACTCGGCGCCCTTCACCGTCGTGCACAACGGCATCCCGGGCGAGCCCGCCGTGGTGACGGTGGCGCCGGTGGTGACCAGCCTGTCGCTCCGCAGCGACGTGCTCAGCGGCGGCGCCAAGGTCACCGTGCGGGCGGCCGGCGCGGGCATCGCGTCGGCGAGCGGCTTCACGTTCGGCGCGAACCCGGCGACGTGCGCCAAGCAGGGCACCGGGGCGGCGGTGGCGTTCCTGTGCACGGTCCCGCCGGCGGCCTCGGCCGGGCCGGTCGCGGTCGGCTTCACCTCCGGCACCGGCACCGCGAGCCGCTTCACCGGCGCGGCCACCTTCAGCTACACCGACAACTGACGGCCGACAACTGACGGCCGGCGGCTGCGGCCGCGGGTGGGCGCGACGCTCAGGACGGGGCCGGCGCGGTGGGCGCGACACCCAGGACGGGGGCCGGGGCGGCGGGCGCGACGCCGGCGGCCTGACGGTCCGCGGCGGCTCGGGCGAAGCCGCGGATCAGCGGGTGCGGGGCGGTGCCGGACAGCTCCGGCTGGAACAGCGTGGCGAGGAAGAACGGGTGGCCGGGGAGCTCGGCCACCCGTACCTCGCCGCTGTCGTCGTGGCCGGTGAACCGCATCCCGTGGGCGCGCAGCAGTGCCAGGTGGGCCGGGGCGAGCCCGTACGAGCAGTGGTAGCGCTCGACCGTGCGGGCCGTGCCGAGCAGACGCTCCACCAGCGAGCCGGGGGCCAGTTCGACCGCCGCCTCGTGCCCGGCCAGCGAGCAGGACAGCGGGACGATGAGCTCGTCGCCGGGGGCGGTCCGGCCGTACTCCGCGTGCCCGGCACCGGCGAAGCCGCAGACGTCGCGGGCGAACTCCAGCAGCGCGTGCTGGAAGCCGCCGCAGGTGCCGAGGAACGGGATCCCCTCCACCCGGGCGGTCCGGGCCGCGGCGACGCCGCCGGCCTCGCTCGCGTACGGGCTCCCGGGCACCAGCCACACGCCGGCGAACCCGCGCAGCGCCTCCGGGTCCTCGGCCACCGGCGTCGGCACCCAGTACACGTCCAGGTCGAGACCCTCCTCCTCGCGCAGCGCGTCGATGATCGTGGGAATGCGCGTGTGCGCGCGAACCGTCGGTGACCGGTCACCGACCAGGGCGATGGAAATCATGTCGCCATCCTCGGCCGCCCGGGCAGATCACGTCCAACGATCGTCGCTGTACCCGGCATTAGCCTTGCTGATGTGGATCCGCACCTGCTGCGCACCTTCGTCGAGGTCGCCGAGACCGGCTCGTTCTCCGCCGCCGCCGAGCGGTTGCGCTACACCCAGTCCGCGGTGTCCCAGCAGATCGCCGCCCTGGAGGCCGACCTGGGGACGGCGCTGCTGACCAGGCGGCCGGTGGCGCTGACCGCGGCCGGCGAGCGGCTGCTGCGGCACGCCCGGCTCCTTCTGGTACGGCTGGCAGCCGCCCGCGCCGACGTCACCCGTACCGCCGCCCCGCCCGGGCGGCTGGGCCTGGCGCTCACCCCGCTCGCCTGGACGCCTCCGGTCGCCGCCGCCCTCGCCCGGATCCGTGCCACCTCCGCCCGCCTGCGCCCCCGCCTGCTGATCGCCGACCTGCCCGCGGTGGTCACCGCCACCGCCACCGGCGCGACGGACCTCGGCCTGGTGGACGGATTCACCGCGCCCAGCGACCCGCTGCGCCTGCCCGAGCCGGGTGATCCACGGCCGGTCCGGGTGACCGAGAGCCCGGCCGTGGTCGCCGTCCCGGCCGGGCACCCGCTGGCCCGGCACGCCTCGGTCGATCTGGCCGACCTGGCCGACGCGTACTGGATCGAGGCGTCCCGGGTCGCGCCGCTGGACCGCCTGCCGGTCGACGGGCTGCGGGCCGGGCTGCACTACGACGGCGCCGAGGTGACGGTCCTGACCGGGCTGGTCGCCGCCGGGCACGGGCTGGCGCTGCTGCCCGCCCCGCTGCTGGCCGGGCGCGCCGATCTGGTGGCGGTGCCGATCGGCGCGCCGCGCCTGGTGCACCGGGTCGAGCTGCTGCGCGCCCCGGCTGCCGCGGACCCGACCGAGCCGGCCGCCCGGCTGGCCGCCCTGCTCACCGGCTGAGACCCCGGGTCAGGCGTCGCGCAGCCCCTTGAGCAGCGCGATGTCCGCCGCGTGCCCCTCGTGCTCGACCGTCGGGGTCTCCACGATGACCGGCACGCCCGCGGTGGCCGGATGCCGGAACAGCTCCGCGAACGGGGCCGTGCCGATCCGGCCCTTGCCGATCGTCTCGTGCCGGTCCCGGGTCGACCCGCAGTCGTCCTTCGAGTCGTTCGCGTGGATCAGCTGCAGGCGCCCCGGACCGGCCGCGGCCACCAGGGCGTCCAGCGTCGCGGTCATCCCGCCCGGGGTGACCAGGTCGTGACCGGCCGCCCAGGCGTGGCAGGTGTCGAAGCAGACGCCCAGCCACGGGTGCCCCTCGACAGCCGCCAGATAGGCCTCCAGGTCCTGCACCTTCGACGCCAGGCTGCGGCCGCCGCCGGCGCTCGGCTCGACCAGCAGCCGGGGCAGCCCCTCGGCGGCGGCCGTGTCCAGCAGCGGCAGCAGCCGCTCGTGCAGCTGGTGCATGGCCTTGTCGGCGTGGGCCTCGTCGACCGAGCTGCCGGCGTGGTAGACCACGGCCGTCGCGCCGATCGCCCGGCCGCGCCGCAGCGCGTGCTCCAGCGCGGCGACCGAGCGCTCCACCGTCAACTCGGTCGGTGACCCCAGGTTGACCAGCAACGACGCGTGAATGTACGCGGGCAGCTCCCGCTCGCCGATCCCGTCCCGGAACAGCGCGTCCTGCTTCGGGTCCCCGGGCGGCAGCGCCCAGCCTCGGGAGTTGGCGACGTACACCTGCAGAGTTTCCGAGCCCGCCGCGTCGACGTACGGGAGGGCGGCCTTGGCCAGCCCGCCCGACGTCTTCGTGTGCGACCCGATCCGGCGGTCTAGAAGCACTGCAGCTGCACCGGGCTCTGCGGGGCGACCTGCTGGTTCGGGCCGGGGTTCTGCGCGAACACGGTGCCGTTCGGGTTGAGCCCGCCGATCTGCGCGACCAGGCCCGCGCCCTCCAGCGTCGCCTTCGCCTGCTGGCACGGCTGACGGCCCACGTCCGGCACGGTGACCAGCGGCGGCCCCTTGCTGACGTCGAGGGTGATCTCGGCGTTCTTCTCCACCCCGGTGCCGGGTTTCGGTGTCTGGGCGAGCACCTGGTCGGCCGGCTGGTCACTGTCCTTGGAGCGTTCCAGCGCGGTCAGCCCGAGCTCCTGCAGCTTGCCGCGGGCCTCGTTGATGTTCATCCCGACCAGGTTCGGCACGGTGATCGGCGCGCGGCCCTTGCTCAGCACGACGGTGACCGTCTCGCCCGGCTTGAGCTCGGTCCCGGCCCGGGGGCTCAGCGAGATCACCACACCCTCCGGCACGGTGTCGCTGTACTGCCCCTTGCCCTCCCTGTACTTCAGGCCGAGCTCCTCCAGCGAGCCCTTGGCGCTGGCCGCCTCCTGCCCGCTCAGGTCGGGCACCGCGTGCACCTCGGGGCCGAGCGACAGGATCAGGGTCAGCGTCTCGCCCTTGACCACCCGCTCGCCGGGGCCGGGGTTCTGGCTGACCACCGAATCCTTGGCGACGGTGTCGCTGTACCGCCCGTCGCCGTAGAACACGCCGAAGCCGGCTTTCGCGGCGGCCTCCTCGGCCGCCGCCTTGGGCAGGGTCAGCAGGCTGGGGGCGTCGGTGTAGCGGCCCACGGCGAGCCACCAGGTGCTGCCGAGCACGACCAGGACGGTCACCGCGATCAGCGAGATCAGCGAGGCCCGGCGGCGGTCGGCGAAGAGCCCCTCGCGGTGCGGCTCGGCCGCGCCCCGGCGATGCGGCGCGCTCCGGGCGCCGCCGTGCTCGGGCAGCCGTGCCCAGGACGGGCGGTGGCCGCCCGGGTGGTGGGCGGCGGGGACCGGCGGGACCAGGGCGGTGGCGTCCGCGGCGGGCACCGTCGGCACGATCGTGGTGGCGTCGGCGGGCCGCCCGGGGACCGGGCTCAGCAGCGCGGTCGCCGCGTCCGCCGTGCCCAGCGTGTCGCGGACCGCCTGGACCTCGGTGAGCAGCCGGCCGGCGTCGGTCGGGCGCTCGCCCGGGTTGCGGCGGGTGGCCCGGGCGACCAGGCCGTCGAGCGCCCGCGGCAGGCCGGGGACCAGCGCCGACGGGGCCGGCACGTCGTTGTCCACGTGTTTCCAGGCGACCTCGACCGGATCGGCGGCGTCGTACGGCACCCGGCCGGTGAGCATCTCGAACAGGACGATGCCGGCCGAGTACACGTCGGTACGGGCGTCCGCCTGGCCGGCCTGCACCAGCTCCGGAGCGACGTACGCCACGGTGGCCATCAGCTGGCCGGACTCGTCGACCGTGCTCGCCTCGATGGCCCGCGCCAGACCGAAGTCGGCGACCTTGACCACGGCGTCCACCAGGTCGTTCGTGCCGCCGCTGGGCGCCTCGGCGACCAGCACGTTCTCCGGCTTGACGTCGCGGTGCACCAGGCCGGCGCGGTGCGCGGCGGCGATCGCGGCGAGCATCTGCTCCAGGATGGCCAGCGCCTCGACCGGGGTCAGCCGGGTGCGCTGGGCCAGCAGGTCACGCAGCGTGCGGCCCTGGACGAACTCCATCACCAGGTACGGCAGGCCCTCGTGCCGGCCCTGGTCGTAGACGGCCACGACGTTCGGGTGGGTGAGCCGGGCGATGGTCTTCGCCTCGTCGGTGAACCGGTCGACGAAGTGGACGTTCGTGGCCTGCGACGGGTGGATGATCTTGAGCGCGACGGGGCGCCCGAGCCGTTCGTCGGTGGCCCGGTACACGGTCGCCATGCCACCACGGGCGACGCGACCGGTGATCCGGTAGCGCCCGTCAATCGTTGTGCCGATCAACGTATCGGCGACTGTGGTGTCCATCGGCGTGAAGTGTATGTGTCTTTCCGGCGGGGGTGACCCAGGATGTCACAGCTGAGTCCAAACGGGTACCTGCGCGACGGTGACCTGCGCCGATCGACCGGCGACCGGTCCGTTTCCCCGGCTTCATCCGGTCTTCGGCCATCGGTGGCGGTGTCGCCACCGATGGCCGGTGTCCCCTTCCGGCCGGTCCGTGGCGGGCTCCGCCGATGCGCCCGGCGCGGTGGGCGAGCCGGCGCCGGACGGCTCGGCCGGCGCCGGGCTGCCGGTGACCGGAGCGCTGGAGGCGGGCGAGGTCGGGGTGGGCGCCGGCGGGGTGACGCAGTGGCACTCCGGGGTGCCGGTCCGCGGGCGCGTGGCGGTGGGCCGGCCGGCGGTGTCCGGGGCCCGGCCGCCGCGGGTGGCCGCGCGCGTGCCGGCCGGGACCGGGGCCCGGCCGGTGGCGTGGTCGGTCGTCGCCGCGGCACGCGACGCGGCGGTCCCCGGGCGGGCCACCGGCCCGGTCCGGGAGGCGGGCTCGCCGGTGGGCGGCTCGGTCGCCGGCGGTTCGCCGGTGGGCGGCCGGTTCCCGGGCGGCCGCTTCGCCGGCGGCCGGTGCCCGGGCGGTCGGTCGGCGGGTGGCCTCGCCCGGTGGGTCGTCGCGGCCGGTGGCGCCGCGGCGGCCCGGGCCCGGTCCGCGCGGGTGTCCGCCAGGCTCCGGGTCACCAGCAGGTACGACCCGATCGCGCCGACCAGCGCGACGAGACAGAGCGCGGTGATGCCGAGGAGTCGCCGGGGTGGCCGGGCGTCCGGCTCCGCGGGCACGGTGCGCCACTCCATCAGCGCTCCGGGGAACGTGCTCAGCCCGGTGGACGTCACGTCCGGCCCCGCGGCGCGCCCGGCCGGGCGGCGGCCCAGGTCGTATTTCACCGAGCGCCACGCTCCGCGCAGCTCGTCGCGGATCCGTAGCCACAGGCTCATCAACAGCTCTCCGATCTGGTCTGGCACGCTGTACGCGTGAGCGAACCCGTCACCACCGAACCGGCCGGATGGATCAACCTGCCGGACCTGTCCGAGAAGCTCGGCGTGTCGATCAGCAAGGTCAACCAGATGATCAAGGACGGCCACCTGATCGCCGTCCGCCGGGACGGCGTCCGGGTGGTCCCTGAGGAACTGGTGGCCAACGACACCGTCCGCAAGCACCTGCCGGGCGTGCTGACCCTGCTCCGCGACGCCGGGTACAACGACGAAGAGGCCCTCCGGTGGCTGTATGCGGCGGACCCGCAGGTCGGCGGCAGCCCGGCGATCGCGCTCGGCGGACCGCAGGCGCGCGAGATCAAGCGGCGCGCGCAGGCGCTGGGTTTCTGAGCGGATGCGGCACCTGGCGTACCTCGCCGTGCTCGCCGGATGCCTGGCCGGCGCCCTGTGGCTGGAGCCGATCCTGCGGGTCAACGTGCTGCGCCGGTGGCGGCGGCTGGCGCTGACCGTGCTGCCGGTGGCGGCCGTCTTCGTGCTCTGGGACCTGGCCGCGATCGCCGCCGGTCACTGGACCTTCGACCCGGCGCAGATCACCGGCATCCACCTCGGCGGCGGGCTGCCGCTGGACGAGGTGCTGTTCTTCGTGGTCGTACCGATCTGTGCGGTGCTCGGATTCGAGGCGGTCCGCGCGGTGCTGCGACGGCCGGCGGGGGACGAGTGACCTACACCACCGCGGCCGTGCTCGGTGTGCTGGCCGCCGTCCTCGTCGACCTGTTCGCGCTGCGCACCCGGCTGGTCACCCGCCTGGTCTTCTGGGCCACCTATCCGATCATCTTCGGCTTCCAGCTGATCTCGAACGGCATCCTGACCGGCCGGAACATCGTCATCTACGACCCGGACGCGATCCTCGGCCGGCGGCTGGTCCACGCGCCCGTCGAGGACCTGCTCTTCGGCTTCGCGCTGGTGCTGAGCACCCTGTCGGTCTGGGTGGCGCTGGGCCGGCACGGCATCCAGCGCACCCCCGCCGCCGGCGACGGCAGCCGCCTGCTCCGGTGGCTCAGACGGAACGGCGAGTAGCCGCGTCGGCCAGCCGGCGCAGCACGTCCCGCGCCTGCGCCTCGATCGGCGCCGCGGCCAGCGCCGCCAGGGCCGCGGTCATCAGCTCGTCGATCCGCGCCTCGGTCGCCGCCAGCGCGCCGCTGTCCCGGATCACCGCGCACAGCCGCTGCACCCCGGCGTCGTCCAGCGCCGGGTCGCCCAGCGCCGCGTCCAGCTCCGCCCGACCGGTCTCGCCGAGGTTGCCGAACGCGGCCGCCACCAGGTACGTCCGCTTGCCCTCGCGCAGGTCGTCGCCGGCCGGCTTGCCGGTGTGCGCCGGGTCGCCGAACACCCCGAGCACGTCGTCGCGCAGCTGGAACGCCTCGCCCAGCGGCAGCCCGAACGCGGAGTAGGCGGCGGACACCTCCGGATCCGCCCCGGCCAGTGCCGCGCCGAGCAGCAGCGGCTGCTCCACGGTGTACTTGGCCGACTTGTAACGGGCCACCTTGCCGGCCCGTTCCAGCGAGGTGTCCGCGGTCGCCTGGGTCAGCACGTCCAGGTACTGCCCGACGGTCACCTCGGTACGCATCGCGTCGAACACCGGCCGGGCGCGTTCCAGGTCGTCGCGCGGCATCCCGGACCGGTGCAGCAGCTCGTCCGACCAGACCAGGGACAGGTCGCCGAGCAGCACCGCGGCGCAGTCGCCGAACCCGGCCGCGCTGCCCCGCCAGCCCTCGCCGGCGTGCAGCTTCTCGAACCGGCGGTGCACCGACGGCACCCCGCGCCGGGTGTCCGACCGGTCCATCAGGTCGTCGTGGATCAGCGCGCTCGCCTGCACCAGCTCCAGCGCCGCGACCGCCGCCACCACCTGATCCGAGTCGGCGCCCCCGGCGCCGCGGAAACCCCAGTACGCGAACGCGGGCCGCAGCCGCTTGCCGCCACCGAGCACGAACTCGGACACCGAGGCGGCCACCTCGGCCAGCGCCGGGTCGATCGCGAGCAGCCGGTCACGCTGCCCGGTGAGGAATCCGGTCAGCGCCTGATCGACACGCGGCCGCAGGTCGGCCACGTCGAGCGGGGATCTTGTCACGACCGCGACGCTACTTGCTCGTGCGTATCGGCCGGGTAACCGGCCCGGTAGAGTTCCGGTGTGTCTCTGGGACTTCCCTCCAAGCTGCCCGGCACCCCGTCGATCGGCGAGCTGGTCCGCGGCGCGGCGCCGACGTTCTCGTTCGAGTTCTTCCCGCCCAAGACGCCGGACGGGGAGCGGCTGCTGTGGCAGGCGATCCGCGAGCTGGAGTCGCTGCGGCCCAGCTTCGTGTCGATCACCTACGGCGCGGGCGGCACCACCCGGGAGACCACGGTGGCGGTCACCGAGCGGGTGGCCACCGAGACCACCCTGCTGGCGATGGCCCACCTCACCGCGGTCGATCACTCGGTCGCCGACCTGCGCAACGTGATCGGCCGGCTGGCCGGGGCCGGGATCCGCAACGTGCTGGCGCTGCGCGGCGACCCGCCGGGCGACCCGATGGGCGAGTGGGTGCGGCACCCCGACGGCGTCCTCTACGCCGCGGAGCTGGTCTCGCTGATCCGCGAGTCCGGGGACTTCAGCGTGGGGGTGGCGGCTTTCCCGTACAAACACCCCCGCTCGGCCGACGTGGCCGGCGACACCCGCCACTTCATCCGCAAGTGCCGGGCCGGCGCGGAGTACGCGATCACCCAGATGTTCTTCGACGCCGACGACTACCTGCGGCTGCGCGACCGGGTGGCGGCGGCCGGATGTGACACCCCGATCGTGGCCGGGGTGATGCCGGTCACCCGGATGGCCACCATCGAGCGGTCCACCCAGCTGTCCGGGGCGCCGTTCCCGCCGCAGCTGCTGCGCCGCTTCGAGCGGGTCGCCGGTGACGAGGCGGCGGTCCGCGAGCTGGGCATCGAGACCTGCTCACAGATGTGCGCGCGGCTGCTCGAGGAGGGCGTGCCGGGCATCCACTTCATCACCATGAACCGGTCCACCGCGACCCGCGAGGTCTGGCAGCGGCTGGCCCCCTCGGAAGTCGCCGCGGCCGGCTGAGGCGCGCGGGTGACCTGGGACGAGTACGCGACCGCCTGGTCCGGGCTGCACGGCGGGTTCGACCCGCGGCGCGCGTCGCGGCTGGTCCGGGGGTGGGTGCGTGCGGCGTACGCGATCGGCTCCTGGCTGGGCCGCCACCGGGTGTCACCGGCGGCGGTGACCACCGCCGGCGTCCTGGTCTGCGCCGCGGTGCCGCTGATCGCGCTGGCCGGACGGCCCGGCCTGCCGGCCGGTGCGCTGCTGGTGCTGGTCGCCGCGGCGGCGGACGGCCTGGACGGCGCGGTCGCGGTGATCACCGGGCGGGTGACGAGAACCGGATTCGTGTACGACTCGGTCGCCGACCGCCTCGGCGAAGCGGCCTGGCTGGCCGCCTTCTGGGTGGCCGGCGCGCCGGGCTGGCTGGTCACCGCGGCCGGCGCGGCGAGCTGGCTGCACGAGTACGTCCGGGCCCGCGCCACCGCCGCCGGGATGTCCGAGATCGGTGTGGTGACGGTGGGGGAGCGGCCCACCCGGGCGCTGATCGCCGGCCTCGGCCTGGCCCTGATCGCCGTGCTCGGGATGCCGTGGCTGCCGCCGGCCCTGTGGGTGGTCATGCAGCTGATCGGGCTGGCGCAGCTGTCCGCCGCCGTCCGGCACGCGCTGCGCTGACCGCAGCCCGCCCGCCTCGCCGCGCCGCTGTGCCGCGGCCGTGCCCGGCGTGCCCGGTGCTCCCCAGCCGTGCCGGCGTGTGCGGTGTGCCGCAGCCGTGCCGGCGTGTGCGGTGCGCCGCAGCCGTGCCGGCGTGTGCGGTGTGCCGCAGCCGTGCCGGCGTGTGCGGTGTGCCGCAGCCGCACCGGCGTGCCCGGTGTGCCGCAGCCGGGCCCGGCGCCGCGGGGTGTGCCCGGCACCGGCCATCCTGCCTCGCCACGCTCCGGGCACACCGTCCGAAGAGGTCGTCCGGCGCAATGAACAGACCTTTATTCAGTTGTCGCCGGTCGATGCCCAGCATATTTTCTTCCTCGGCGGGGACGCCCCTGAGCTGCTGGTTTGCCGAGAAAATAGGGTTGACGGAGGTGATACGGAATGAGCGCGGTTCTGGTCCTGAACGCCGACTGCGGACCGCTGCACCGGGTCAGCCTCCGGCACGCGATCCGGATGCTGTTCCGTCAGGTGGCGGTGGTGCACGAGGCGCAGCCGGACGCGACCATCGGGGTGTTCCCGGTGCCGACCGTGGTGCGGCTGGTCAGTTACGTGGTGACCCGCTGGCGCCGTGGCCGGGGCCCGAGCTGGTCCCGCGCCGGCGTGCTGGCCCGGGACAAGCGGACCTGCGGCTACTGCGGCGACCCGGCCACCACCATCGACCACGTGCTGCCCCGCTCCCGTGGTGGCGGCAACGAGTGGCGGAACACCGTGGCCGCCTGTGGCCGCTGCAACAACCGGAAGGGCGCCCGGACGCCCGCGGAAGCCCGGATGCCGTTGCGCGTCACGCCGTACGCGCCGGCCTGGGTGGCTTTCGCCTGAGACCGGCGGCCGGCGGGTGAACACGGGGACTCGCCGGCCGCCCTCGCCCGCTCCCCGGATCGTCCGGTTGCGGATGATCCGGGGATAACCTTGTCCCATGCCCGCCCCGGACCGCACCGTGCTCGACGTCAGCCGCCTCCTGAACGAGGCCGGTCACGCCCTGACGAACCGTCTCGCCGCCGCGCTCGCCGAGGCCGACCTGACCCCGCGTATGCAGTGCGTGCTGGTGCACGCGCTGGAGCAGGAGCGCACCCAGATCCAGCTGGCCGCCCTGGCCGGCCTGGACAAGACCACCATGGTCGGCACCGTCGACGAGCTGGAGCGGCGCGGGCTGGCCGAGCGGCGCGCCTCGGCCGCCGACCGGCGGGCCCGGATCATCGCGGTCACCGAGAAGGGCCGGCTGGCCGCCGAGCAGGGGCAGCGGATCGTCGACCGGGTGCACGGCGAGGTGCTCGCCGGTTTCCCGGCGGAGTCCCGTGCCGGATTCCTCCAGCTCCTCGAAGCGCTGGCGAGCGACTCGGCGGCCGGGCCGCAGCCGGTGCGCCGCCCCCGCGGCAGGTGACCACGGCGACAAACGATCCCGTACGTAATAGGTTTCTTCGAGATAGTCCCGAAGCGGATTATCTGTTACGGTCGGGCCATGAGTCCTACGCGTGGGGCAACACTTGCCGTGCTGTGCACCGTCGCGCTGATGATCGTGCTGGACAGCACCATCGTCGCCGTGGCCGTCCCGGCCATTCAGCGGGATCTCGCCTTCACCCCGGCCGGCGTCGCCTGGGTGGTCAACGGCTACCTGGTCGCCTTCGCCGGTCTGCTGCTGCTCGCCGGCCGGCTCGGCGATCTGCTGGGCGCCCGGCGGGTCTTCCTGACCGGCCTGACCGTCTTCACCGCCGCCAGCCTGCTCTGCGGCCTCGCGCCGACCGGTGCGCTGCTGGTCGCCGGCCGCTTCGTGCAGGGCGCCGGCGGGGCACTCGCCTCCGCGGTGGTGCTCGGCATGATCGTCCGGCTCTACCCGGAGCCCGGCCCGCAGGCCCGCGCCGTGGGCATCTTCAGCTTCACCCAGGCCGGCGGCGCCGCGATCGGGTTCGTCGTCGGCGGCGTGCTGACCGACCTGGCCGGCTGGCCCGCCATCTTCCTGATCAACGTCCCGGTCGGCCTGGCCGCCTGGGTCCTCGGCCGGCGCCTGCTGCCGGTCACCGCGACCGCCGCCACCGGCCGGATCGATCTCCCCGGCGCGGTGCTGATCACCGCCGGACTGTCGCTCGGCGTCTACGCCATCGTCGCGGCCGGCGAGCCGGCCCCGCCGGCTCCCGTCTGGTCGCTCGCCGCGGGCGCGGCACTGCTGGTCCTCGCTTTCCTGGTACGCCAGGGCCGGGCGCCCGAACCCCTCGTCCCGCTCCGCCTGCTGCGCCGCCCGTGGCTGCTCGCCGCGAACGCCGCTGTCCTGCTGATCCTCGCCGCCGGGATGGGCTTCCAGTTCGTCAACACGCTGTTCCTGCAGCGGGTGATGGGCTTCGACGCGCTGCGCACCGGGCTCGGCTTCCTGCCCACCCCGATCGTGATCGGCCTGGTGTCACTGCTCACGGCCGCCCGGCTGACCGCCCGGTTCGGCCCACGCCGGGTGCTGCTGGCCGGCCTGCTGCTGCTCGCCGGCGGGCTGGCCCTGCTGGCCCGGGTGCCGGCCGACCCGTCCTACGCCGCCGACGTGCTGCCCGGACTGCTCGCCGTGGGCCTGGGCGTCGGCGTGGCCATTCCGGCGATCATGATGCTGGCGATGGCCGGCGCGTCCACCGGGGACACCGGGTTGGTGTCCGGTCTGACCAACACCGCCCAGCAGGCCGGCGCCGCACTCGGCCTCGCCGTGCTCGCCGTGGTGTCCGCCGGCCGGACGTCCGCCCGCCTCGACTCCGGCGTCCCCGAGATCGTGGCCCTGCGTGACGGCTACGGCCTGGCGTTCCTGACCGCCGCCGCCTTCGTCCTGGCCGCCGCCCTGATCACCCTGACCGCTCTGCGCCACCCGCCCGCGGCGATCCCGCCATCCAGCGAACCGACTCCCGCCATGACCGCTTCCGATCGCGCCGCCCGCCCGGTGTCGCGTAAGGCCTGAGGCGTCGTGCCGGAGCCGTACCGATGGCCGGTGGCTCGGTTCCCGGCGTCGCGAGGGCGCGCTCGGGCGCGGCGGGCGGGCCCTCGATCGGCCGCCGGGGCGGCTCGGGGACCGGGGTGGCGGCTGGGATGCTGCGGTGCGGCCCTCGATCGTCCGGGGCGTCTCAGGGGCCGGGGTGGCGGCTGGGATGCTGCGGTGCGGCCCTCGATCGTCCGGGGCGTCTCAGGGGCCGGGGTGGCGGCCGGGCCGCTGCGGGGCGGCCCGCGCTCGGCGGGGCCGGGGTGGTTCAGGGCGCCGGGACGGCCGGCTGGGGTGCAGCGGCCTGGGGAGTTGCGGGGCGGCCTGCGGCCGGCCGGCCGCGATGGCGCTCGCGCTCCA
The DNA here is from genome assembly GCF_003711105.1 of Actinoplanes teichomyceticus ATCC 31121. Classification (NCBI taxonomy): domain Bacteria; kingdom Bacillati; phylum Actinomycetota; class Actinomycetes; order Micromonosporales; family Micromonosporaceae; genus Actinoplanes; species Actinoplanes teichomyceticus. The sequence goes on from NZ_CP023865.1 coordinate 1,717,856, forward strand.
GCCAGAACTCGGCGATCAGCAGCGGGACGGTCCAGCCCAGCCAGGCCGCGGCCGCCGACGCCACCCAGCTCAGCAGGCCCTCGTCGCCGTGGAAGGTGGTCTCCAGCTGCGGCGACAGGGTGATCACGAAGATCGCGGCCCAGATCCGGTTGGTGATGATCGAGGCGGTGAGCGCGAAGCTGCGGATCATCCACCGCCGGTGTTCGGCGAACCGGCGGCGCCGGGCGGCCCGCCAGCCGGCGGCGGTCACCGCGAGCCACAGCAGTCCGAGCAGCACGTCGCTGGCCCGGGTCGCCGGCCCGTACGGCGTGAACGCCCCGATGGTGAGCGCACACAATCCGGCGGGCAGCACACCGCCGAACACGTAGACCCGGCCGATCCGCCGGTGCGCGACCGGATGCCGCTGCCGCAGCCACGGCCAGATCTGCAGCACCGCCGTGGCCAGGGCCACGCCGCCGAACAGCACGTGCGGCACCAGCAGCCAGAAGTGCGCGACGCCCAGCGACGGCGGCTGCGGCACCCGGGAGCGTGCCGGATCGAAGCTCAGGTACGGCGGGAGCGAGAACACCATGAAGATCACCACGAGCGCCGCGAGCGGGACGATCCACGGGCGTCGCCACCATCGGGTCATGTCCATTCCTCCCTCTGCGTATGCCATACGCAAGTCAGCGTAGGGCATACGCAGTAGTTCGGGAAGCCCCTAGGATGGGGCGGTGCCGACCGAGATACCGCGTACGCTCAAGGTCCTCTGGGGGGTCGCGGAGCGCCCCGCGCGCGGCCCGCAACCCGCGCTGAGCCTGGATCGCATCGTCGCCACCGCGATCGAGATCGCCGATCGCGACGGCCTCGCCGCGCTCTCCATGGCCCGGCTCGCGGACCGGCTCGGCTGCGCGCCGATGTCCCTCTACCGGCACGTCGCCAACAAGGACGAGCTGCTGGTCTTCATGCAGAACACCGCGCCCGGCCCACCCCCGGAGCTGCCGCCCGGCTGGCGTGACGGCCTGGCCGCGTGGGCGCGCGCGTTGCGCGGCGTGCTGTACGCGCATCCGTGGATCCTGCAGGCCTCGGCCGGCCGGCCCCCGCTCGAGCCGGGTCAGCTCGCCTGGCTGGACCGCGGGCTGTCCGCGCTCGCCGGCACCTCGCTCAGCCACCGCGAACGCGTCCAGGTGGTGCTGGCCGCGCTCTACCTGACCCGCGGTGAGGCGCAGATCGGCGCGGTCCTGCTCAGCGGCACGCCGGACGTGGTCACGGACTACGGCGCCGTGCTCGACCGTTTCGTCACGGCTGACCGGTTCCCGGCCCTGGCCGAGGCCGTCGCCGACGGCGTCTTCCGCGGCGACGATGCCGACCGGTCCTTCGAGGTCGCGCTCGCCCGTCTCCTCGACGGCATCGAGCTCCTGGTGTCAACAAAACGTTGACATTTGCTAGCCTGCTCCGGTGCCCACCCCCGACGCCAGTGCCGCCGCCGCCCGCGCCGCTCACGATGCCGCCGCCGCCCGCGCCGCTCACGATGCCGCTGACGCCCGCGCCGCTCACGATGCCGCCGCCGCCCGCGCCGCTCACGATGCCGCTGACGCCCGCGCCGCTCACGATGCCGCCGCCGCCCGCGCCGCTCACGACGCCGCCGCCCGCGCCGCCGTCGCTCCTGATGTTGCCGAGGCCCGCGGTGCTGCTGGCGCCCGCGCCGCCGTCGCTTCTGATGTTGCCGAGGCCCGCGGTGCTGCTGGCGCCCGCGACGCCCTAGCTCCTGGCGTCGCCGAGACGCGCGGTGCCGCTGACGCCCGCGCCGACGCGCCCGGCCTCGCCGGGTTGCGCGCCATTCCCGCCCGCCGGGCCCGGCTCGACGCTGACGAGCTGGCTCTGATCGATCAGGCCCGCCGTGCCGGCGCCACCTGGCCGGCGATCGCCGAGGCGCTGGGCCTGGCCAGCCGTCAGGCGGCCGAACAGCGCCGGCATCGCCTGGCGCAGGCCCTCGCGCGCGACGCCCGGCCGCAGCGGGCGCGGCTGGATCAGGGGTACGGCGAAAGCCTCGCCCGGCTGCGCGAATCCGCGCTCGACCTGCACCGCCGGATCGGCGCGGATCGGCGCTGGGATGGCCGTTTCCGCCGGGCCGCCCTGGTCCGGGAAACCCTCGCGGCGGCCCCGGACGCGCCGCCGGGCGCCCTCTATGACCTGGTCTCCCAGGCGTTGGCCGATCTCACCGCCGCCCCGGAGACCGCCGGCCCGGCTGATCGCACCGGCCCGGCGGACCCCGCCCGGCCGGGCGGGCCGGCCCGCCTTCCGGTGCCGCTGCGGGCGGCCGTGGAGCGGCTGCGGGAGCGGTGGGCGAACGCAAACCCGGATTGACAGTCAGCCGCTCAACTCTCCAGGATGTGAGTCCGGTCGACTCAATTCCGGAGGGCCTATGCGCCGCAACGCCGTGCTGTTCGTGTTGATCTCACTCTGCTCCGGGTTCGGCAGCACCGCGATGAGCGTCGCCGCGAACCTGTGGATCCTCGACCTCACCGGCTCGGCGAGCCTGGCCGTGCTGGCTGCCCTCGGTGTCTACGCGCCGGCCCTGGCCGCGCCCTGGCTCGGCGCGCTGGTCGACCGCTTGCCCCGCCGACCGCTGCTCATCACGATCGACCTGCTGGTCAGCGCCGCGATCCTGGTGCTGCTCGCGGCGCCGTCCGCCGGCGCGATCTACGTGGTGCTGCTGTTCCGTGGCCTCAGCTACGTTCTGCTGGACGCCGGGGAGAGCGCGCTGCTGCCGGCCGCGCTGCCGCCGCGCCTGCTCGGTGACGTCAACGGCTGGCGCGCCAGCGCCCAGGAGGGCATGAAACTGCTGGCCCCGCTGGCCGGTGCGGCCCTCTACACCTGGCGCGGCGCGCCGGCAGTGGTCCTCGTCTGCGCCGCGCTCCCGATCGCCACCGCTGTCCTGTACGCCGTGGTCAAGCTCCGCCCAGCCATCCCGGCTCCGGACGCGGACATCCGTGCGCCCACCCCGGTTCCGGGCGCGGAGGTCCGTGCGCCCGCTCCGGCCCCACCACCGGGCGCGGACGTCCGTGCCCCTGCCCCGGCTCCACCACCGGGCGCGGACGTCCGTGCGCCTGCCCCGGCTCCCGCGACGCGCGCGGGCACCGGGGAACCGGCCGCCGACCGCCCCGCGCCCGGCCCACCGGACGGGCCGGACGGGCCGGACGGGCCGGACGCCGCCGGCCGCGCGGTGACCCTCGGGTGGGGCAGCGTCCGGGCCGGGCTGGCCGCGCTGTGGCGCGAGCCGCTGCGGACGCCGGTGCTGGTGGCCGCGGCGGCGATCGCGGCCTCCGGCCTGACCAACGCCGCCGTGCTGCTGCACCTGGTCGACGGCCTGCACCGCCCGGCCGGCTACCTGGGCATCCTCTCCAGCGCGCAGGGCGCCGGCTCGATCCTCGGCGGCCTGCTGTTCGGCCGCCTGCTGGCCCGCCTCGGGGCCGCCCGGGTGGCCGCGCTCGGTGGCGCGCTCTTCGCCGCGGCCTGTCTGTGCTGGTCGCTGCCCTGGTGGCCGGGGATGGTCGCCGGGAGCGTGCTGGCCGGTCTCGGCCTGCCCTGGACGCTCATCGCCGGTGTCACCGCCATCCAGACCGGCACCCCGGACCACCTGCTGGGCCGGGTCTCCGCCACCGGGAACATGGTCATGTTCGGCCCGATCAATCTGGCCATCCCGCTGGGTTCGGCCCTGGCCCAGGTCGGCGCCCGCCCACCGCTGCTCCTGGCCGCCGTCCTGTCCCTGGTCGCGGCTCTGGTCGCCGGCAGCCGGCCGCGGCGCGGGGAGCCGACCGGCTGAGTGCCGGCTCCCCGCCGCCGGGCCTGGTGGGCGGGCGCCGAGCTATCCGGCGGCGCGCCCGGCGACGGCGGGGGCGTCCGGGACCGGCCGCGGATCACCGACCAGATGCCGCCGCATGTAGTCGCGCAGCCCGGCCGGGCGGTTCACCGGGCAGACCAGACCGATGTGCCCGTCCGGGCGTACCAGCAGGAAATTGGCCGGGTCGCCGAGCGACCGGGCCGCCTCGCGGCCGGCGGCGGCGATCGGCACGAACGTCATCGGCGCCGGGCAGGCGGCCTGCACCAGGCGCAGCGCGTTCTCGGCCGCGGTGTCCGCGTAACGCATGTGGTGCAGCAGGGTCCACCGGTTGTAGCCGAGCAGATCGTGCAACCGGCTCGGATGCCCGTCCGCGGTGACCACCGGGACGTCCGGCAGGCGGTCGCCGGCCCGGGGCCCGCCGGTCGGCCAGCGGCTGCGGTGCCAGGAGAGCGGGCTGTGGCGATGGTGGCGGCCGAAGTCGCTCATCATCCACTCGGTGCGCCGCTGCATCGACGACGACCTCAGCATGGCGCCCACCAGCAGGCCGCGCAGCCCGTTCGCCCCCGGTGGCAGGACCATCTCCATCGGGCTGGTCCGCATGTCCCGGATCACGCCCTCGGCCAGCACGCGCTGCTCCGCGTCGTACGTGTCCAGCAACGGGTCGGCGGCCTGCCCGCGATGCACCGCGGCGAGCTTCCAGCCGAGGTTGTACGCGCCCAGCATGCCGACGTTCATCCCGTGCCCGCCCAGCGGAGCCCAGGTGTGCGCGGCGTCGCCGGCCAGCAGCACCCGGCCGGAGCGCAGCCGGGTGGCGATGCGGTCGGCGAACCGGGCCCGGCTCAGCCAGACCGGTTCGGTGAGCACCAGGTCCAGCTCCGGCATCCGGGCCGCCTCGGCCACCAGGTCCCGCAGCTCGCGCAGCGTGGGCGCGTCGTCCTGCCGCGGCTCCGGATTGTCGCGTACGCAGAAGATCCGGTACCCGCAGCCGGGCGTGGGGAAGGCGATGACAGACCGGTAGGGAGCGAGGAAGAAGTACCCGTTCCCCGGCTTGTCGGTCAGCGACCAGGACGGGACGACGTTGCCCTGCACCACCTGCATGTTGCGGCGTTCCGCGCCGGGGAAGGCGATGCCGAGCCGGCGCCGCACCGTGCTGCGCACGCCGTCGCAGCCGACCACCCAGGCCGCCTCGATGTGTTCCACCCGCTGGTGCGGATGCTCGACGGTGACGTGCACCCCGGCGTCGTCCTGCGCCAGGTCGGTGACGCGGGTCCGCCAGTCGACCGTCACCCCCAGCCGGGCGAGCTCCTCGGTGAGCAGCCGCTCGATCTGGTGCTGCTCGATGGTCATGGCGGTGGGGTAGCGGGAGGAGAGCCGTCCGGTGATGAACGTGCCGACCCGGCGTCCGGACGAGAACACGGTGCCGCTCTCCATCTCGTACGCGTGCCGCCGGATGGTCTCGCCCACCCCGAGCGCCCCCAGCGCCTCGCCGGCCCGCGGGAAGATCACGTCAGCGCGTGGCTCCCGGTTCGTGCCGGGGGCGCGGTCGACCACCCGCACCCGCATGTCCAGCCGGCGTAGGGCGATGGCCATGGTCAGCCCGACCGGGCCGGCGCCGACCACGAGCACCTCGACGTCCTGTTTCATTGTCGTCCTCCGTGTCGTCGTGGTCAGGCCGGGTAGGCCTCGATGACGCTGAGCGGGGCGGCCGCCTCGACCATCCGGCCGAACCGCAGCCCCGCCTCCGTCAGCAGTTCGGTGTGCTCGGACAGGGTTCGCTCGCGGCCGCCGTACACGATCATCATGGCGACGTCGAGGACCTTGCTGGGGTGGAAGTCGTCGCCGGGCGGGACGACGGCCTCGATCAGCAGCAGCCGGCTCTCCGGCGTCATCGCGGTCCGGCAGTTGCGCAGCAGGGTGACCGCGTCCGCGTCCGACCAGTTGTGCAGCACCCCCTTGAGCAGGTAGAGATCGGCGCCGGCGGGAACGGTCTGCAGGAAGTCGCCGCCGACCACGGCGCACCGCTCGGCGAGCCCGGCGGCCGCCACCCGCTCGCGTGCCACGTCGGCGACCTCGGGCAGGTCGAAGACGACGCCCTCGGCGTCCGGGTAACGCTGCAGCAACACCGTCAGCAGACTGCCGTCACCGCCGCCGACATCGACGATCCGGCGTACCCCGCCGAAGTCGTAACCGGTGGCCAGCACGGTGCCCATGACCCGGCTGTGCTCGGCCATCGCGGAATGGAAGATGGTGCCGTGCTCGGGGTGGCGGGCGAGGTGCTCGAAGATCGGCTGGCCGTACACCGCGGAGAAGGCCGGATCCTGCGCGCGCACGCTGCTGCCGGCGTCGTCGTAGACCGGGTTGAGCATCCCCTGGAACCGTACCCACCAGTGCAGGGACTGCGGGTGCTCGGCGTCGAGCCGCTTGCCCATCTCGGTCAGCGCGAAGCGGCCGGGCGGGGTCTCGGTGCAGACCCCGACGCCGGCCAGCGCCCGCAGCAGCCGGTGCAGTCCCTGCGGGTGGGTCGCGGTTTTCTCGGCGAGCTCCTCGGCGCTACGCGGGCCGTCGGCGAGCAGGCCGGCCACGTCGAACTCGACCGCGAGTTGCAGGAGCCGGGCGGCCCCGAGCCCTTCGGCCATGCGCAGCAGGCGCAGCGCCTCGTCATGATCGGGCGAGAGTTGTCGGGTCGTCATGGGGTCTCCAAGAGTGGTAGGTGTCGGGGCGGGCGCCGCGGTCAGCGGGACCCCGGGTGTACGAGCAGCCGGGACGGGCCGTGGAAGACCAGGTCGTCGGCGTACGGAACGGGGTGTTCGGCCAGGCTCAGCCGCGGTAGCCGGCGCAGCAGCCCGGCCAGGCCGATCTCCGCTTCGAGGCGGGCCAGATGAGCGCCGACGCAGTAGTGGATGCCGATACCGAAACCGGTGTGACGGGTGGTGTCGCGGTGGATGTCGAGCCGGTCCGGGTCGGGGAAGCGGGCCGGATCGCGGTTCGCCGAGCCCAGCACCAGCACGACGGTGCTGCCCGCGTCGATGTGCCGGCCCCCGAGCGCCACGTCCTGCCGCGCCCGGCGCCGGACCATCTGCACCGGGCTGTCGTAGCGGATCAGCTCCTCGACGGCCGGTGGCATCGCCTCCGGGACCGCGCTCAGCTCGGCGTGCACGTCCGGGTGGCGCAGCAGCGCCAGCACCGACTTGGCCAGCAGGTTGGTGGTGGTCTCGTGTCCGGCGGTGAGCAGGTGGATGCAGGTCGACGCCAACTCCACGCCGGTGAGCCCGGCGGCGAGCAGGTGAGCGACCAGGTCGTCGGCGTCCGTGCGGCCCCGGCGCTCGGCCTGCGCCGCGAAGAAGTCCGACAGCTCCCGGGCGGCCCGGTCGGCGGCCGGGAAGCCGTCACCGCGGTGTGACGTGTTGGCCTGCTGCAGGGCCACGGCGTGCCGCCGCAGCCACCGGTGCTGTGCGGCGGGCACGCCCAGCAGATCGGCGATGACCAGGATCGGCAGCGGCGCCGCGAAGTCCGCGACCAGATCGACGACCGGGCGGCCGGCCAGGCCGGTGAGCAGGCCGTCGACCAGGGCCTCGATCCGTGGCCGCAGCGGGGTGACCCGGGCCTGGGCGAAGTGCCCGGCCACCTTCGAGCGCAGCGCGGTGTGCCGCGGCGGGTCCAGGAACACCAGCCAGTTCGTGACCACGTCGTGCAGCGCCGCGTAGCGCGCCGGGATCGGGACCGCGGAACCCCCGCCCGGCCCCCGGCGCCCGTACCGCCGGTCGCTCAGCACCGCGGACACGTCGTCGTAGCCGAAGACGTACCACGTGTCGGCGCCGTCGTGACGCTGCTGCCGGTGCACCGGGTCGGTGGCCAGGTAGCGCCGGTAGACCGGGTACGGATCGGCGATCTGTGCCGCGCCCAGGGCGAACGGCGGCATCCGGCCGGTGTCGACGACCGTGGTCATACCCGCTCCCGGGCGCTGAAGAAGGCGGCGTAGAAGGCGAGCATCTCGGTGACCCGGTCCGGCGCGGCCGCCACCTTGCCGGACGCCGCGGCGAGATGCTCGAAGCGCAGCGCCATCGAGCGGTTCGCGACGTCGGGGCGCGGGATGAACCGGGGTTCGGACTCCCACTCGAAGGAGGGGCCGGCGCTCGTGCCGGGACGTCCGGCCGGCATCGTGACCAGGACCTCGGCCAGCGGACCCATGATCCCGGTCATCACGTCGATGGCCGCGTTCATCAGCTTGGACCGGCGCAGGCTGGCGTCCGGGTCCTGGCCGAAGTGCTGCACCATCAGCTGGACCATCATGAAGTACGCGCGGTTGAACAGCTCCAGCACGGCGACCGCCTCCGGATCGGTGACCGGCTCGGTGTTCGGGTTGCCGGGATACAACGACGGGTTGCGGGCCAGCGGGTACGCCGGGGCCCACAGCTCGCGCCGCGCGCCGCCGCTCGCGGCGCGCTCGCCGAGCAGCCGGTCGGACAGCTCCAGGAAGATCTCGTAGTGCGACGGGCCGGCCTCGACCGGCGAGTCGATCCGCCCGCCCTCGCCCTGCTCGGTCACCACGTCGATGGCGAACAGCGCGCTGGCCAGGTCGTCGACGTACAGCTGGTAGTCCGGGTGCACCGCGTTGATCGACTCGCGCAGGAACAGGTGGTGCTCCCCGCCGCCCCGGCCGCGGCGGATCATGAACAGGTCGGGGACGTGTTCCAGGCCGGCGCGGATGTCGTCGTACAGCTCCGGGATCGAGTGGTAGCGGTGCTCGCCGCGGCCGGGCGGCACATCCGCCCCCGGCACGCCCAGGGCGGCCGGCACCGCGCCCGCCGGGCGTTCGATCGCGACGAACCGCTGCAGGGCACCCACGCTGAGCGGCTCCAGGGCGAAGTCCAGGGCCACCGGCAGGGTCCGGTTCAGCGTGCCGAAGGAGAAGACCGGTACGTGGAAGCCCTCACCCATCGCCATGACGATGTTGTTGATGGCCAGGAAGTGGATCATCTCTTCCCGGGCCACCTCGAGCAGCCGGCCACGCACGCCACCGTCGCGGCTGCGGCCCCCGTCCCCGCACGCCAGCCGGGCCTGCTCCGGAGTCCACCGGCCGCGGCGCACGAACTCGCGGGCCGCGCCGTAGGTCGGCACCGAGTACGCCGCGTACAGGTACTGCAGCATCACGGCCAGCTCCAGGGTGACCGCGTGCCGCAGCGCGACCAGCAGCTGCCCGCGGGTGGTGATCGCCAACCCGGTCCGGGCGCGCCCGGCGGACGCGACCGGCACCCGCGCCGTGGCCTGCTCGCGCCGCAGGAACTTGAGGAACAGGCCGGCCTTCGCCACCGACAGGTCCCGGGTCGGTGGCATGAACCAGGTGCGGGACCGGTTGGCCGGATCGGACATCTGCCAGAGCAGCCGGGCGTACGTGGCGACCTTGCACCGGTCGGCGAGGCTGAACACCTCCAGGCCCATGAACGAGTAGAGGAACTCGTAGTCGGCGAGCACCTCGCGGTACAACAGGTCGAACGTGACGTCCTCGGCCGGCACCCCGGCCAGGCGCCAGTCGTCGGGCAGCACCCGTACCGCCAGGTGGCCCGCGCCGGACCAGTAGCCCAGCGCGTCCGCCTCGTCGTAGGCCAGCGCGCACGAGCCGGGCTGCTCCGCACGACAGGGGCCGGTGTCGGGTTCCGGGGCGAGCAGGATCCGGGCCGCGCCGGCGCAGGCCCCGCGGACGGTGAACCGGCCCTCGCCCCGGGCGTCGGTGTCGACGGCACAGGTGTCGGCGAAGTCGCCGCCGGCCGCGACCGGTCCCGGCCGCACCTGCACCAGGCTCACGTCACCGCAGCGGGCCGACGCGGCGGCCGCGGCCGGGTCCAGCGGGCGGGACCGGGGGTTCAGGAACTGCCGTACCCGGATGCCGCCGACCGGCGCCGGGCGGCCGCGGACGTACGACCGGACGGTCACCGTCACCGCGTGGTCGTGGCCGCCGGAGGGTTCGGGGTGCTCCAGGAACAGGCAGGCGTCGTCGGTCTGTACCGTGACCTCCTCCTCGGCCACCAGCGCGCGCCGCTGCCCGGCCACCTCGCCGATCAGGCAGACGGTCTCGTCGAGGGGGCCGGGATGCAGGTTCGGCACGCTGACGATCCCGCTCGTCAGGTCGCACCCCGGGCCCGCGTACGCGGCATGGGGAATCCGGGCGAGCAGCCGGCCGGTGCGCATGGTCCGCAGTTCCAGGTCGCCGAGCCGGAGCCGGTCGGGACGGCGCCCGGGCGGGTCCGCCGGACCGGCGAGCGGCACCGCCGTGACCATGTTCAGGGTGACCCGGTCCGGCTCGATGGCGACCGTCACGTTGTGCATCGGGACCGGCCGTCCGGTCCACCCGGCGGCCCGCGGGGTCAGCAGCCGACCGGCGGGCCAGGTGCGCAGTTCGGTACGGCGCCACGGGGCCACCGTGCCCCAGACCGTCCAGTGGTTCGGCGCGTCCGGGGCGGCCGGCATCGCCATCGTGGCCAGGGCGAACTGGACGACGAGCCCGTCCACGCCGGGCTGCTCGACGGCGGCACGCAACCGGGCGACCGCGGGCGACGCCGCCGCCTCCGCGAGCCAGTGCAGGCCCTCGCCGGCCGGCAGGGCGAACTGGTGGACGGTGGAGCGGGCCAGCTCCGCGGCCAGCGGGTGCGCCGCGAGACCGCGGCAGTAGTCGAAGTGGTGCCATCGGGGCGGCTGGTAGCCGGACACGTCGCCGGTCAGCAGGTAGCCGTCCTCGTACGACCGGTCGCCGCGCCCCAGGCCGAACTGTCCGACCATCACCGTCGTCGTCCAGCGCGAGGACGGATCCAGGTCGAACACCCGGGCCCGGTTCGCGGTGGTGGCCAGGTACTCGTTGTAGTGGCCCCACATGTCCACCTGCCGGCCCACCACCGGATCGGCGGGATCCGGGCCGCCCGACGACTCCGCCGCGACCACCTCGGCGTCGATCCAGAAGTGGCTGTTACCGGCGAAGTTGTAGCCGGTCGAGGCGTTGAACGGCCCGTCCGGCGTTGCCCGGCCGGCGGCGTCGAAGCGCGGTCCCCGGCGCTCCAGCCAGGCGCGGTACTGCGCCGGCGGGGTGTCCACCGGCACCGGCCCGTCGTCGGTCAGCGCCCGGTTGGTCGCCAGGTCGAGCAGGCCACCACGCGGCCCGGTGGGCAGCTTGGTGGTGGCCGTCCCGCGGAAATGCAGGCGCGGGAGTTCGAGCACGCTCATCCGACGATCTCCGTGCAGATCGGCGCCGCGTCCGGCTCGACCGGGCTGACCGGCTCCGCCAGCAGCGACGGCTCCCGCATCAGCGCGGGGTCCGGCAGCGCGGCCGGCATCTGCATGACGATCCGGCTGACCGCGTCCAGCGCCGATTCCAGCGCGCCGTCGATCCACGCCGGCCGCGACGAACAGTGCTCCCCGGCGAAGTACAGCCGGCCCTGCGGCTGCTGCGCCAGCATGCGCTGCTCCTCGGCCGCCGCCGGGTCCATGCCCCAGTGGACCGAGCACCCGCCGTGGCTCCACGGGTACTGGCCCCAGGCCAGGCTCTTGGCGTTGAGCACCATGCCGGGCCGCAGCAGCTGCGGGTGCATCGGGGCGAGGTCGGCCAGCACGGCCGCGTACCGGGCCGCCGCGGACATCCGGCCGAGCAGCTCGGCGTCCTCGCCGACGCTGTAACTGGCGAGCAGGACCGCACCGAACGCCGGGTCGCCGTCGATCGGGGGATAGTACGTCTGACGTACCCGCCCGCCGCTCGACGAGGCGCCGCCGTTGATGCCCTCCCGCTGCCAGAACGCCTCCCGGCAGTGCAGCGCCACCTTGGTCGCGGGCACGTAGCGCACATCGTGGATGATCTGCAGCTTGTCGTCGCTGAAACCGGTGAGCCGCAGGCCGCGCAGCACCGAGAACGGCAGCGTGCACAGCACCTGGCCGCAGCGGCGCACCACGTGCCGGCCCTCGGCGCGCAGGTGGACCACCACCTCGTCGGGGCGTGACTCGATGCCGACGACCTCGTGCTGGCGGCGGATCGGCCCGTGGATGCGCCGGGCCAGCCGCCGGACCAGCTGGTCCATGCCGCCGCGCAGGCGGAACAGCTCGGTGCTGGTCTCCATCAGGATGTCGTCGAGGAAGCCCCGCAGCGGGTCCCGGCACGCCTCCCGCAGGGACGGGTGGGCGGCGAACAGCCCGTGCAGGTCGAAGGCGTTGCCGTCGTCGCGGACGAACGGCGCCAGGTTCAGCCGCTCCACATAGTCCAGCAGCCGGGTCCGCAGGTCCTGCCGCAGGTCCTGCCGTTGATCGGGCGGCGCGATGGCATCCACGACGAGGGTCAGCCAGGCGCCGAACATCAGCGACTCCGGCCGGTAGGTGTCCTGGGACAGGCCCTCGGCGATCTCGGCGGTCAGCTGCCGGGCGGCGTCCCGGAGCCGGACGTAGCTCTCCGCGGTACGCAGGAAGGCGTTCTTGTCGGCCAGCAGGCTGTGGAAGGAGCGCAACTCGTCGGTGAGACCGAGCTGGGCGACGTATCGCAGGGTGTTGCTGTGCCCCGCCGGAATACGCATGGCGCCCAGCTCGGCGAAGGGAGCGTCGGCCGAGTCGCCGAACCGGAAGGTGGAGATCCGGCCGCCGATCCGCCGGCTGCCCTCCAGCACTTCGACCGGGACGCCCAGCCGCTCCAGCTCGTATGCGGCGGCCAGCCCGGCGATGCCGGCGCCCAGGATGACCACGGTCCGGTCCGGGCGCTCGCCGCTTGTCCTGGGGCCGACCGTGTGGGTATGGGGGGTTCTCGGCGGTACCGGCATGGCTGTCGGTGATCGTCTGTACTTCATGGACTTTGCCTCCCGCGCGCTGTCGTCGAGTCCGTGGACCGACCGAAGTCGCATGGCAAAACTCCGGACATGACAGCGCTTGACGAATCAGCGAAGCGGACGTCGCCGCGCCGTATCGATTTGGTGGGTTTCTATTGACCAGGTCCTACCGAATGAATGCGTATTGCCAGACAATTTCGCTGAGTGATTCCCGGAACCGGCCGACGTATCGTTGCGGCACGCTTCCCGGTCCGCGCCGAGCGTCGGCCAGCAGCCGGGTTACTTCGCCGAGCATATGCGGTGCGTTCGGAACGTGCAGGTCAACCGCGCGGGTATCGACCGTTGGGACGACCCGGTCCGACGGGATGGACCAGGTGTTCCACCTATCGCCGCAGAAATCGTGGAATGGGGATCACGGCCGCGCCGCCGAGGGACGTCCGGTGTCGATAGGATGCCGCGGTTCGCGCGCCGGAAGCCGGTGCAAGGCCGTGAGAATTGCGGTTTCGGCCACCGTTAACAGCAGACAAATGGTCACGTGCCGGTGCGGGCGTCCAGGCCGGACAGCCGGGTGGCGCGGGTCCTCGGGTCAGGCCCGGTGCGGGCGCAACCCGGTGAAGATCACGGCCAGGGCGCGGTCCTGCAGGGTCTCGTCCCAGCCGCCGTGCAGCGCCCCCTGGCACATGCTGACCAGCAACGCCATCACCTCGGCGAGCCGTACCTCGGTCGTCACCGTCCCGGCCGCCTGCGCCTGGGCGAGCAGCCCGCCCACCGCCTGTTCCAGATGGCCGACCGCGTCCGGGAGCCGGACGTCCACCCCGGCCCGGGCCAGCAGGTCGACCACGGAACGCTTGCCGGCCGCCTGCGCCACCAGGCGCCGGAAGAAGTCGAACAGGCCGTCGCCGCCGCCCAGCTGCCCGGCCTCGGCGACCAGCCGGGCCAGCAGCCGCTTCATGATCGCCGCGAGCAGGTCGTTCTTGGTGGGGAAATGGCGGAACACGGTCCCGATCGCGACCCCGGCCCGCCGTGCCACCTCCTGGGTCGACGCGCCCGCGCCGGACTCGGCGAACACCGCCTCGGCCGCGTCGAGGATGCGGGCCCGGTTGCGCTGCGCGTCCGCCCGCAGCGGCGGCCCGTCCGCCCACGGCGCGCCGCCCGGCGCGGGCGCCTCGGGTCGCTCGGGCCGCGAGGCGGGGTCGGGGGTGTCGGTGGGGGTGGTCAGGGGCGTTGCGGGTTGTTCCGGCCGCGAGGCGGGGTCGGGGGTGTCGGCGGGGGTGGCGAGGGGCGTTGCGGGTTGTTCCGGCCGCGAGGCGGGGTCGGGGGTGTCGGCGGGGGTGGCGAGGGGCGTTGCGGGTTGTTCCGGCCGCGAGGCGGGGTTGGGGTGGCGAGGGGCGTCGCGGGTTGTTCCGGCCGCGAGGCGGAGTCGGGGGTGTCGGCGGGGGCGGCCAGGGGCGTCGCGGGCCCTTCGGGTCGCGGGCTCGGGGCGGAAGCGGAGGCGGCGCCGCCCGGCGGCAGGTCTGGCAAGGTGAGCATCCACTCATTATTCTCGGCGAAGCGAGACGAAGTCGAGTTCCCGCTCACCTTAGTCGGAGGTACCCGTGACACCACAGCAAATCTTCGCTCGGATGCGTCTCCGGTGGCTGGCCGGTGAGCCCACCTACGACGACGACATGCTCGCCGACGACGTGCTGGTCGAGACGCCGTTCGCGCCGCCCGGCCGGCCCACCCGCATCCAGGGCCGGCAGCGGGTGCTGGAGCACACCCGGGCCGGGCGGGCGAGCTTCCCGGTGCGTTTCGACGACTGCCGGAACATCGTGGTCCACGAGACCGCCGATCCGGAGGTGATCATCGTGGAGTACGAGCTGGTCGGCACCCACGAGGTGACCGGCGTGCAGGCGTCGGCGCCGTTCATCGCCGTCCTGCGCACCCGGGACGGCCTGCTCGCCGGCTGGCGCGAGTACCAGCACACGGTGGCCATCGCCGCCGCCCTGACCGGGTCATGACCGACCCGCCGGCGTCCGGACCGGCGAATACGCAACGCCCGTGGCCACGGCCACGGCCACGGCCACGGGCGGGGAACGCGGAACGCCCGTGGCCACGGCCACGGGCGGGAAATGCGGAACGCCCGTGGCCACGGGCACGGGCGGGAGATGCGGAACGCCCGTGGCCGTGGCCACGGGCGGGGAACCGGGCGCCCGGCACGCCGTTGTGCCGGACGCCTGGAGTGGGTGACCCACCGGAACACCGTGCGGCGTCCCGGTCACCGGCTCCGCCGAGCACCTCAGTGCTTGGCGATCGCCTTGCGGTAGTCGCTGTTCAGGCGGCCGATCAGGCTCAGCGGGATGCCCTTCGGGCAGACCTCGGCGCATTCGCCCATGTTGGTGCAGCCGCCGAAGCCGGCGTCGTCCTGCGCCTGCAGCATGTCGATCACCCGGCTGTCGCGCTCCGGCTGGCCCTGCGGCATCAGGCCGAGGTGGGTGATCTTCGCGGCGGTGAACAGCATCGACGAGCCGTTCGGGCAGGCCGCCACGCAGGCGCCGCAGGCGATGCAGGTGGCCGCCTCGAACGCGGCGTCCGCGTCCTTCTTCGGCACCGGCGTGGCATGGGCGTCCGGCGCGGTGCCGGTCGGGACGCTGATGTAGCCGCCCGCCTGAATGATCTTGTCGAACGCGGACCGGTCGACGACCAAGTCCTTGATCACCGGGAAGGCCCTGGCCCGCCACGGCTCGACGTCGATCACGTCGCCGTCGGAGAAGTGCCGCATGTGCAGCTGGCAGGTGGTGGTGGCCTTCTCCGGGCCGTGCGCCACGCCGTTGATGACCATGCTGCACATGCCGCAGATGCCCTCACGGCAGTCGTGGTCGAACGCGATCGGGTCGTCGCCGTTGAGGATCAGCGTCTCGTTGAGGACGTCGATCATCTCCAGGAACGACGCGTCGGGGGAGATGCCCTTGACGTCGTAGGTGACCATCCGCCCCTGGTCGGCGGGGCCGGCCTGACGCCACACCCTGACCTTGATGTCCATTACTTGTAGCTCCGCGTGCTCGGGTGGACGTACTCGAATTCGAGCGCTTCCTTGTGCAGGGTCGGCTTGCCGCCCTCGGCGGTGGCGTACTCCCACGCGGCGACGTAGCTGAACTCGTCGTCGTGGCGCAGCGCCTCGCCGTCCGGGGTCTGGCTCTCGCCCCGGAAGTGACCGCCGCACGACTCCCGCCGGTGCAGCGCGTCGATGCACATCAGCTCGGCCAGCTCGAAGAAGTCGGCGACGCGGCCGGCCCGCTCCAGGTTCTGGTTGAGCTCGGCGCCCTTGCCGGGCACCTTGACCCGGGTCCAGAACTCCTCCTTGAGCGCCCGGATCAGGCCGATCGCCTTGGTCAGGCCCTCCTCGGTGCGCTCCATGCCGCAGTACTCCCACATGATGTGGCCGAGCTCGCGGTGGAAGGAGTCCACGGTACGGTCGCCGTTGATCGAGAGGAACCTGGCGAGCCGGTCCTCGACCTGCTTGCGGGCCGCGACGACGGCCTCGTGGGTCTCGTCGAGCTTCGGGAACGGCCCGGCCGCCAGGTAGTTGTTGATCGTGTTCGGCAGCACGAAGTAGCCGTCCGCCAGGCCCTGCATCAGGGCCGAGGCGCCGAGCCGGTTCGCGCCGTGGTCGGAGAAGTTGGCCTCGCCGATCACGAACAGTCCCGGGATGGTGGACTGCAGGTCGTAGTCGACCCAGAGGCCGCCCATCGTGTAGTGCACCGCGGGGTAGATCCGCATCGGGACCTCGTACGGGTCCTCGCCGGTGATCCGCTGGTACATCTCGAACAGGTTGCCGTACTTGGCCTCGACCGCCTTGCGGCCCAGCCGCCTGATCGCGTCCGCGAAGTCCAGGTAGACGCCGAGGCCACCCGGACCGACGCCGCGGCCCTCGTCGCAGACGTTCTTGGCGGCCCGCGACGCGATGTCACGCGGGACCAGGTTGCCGAACGACGGGTAGATGCGCTCCAGGTAGTAGTCGCGCTCGTCCTCGGGGATGTCGCCGGGGGCCCGCTTGTCGTTCTGCGCCTTCGGCACCCACACCCGGCCGTCGTTGCGCAGCGACTCGGACATCAGGGTCAGCTTCGACTGGTGCGAGCCGGACTCCGGGATGCAGGTCGGGTGGATCTGCGTGTAGCAGGGGTTGGCGAACAGCGCGCCCTTGCGGTGCGCCCGCCAGGTCGCCGTGACGTTGCTGCCCTTGGCGTTGGTGGAGAGGAAGAAGACGTTGCCGTAGCCGCCCGAGGCGAGCACCACGGCGTCCGCGAACTCGGTCGTGATCTCGCCGGTGACCAGGTCGCGGACCACGATGCCGCGCGCCTTGCCGTCGGCGACGATCAGCTCGAGCATCTCGTGCCGGGTGTGCATCTCGATGTTGCCGAGGCCGATCTGCCGCTCCATCGCCTGGTAGGCGCCGAGCAGCAGCTGCTGGCCCGTCTGGCCCCGGGCGTAGAAGGTCCGGGACACTTGGGTGCCGCCGAACGACCGGTTGTCCAGCAGGCCGCCGTACTCCCGGGCGAACGGGACACCCTGCGCCACGCACTGGTCGATGATGTTCACCGACACCTGGGCGAGCCGGTACACGTTGGACTCGCGGGCGCGGAAGTCACCGCCCTTGACGGTGTCGTAGAACAGCCGGTAGATCGAGTCGCCGTCGTTGCGGTAGTTCTTGGCGGCGTTGATGCCACCCTGCGCGGCGATCGAGTGCGCCCGGCGCGGGCTGTCCTGGAAGCAGTACGACTTGACGTGGTAGCCCGCCTCGGCGAGCGTCGCCGCGGCCGAGCCGCCGGCCAGGCCGGTGCCCACGATGATGACCGTCAGCTTGCGCCGGTTCGCCGGGTTGACCAGCTTGGCGCTGAACCGGCGGCGCTCCCAGCGGGTCTCGACCGGCCCGTCCGGGGCGGCCTGGTCGGCGATCGGGTCGCCCTCGGTCCAGAATTCCGTCTCTGCCATTTCAGTCCACCAATCCGGTCAGCACCGCGAACGGCACCGAGAGGTATCCGACGACCAGCACCAGCGACAGCGCGATCGAGATGTACTTGGCGCGCTTCTGGCCCTTCTCGGTCTGCTGGCCGAGGGTGCGGGCGGCGCTGAAGATGCCGTGCGCCAGGTGGAGACCGACGGCCACGACGGCCAGCGTGTAGAAGAGCGTCACGAACCAGCGGTCCGGCGCGAAGTCCGCGACCACGTTGGCGTACGGGTGCTCCCGGTCGCCCTTCGGGTTCAGGTGGCCGGTGGTCAGGTCCAGGATGTGGTAGATGACGAAGAGGAAGACGATCACGCCACCCCAGCGCATGGTCCGGGCGGCGTAGCTGCCCTGGATCTTCGGGCGGTGCGCGTACTTGACCGGGCGGGCCTGCCGGGCCCGGCGGGTCAGCACGGCCGCCGCGTAGATGTGCGCGACCAGGGCCACGGTCAGCAGGGCGCGCTGGATCCAGAGGAACCAGGTGTCCGGCAGCAGGGGCGTGCCGATCGTACGCAGCCAGTGCGCGTAGTGGTCGAAGTCGGTCTCACCCAAGAAGATCTTGAGGTTGCCGGCCATGTGCGCGAACAGGAAGAGCACCAGCAGGATGCCGCTGACCGCCATGATGATCTTCAAGGTGACCGACGAGGGCCGGACCACCCGGCGCGGGGTGGGCGTTGCCGTCGCCCCCGCCGCGTTCTTGGTCTTCGGAATAGGAGTGTCTACCGCCACAACCTGAACGGTAGAAAGTCCCGAACCATTCGTCTAATGCATGATCAGGCGGGTGGCCATAGCGATATGCTATTACGGTGCAGCTACAACAACTAAGGTACTTCCTGGCGGTGGTAGAGACCCGGCATTTCACACAAGCAGCGGACATTCTGGGCGTCTCGCAGCCTACGTTGAGTAAGCAGATTCACACCCTGGAAGCGTCCCTCGGCGCCCCGCTCTTCGAGCGCCGCCGCGGTGCGGTCGCCCTCACCGTGGCCGGCGAGACGCTGCTGCCAATGGCCCAGCGGATCGTCGCCGACGCGGACGCCGCCCGCGACGCCGTACAGGACATCGTCGGCCTGCGCCGGGGCGAGGTCCGGCTGGGCGCCACCCCGAGCCTGTGCTCCTCGCTGGTGCCCGCCGTGCTGCGCAGCTTCCGCGGCGACCACCCCGAGGTCAAGCTGCACGTCAGCGAGGGCAGCTCGCAGGACCTGATCGCCGGGCTGCTGGCGCACACCCTCGACCTGGCCCTGATCGTCCAGCCCGAGCACGGGATCGACCCGGCGCTGGCCACCACCGCGCTGGTCCGGGAGAGCCTGGTGGTGGCCTCGGTCGCGGACGGCCCGCCGCCCACCGTGGGGCGGCAGCTGGAGCTGGCCGAGCTGCGGCACACCCCGATGGTGATGTTCCGGGAGGGCTACGACATCCGCGAGGTCACCCTGCACGCCTGCGAGCGGGCCGGCTTCACCCCCAAGTTCGCGGTCGAGGGCGGCGAGATGGACGCCGTGCTGGCCTTCGTCGAGGCCGGTCTCGGCGTCGCGCTGGTGCCGAGCATGGTGCTGGCCAACCGGCCGCTGCTGCGGGCGACCCCGCTCGCGCCGCCCGGGATGCGCCGCACGATCGCGCTGGCCCAGCGCCGCGCGGCGGTCCTGCCGCACGCCGCCGCCGCGCTGCGCGAGGTGGTGCTGGAGCACATCGCCTCCGGCCGGCTCCCGTTCGGGGTGCGCGCCCTCTGACCGTCCGTCCACATCGGGTGGTCAGGTGCCGACGCTGCGTTTAGAGTCCTGGGTGTGTGGCATGGCGAGCTCCACGACCCCCGGCTGGTCGAAATCCACGACGCCGAGTGTCCGTGGGGCTGGGACGACGACCTGTTCATGGCCGTGCTCGCCGAGCGCTCCGCGCCGCGCGTGGCCGACCTGGGCTGCGGCACCGGCCGGCTGGCCATCGCCATGGCCCGGGCCGGGCACCGGGTCACCGCGGTCGACCCGGCGCCGGCCGCGCTGGCGGCGGCCCGGCGCAAACCCGGCGGCGACCGGGTCCAGTGGCTGCGGGGCTCGGCCGGGCAGCTGCCCGCGAGGTCGTACGACGCGGCCATGATGACCGGTCACGTGGCGCAGTCGTTCACCGACGACGACGAGTGGGACGCGGTGCTGCGCGGGCTGCGCCGGGCGCTGATCCCGGAGGGCCGGCTGATCTTCGACAGCCGGGACCCGGCCGGCGAGCCGTGGCGGCGGTGGAACCCGCGGGACTCGTGGCGCACCGTGGTGCTCGGCGACGGCGCCGGCGTGCAGGCGTGGAGCGAGGCCGAGCTGACCGGGCCGAACACCGTGCACGTCACCCGGCGCTACCGGTTCGCCGACGGGCGCGACCTGGCGAACTCGGCGACGCTGCGTCTGCGGACCGAGGCGCAGCTGCGTGACTCGCTGCGCGAGGCGGGCTTCCGGGTGGACCGGATCTACGGCGGCTGGGGGCGCGAGCCGGTCGGGCTCAGCGGGGACGGCGAGCTCATCGTGATCGCCGTCGCGGCGCCCCGATTGATGTCCTGACGGTCACGGATGTGCCGAGATGGTGGCCGGAACCGCGCAAGCCATTGCCAGACATGGATCCGCGACTACTATCCGCTCCCATCGGCATTGGTCTTCACCCCGGGTGCTGGCCATTACGCGAGGTAGGGTGGCATGTCCGACAACGAGTGGCCCGACCCACGTCTGCCCGACCGGACGCAGTGGAGCCGGCCGCCCCACGAGCCACCCCTGAGCCGGGGCCGCACGTTGCTGGCCGCGGCGGTGGTCGTGCTGGTCCTGCTGGCCGCCGGCGGGATCGCCTGGCGGCTGATGAGCAACCGCGACGGGACCCCGGTCGCCGAGCCCAGCGCCGCCCCGCCCACGTCGCCGCGGCCGACCGCGCCGCCCTGCCCCGAGGAGAAACTTCGGGTGGCCGCCGCGCCGGAGATCGCCCCGGTGATCGAGAACGCGGCCGGCGCCCTGCGCCGGCCCGGCCAGCGCTGCTCCGAGATCGCGGTGCGGGCGGTGGAACCCGGCGCCGTCCTCACCACCACGCCGCGGCCGGACGTGTGGGTGCCCTCCAGCAGCGCCTGGCTGGCGATCGCCGGCGCCCGGGGCGAGCAGTGGACCACCAGCGGCGCGCCGCTCGGCTGGTCGCCCCTGGTGATCGCCGGACCGGAAGCGATCAGCACGGTGTTCGCCCCGCAGGGCCGGACGTCCTGGACCGGCCTGGTGCAGGGGGCGGCCCAGGCGCGGCTGCCGGCCGTCCGGATGTCCGACCCGCTGATCACCACGACCGGTCTGCTCGGCGTCTTCGCCCTGCACCGGGCCACCGCCGCCGCCAGCACCGACGCCGGGATCGCCAAGCTGCAGGCGCTCACCCTGCGCAGCCGGCTGGAGAACGCCGCGGTGGAGCCGGCTGAGATCTTCCGGCAGCTGGCCGCCGAGTCCGACTCGACCACCGCCAGCTACGAGGTCGGCGTCTTCCCGACCACCGAGCAGCAGCTCACCGCCTATCAGCAGGCCGGGCACAGGGTCCGGCTGGCCGGCTCGGCGCCGGCGGACGGCCAGGTCGACGCCGACTATCCGTACGCCGTGCGCGGGGGCGCCCCGGCCGAGCTCGCCGAGCGGCTGCGCGCGGCGATCACCGCGGAGGCGGTCACCGGCGCCGGATTCCGCGCCACGGCCACCAAGGGGGCGCTGCGCCCGCCGGCCGCGCCCGAGCGGCTGCTCGGTCCGGCCCGGCAGTGGTCCGGCTACAAGTCGGTGGCCTTCCAGGTGCTGCTGCTGATCGACGCGTCCGGCTCGATGAACGAGCGGATCACCGACCGGGCCGGGCGCGTCGTCACCAAGGCCTCGCTGCTGCGCGAGTCCGGCGCCACCGCGGCGCAGCTGTTCGGCGAGGAGACCAGCCTCGGTATGTGGTATTTCGGCACCTCCCGCCCGGGCGGCCCGGCGCACACCGAGGAGGTGTCGTTCGGACCGATCACGGCGTCCGACGCCGGCCGGCCCCGGCGCGACCGGCTGGCTGCCAAGATCGGGTCGTACCGGCCGGTGGCGAACGCGGGGACGCCGCTGTACCAGACCGTGCTGGACGGCGTCGCGGAGATGCGCGGGCGGGCCAGGCCGGACGCCGCCACGGTGGTGGTGGTCCTCACCGACGGCTCGGACGGCGGGACGGACGTCAAGATGTCCCAGGCCGACTTCCTGGCCAGGCTGTCGGCGAGCGCGGACCCGGCCCGGCCGGTCCCGGTGATCGCCGTCGGCTACGGCCCGGACGCGAACATGTCCGCGTTGCAGGGCATGGCCAAGGCGACCGGCGGGCGCGCGATCGCCGCCCGCAACCCGGCCGACCTGGCCTCCGGCATCGCGCAGGCGTTCCTCGCCGCTCACGGTGGTTGAGCCGCCGCCGAGGGATGCGAGCCGCGCGAATCCCTGGTCAGTGGGAGATCGCTGTCGAGCGTCCCCCTTCCACGGCGTAGGAGCCGGCGGAGAGCTCGCCGAAGCCGGCGGGGGTCAGGGTCAGCGAGACGACGCCGTTGGGCAGCACGCGCGCGTCTCCTTCCGCGACCTGCAGTGTGACGGGCGTCGACCCGCAGGAGAACAGGCGCTTGCCGGTTCCGACGACGACCGGGTACTGCAACAGCCGGTAGCGGTCGACGAGTTCGGCCCGGTGCAGCGCCTGGACGAGCTGCCAGCTGCCGTGCACCTGGAGTTCTTCGCCAGGCAGCTGCTTGAGCCGGCGTACGTCATCGACGAGGTCACCGCGCAGAACAGTCGTCGGGCTCCAGTCGGCCTCGTCGTCTGTCAGGGTTCTGCTGACCACGTACTTCGGCAGGGTGTTCAGCTTGGTGGCGATCAGATCGTTCGGTGCGGTGACCTTCGGCCAGTACCCGCCGAGCAGGCCGTAGCTCGTGCGGCCGAAGAGGAACGCGTCCGCCTTGCCGAACCAGCCCTCGACAACCTCGTTGGTGTGCTCGGATGCGTGCGGCACGAGCCAGCCACCGCGGTCGAAGCCGTTCGAGGGGTCCTCGCCGGGTGCTCCCGGGGCTTGCATGACGCCGTCGAGGCTGACGAAGACATTGACGCTGAGCAGCACGGTTCTCCTCCGAACTAGGATCGGTGGCAGCCGCTCGGGCGGCCGGCCAACGGGAGGCTAGCTGCCGGGCTCCGGGCCGGTCTTGTACAGGAACGACATCGCGGCATCGCCCGCTGCCCCCAGCCCGCGGGCGGTGTGCCCGACGTAGCGCCGCAGCGCATGTGCCAGATGCGCCTGGTCGAAGTAGCCCAGCGTCGCGACGGCCGCACGCCAGTCGAGGCCGTCGCGCAGCATGGTGGCGGCGGCGTTCGCGCGATCGATCTGCGTCACAGCAACCTGGGAGAGGCCGGTGGTCGCGCGATATCGGCGTTGCAGGGTTCGTCGGGACCGGTGAGTCTCGGGATGCCCCGATCCCGGCAGCTGCGAGCGCGCCAGCAGACCCGCGCCCTGCAGGCGTCGGACGAAATGCTCGGCATTCTCGTACGTCGGCGCCTCCCAGTCCTCGCCACCGATGACGATCCGGTTCGAGCCGGTCACGGGCAGCGTCGCGTGGCCATCGACGATGGAGGCAGCGGGATGGGGCCGGAGAACGGCACCGAGCGCGAACCGGATCCCCAGGAACTCGGCGTCCGGGGGGACCGGTGCCGTGGTCGCCGCGGTCTCCGGTCCACGCACGATGGCGCGAAGGTGTCCCCGCGTTCGCGTGAGAATCAACTGGCACGATGTGCGTGCCGCGGATGTCATGGTGTCCGAGGTGTCGCTAACGGTACGCCACACACGGTCGACGATGCTCGCGTCGGCCTCGGTGTCACGATGCTCAAACCGCAAGCCCCGGCCCCCCGTCGGAGCCGGCCCGGCGGAGCCGGCTCCCCGGCGCAGGCTGCCGGGCTTCGGTGCCCGCGAGCCGGCTTGCCTGCTCTTCCTGGACTCGGCGGGCCACGCGGAGGAAGTCGACGATGGTGGCGAGTTGCTCGTGCGTGTATCGGCCCAGGGCCTCGGAACCCGCGACGCCGACCGGCGCGTAGATCCGGTTTTCGGCGTCACGGGCGGTGTTGGTGGCCGCAACGAGGACCCGCCGCCTGTTGTGCGGGTCCGGAATCCGGTCGGCGAGTCCGGCGCGTTGCAGGCGGTCGATGACCGTGGTCGTGGCGGCCGGACTCAGCCTCAGCGCGTCGCTCAACTCTCCGGCCGAGACCGGCGTGTCGTTTCCCAGCAGCAGGTCCAACGCCCGCAGATCCGTGCGGTTGATCCCCAGCGCAGCCGCTACGGCCTCGTCGAACGCGTCAGCGGCGCGCTGCAGCAGCCGCAGGTGCGTGGCTACGAGGCCGATCATCTGATCCTTCGACATTCGAACCTTTCTGCCATCGTAAGTTCCTGTTATCGTAAGTTTCGAACGCCTAATCGTAGTCGATGGGGGAGCGCACATGCATGCCGACGACCACGCCGTCAGAACCCTGTTCGAGCGCCTCATGCAGGCATGGACCGACAACGACGCAGTCGCCTACGCGGACTGCTTCACCGAAGACTCCGACTACGTCTCCTATGACGGCACCCGTGCGGTCGGTCGCGGACCGATGCAGGAGGCCCACGACCGGCTCTTCCGTGGCGTGCTCGCCGGATCCGCTCTCGTCGGCGGAATCGAATCGATCCGCCACGTCAGCCCGGACGTCGCCATAATCCACGGCACTGCATCGGTTCTGATGCCCTGGCGATCGACGCTGCCCAGGCGACGGCTGTCCCGGCAGACCTTGGTCGCCGTCCGCACTCCGAACGGCTGGCGGTTCACCGCCCTGCACAACGGCCGAGTCAGGCCGGTCGCCATCCCCGCCGTCGACTCCGCGCCCGCCCGCCTGGCCCGGGCTCTCGGCAAGCTGGCGCGCAGCCTCGGCGCCGGCCGTAGCGCTACGACGACGTGAACGCGGCACAGCCGGTATCCGCTCCTCGGCTCCTCCTCTACGCTCGGTGGGACCAGACCACAGCCACGCGACGCCCGGCCCACCACTCCCCACCACGACGTGGGAGTCGTGCTGATCACCGCCCAGGCCCACCAACGGCCTGCCCGTCGCAGGAAGCGCACCAAGCCCCGCCGAACGGGTGGAACGACAAAAGCTCAGGCCGGGCCGATCTGGTCGGCGGCGATCCGGGCCGAGAGGGTGACCATCGGGAGCCCGCCGCCCGGGTGCACCGAGCCGCCGACCAGGAACAACCCGTCGACCGCCGCGCGGTTGCCGGGGCGCAGCAGGCCGCCCGCGGTGCCGTAGATCGCCCCGCCCGGCGCCCCGGTCGCGTCGGCCAGATCGGCCGGCGTCCGTACCTCGGCGAAGACCAGCCGGTCCCGGACGTCCAGTCCGCGCGCGGCCAGCACGTCCAGGACCCGGTCCCGGTACGCCTGCGCCAGCCCCGGCCGCCGCCAGTCCACCGCCGACCATCCGGTGCCCTGCGGCGCCGCGTTCACCAGCACGAACCATGCCTCGTGCCGGTCCGGCGCGACCGCCGGGTCCAGCGCCCGGGTGACGAAGACGGTGGGGTCGCCGGCCGGTCGCGCCCGCCGTCCCGGGCCGCCGAAGACCGCGTCGAACTCGGCGTCGTAGTCCGGTGGAAAGAACACGTTGTGGTGGGCCAGTTCCGGGCTCGGCCCGCGCACCCCGAGCAGCAGCACGAACCCGGCCACGCTGCGATCGGCCAGCGCGGCCAGCGGCCCCGGCGCGGGCAGCAGATCCCGGTAGAGGGTGAGCGCGTCCACGTTGGACACCACGACGTCGGCCGGCACGAACGCCCCGCCGGCCAGGCGCACGCCGCGCACCCTGCGGTCGGCGTCGATCGCGGCGACGGGCGTGCCCAGGTGGATCCGTACGCCGGCGGCGGCACACCGCCCGCGCAGCGCCTCGGCCAGCGTGACCAGGCCACCCGGCAGGTACCAGCCACCGAACGCGAGCTCGGCGTACGGGATCGCGGCGAGCGCCGCCGGCGCGCGGCGCGGGTCCGCGCCGGCGTACGTGGCGTAGCGGTCCAGCAGCATCCGCAACCGCGGATCGCGCAGGTAGTGGCGGCCCAGCGAGCGCAGCGAGCGGCCCGGCGCGATGGCGGCCAGGTCGCCGAGCCGCCAGGAGAGCCGGGCCAGCGACGCCGCGGTGACCGGGCGTTGCAGCACGGACTCCCACGACGCGTGCCAGATCCGCTCGGCGCGACGCCAGAAGCGGGCCCAGTCACGTGCCGCGTCCGGACCCAGAGTGGTGGCGATCCGGTCCAGGAAGACCTCGTGCTCGGACGAGGAGTCCAGGACCGTGCCGTCCGGGAAGAAGTGCCGGACCACCGGGTCCAGCGGTTGCGGGCGCAGGCCCAGGTCCAGCTCGGCGAAGACCTCCGGCAGGGTGAGCAGGCTGGGGCCGGTGTCGAACCGGAAACCGTCGCGTTCGTAGCCGGCCAGTTTGCCGCCGACCTCGCCGGACCGCTCGTAGACGGTGACCCGGTGCCCGGCCTCGGCCAGCCGGATCGCCGCGGCCAGGCCGCCGACGCCGGCGCCGATCACCACGATGTCGCTCATCCTCAGATGATCGACGATGCCCGCCTCCGGCGCCCGGCCGGGCCCGCGCGTCCGGCTCACCCCGCCGCTCGCCGGTCCCGGTGGGCGAGGTCGCCGCCCGCAGGTGGGCCGGGTGCCCGGCCGGTCAGGGCAGGGCGCGGCCGCGCCAGGCGAGGCGGCGGCGCCGGCGCAGGTGGAACGAGCGGGCGACCAGCCAGGCGAACAGCGCGATCGAGAGCGGGTGGGCCAGGGCGTCCGGGAGGACCCGGCCGCCGGTGGCCCGGGCGCTGATCACCCGGCCGGTCACGCCCAGCAGGTAGGCGAGCAGCGCCACGAGGGCGTACCCGGGGACGAGCGCGGCCAGCGGGGGGAGGGCGTACAGCAGGAGGAGAAGGACCACGACGGCGGCCGCGCCGGCCGCGGACCCGAACGACGCCCACAGCGACTTGGCGTAGCCGTCGGCCAGCTCGCGCCAGGAGTCGTACATCCGGCAGGTGGCCAGGCGCGAGCCGTCGGCCAGCGCGATCCGGCCGCCGGCCCGTTTCACCGCGCGCGCCAGCGCGATGTCCTCCAGGATCTCGGCGCGGACCGCGGCGTGCCCGCCGGCCGCCCGGTAGCCGGCCCGGTCCAGGACCAGCCACTGGCCGCCGGCGGCGGCCAGCGACGCCCGCGCCGAACGCTCCATGCCGCGCAACGGCAGGAAGGTCAGCCAGGACCACTGCAGCAGCGGTTGGACCAGGCGCCCGGCGCCGACGATCTTCGGGTACGGGCTGAGCAGCGCCACCCCGGCCCGCCGGAGCAGGTCGACGGCCCCGGCGACGGCATCCGGGCGCAGCACCACGTCCGCGTCCACGAACACCAGCACGTCCGCGTCGCCGGCCAGCCGCGCGAGCTGGTGGCAGGCGTGCGGCTTGCCGAGCCAGCCGGCCGGTGGCGGGGCGCCGGTGTGCAGGCGCAGCCGGGTCCCGGGCGCCTCGCCGGCGACCGCGCGCACCACCTCGGCGGTGCCGTCGGTGGAGCCGTCGTCGAGCACGTGCACGGTCAGGTCGGCCACCCCCCGCTGGGCGAGCAGCGACCGCAGGCACGGGGCGACCCGGGCGGCCTCGTCGCGCAGCGGCAGCAGCACGGCCACGCGTTCCGCGGTGGTCGCGTCCCGGCGGGGGCGGCGCAGCAGCCGCGCGTTGACCGCGGTGTGCCCGGTGAGCAGCAGCGCCGGCAGCAGCGCGAGCCAGGCGGCGGATCCGGTCATCCGGGGGTTCGCAGGCGCGGCAGCAGCGGCAGGACGGCGGCCCCCATCAGCCCGGCGCCCCACGCCGCGGACGCCGGGAGGTCGAGGAAGGCGGCGTGGGCGAGCACCGAGGAGGCGTACGTCCACAGCCACAGGGCGAGGGCCGGCGCGTCCGAGGGACGCGGGTGGAGCGCCGAGCGGCCCGCGACGGCCGCGAGCGCGGCCATCAGGACCACGGCGAACCCCACCCAGCCCAGGTAGTTGCCGATCGGGATGCCGGGCACACCGGGCAGCGCGGGCACCGGATCGAGCCAGCGCCAGTAGTCCTCGGCGACCATCTGCGGGTCCAGGAAGAGGTCCCACGCGGCCAGGCCGGCCGCCGCGACCGCGACGCGCGCCACCGGCCGCCGCGCGACGCGCAGCGCCGCCAGCCACGCCGGCCACGCCATCCAGGTCCAGGCCAGCGGGATGATCAACGGTACGTCGAGGACGCGTGGCCCGAGCCGGCCGGAGTACTCGTAGGCGCCGAACGGGAAACCGGTCGCCACACCGACCGCCTCGACCGCGAAACCGCCCAGCGTCGCGGTCAGCAGCAGCGCGCCGACCGCCCGCGGGCCCCGGGTCAGCAGCGCGTGCGACACCGAGAACGCGACGCCGAGCAGCACGGTCAGCACGGTCAGCCGGGCCCGGTCGTCCCCGGCGGTCAGCGGATAGCAGATCTGCACCAGCACCAGGGCGGCGAGCAGCCCCCACGGCAGCCACCGCGCGCGGCCGGCCGCCGGGCCGGGATCGGCGGCACGCGGCGGTGCGGCCCCGGGACCGGGCGCCGGGGGCGAGGCGGGGGTACGGGCCGGCACGGTCAGGCGCCGGCCAGGCCGGAGGCGTCCTCCACCGGACGCTCGGCCAGCGGCAGCTCCCGGCCCAGCACGGCGAACGCCCGCTCGTCACCCGGGAAGTAGAAGTGCCGCAGGACGTCGGTGAAACCGAAACGGCGGTACAGCCGCCAGGCGCGGGACGCCTGCTCGTCGGCCTCCGGGGTGGACAGCAGCACGGTCCGCCCCGTCGCCATGGCCAGCAGCGCGCGCAGCTGCCGGGCGCCCACCCCGTGCCCCTGGGCGGCCGGGCGCACGTGCAGCTCGACCACCTCGAAACAGTCGGTCAGCCACTGCCGCCGGGACTGTTCACCGAGGGCGTAGCGCACCTGGTCGTGCCACCACTGGCCGGGGGCGGACGTGTAGCCGTAGCCGAAGCCCATCACCCGGCCCTCGGCGGTCAGCGTGGCCACCGCGCGGAACCCCGGCCGGCGCACGTGCGAGCCGATGTAGCCCCGGCGGGTCTGCAGCAGCTCCTGGCGGTAACCCATCGCCTCGCCGTACACCGCGACCACGTCGTCGAGCCGCCGCAGGAGGTCGTCCGGCTGCCACGCTACGAGCCTCATCGCTTACGTCCGCTCCCCTCCGTCAGCGGCCCAGCCCAGCACGGACCGGTCACCACTGATGTCGTGCACCGCGAACCGGGCGAACAGCTCCTCGGCGTACCAGCGATCGGCCGGGGTGCGGGCGATCGCCGCGCGGTGTCCCGGCTGACGGTACGCGAACGCGGTGAGATCCGCCGCGCCGCGCCACACGCTGACGGTGCCCTGCCAGCCGATCGGCGCCTCACCGACCCCGAACCGGGCCAGCAGCCCGGGCGCCGCGGCCACCTCCCGGGCCACCGCCGGGACGGCCCGCCAGAAGCGCAGCGCCCGCGTCGGCCGCAGCCGGGCCCGGGTCAGCGCCAGCACCATGCCGTCGTGGCGGCGGCCGGTCGGCCGGAACGGGGCGCGCCCGGCCCAGGTGCCCCGGCTGATCAGCGGCTCCAGCTCCAGCCGGGCCTGGCCGGTGGCGATCCGGTCCCAGGCCGGGAACCGTACCGGCGCGTCGCTCACCGTGATCGCGGCCCACCGGGTGGGGTCCGCGTCGCCGGGCCCGAAGGTGTCGCCGGTGCCGGTGCCCAGGAACTTGCCGAACCGCAGCCCGGCCAGATGGCGGCGGGCGAAGGCCATGCGCAGCATGGCCGAGCCGGCGGCACGCCGCGGCACCCGCCATACGTGCAGGGTGACCAGCGGTTCCCGATCGGCGGTCATCGAGCCACCGTACCCGGCTCGCGGACCGGTGCGGCGCGGGCCACGCAAGGTCAGGCCGGCTCCGGGTTCAGGCCGGCGTACCCGGCTCGCGGACCGGTGCGGCGCGGGCCACGCAGGGTCAGGCCGGCTCCGGGTCCAGGCCGGTCGCCGCCCGGCTGGCCGCCCAGAGATCGGCGGCCAGCCGCGGGTCGCGGGCGTGCGCGGCCGGGCGGGTGACGGTGTGCCCGACGTAGTACGCGCCGTTCCGCAGTTCGCCGGCCGGGGCGGTGCACAGCCAGGCCAGCAGCTCACCGGCGGCCTCCGGGGTGGTCAGGCCGGGCGCGTACCGGTAGAAGAGCCGGGTGAGCCGGCCGGCGCCGAAGTTGGTGCGGACCACGCCCGGGTGGAACGCGACGCTCAGCACGTCCGGCCAGCGGCGCGCGGCCTCCGCGGCGAACAGGATGTTGGCCGCCTTGCTGGCGCCGTACGACCGCCAGGAGCTGTACGACTTCGGGTCGTCGGTGAAGTTCGTGCCCGGCCGGCCCTGGATGTGCGCGCGGGAGGCGGTGTTCACCACCCGCCCGCCGGTCAGCCGGTCCCGCAGCAGGTGGGTGAGCAGGAACGGGGCCAGGTGGTTGCCCTGGATGGTGGCCTCGTAGCCGTCCACGGTCTCCCGCGGGCGACCGATGATCCCACCGGCGTTGTTGGCCAGCACGTCGATCCGTGGATAGGCGGCCAACAGCTGGTCGGCGAGGTGGCGTACGTCGTCGAGCCGCTCGAAATCGGCCCGGAAGTGCTGCGGCTCGCGGCCCCCGCCGGCCGTGCGGACCTGCTCCACCGCCGCGGCCAGCCGGCCCGGGTCCCGCCCGATGAGCACCACCTCGTCGCCGCGCGCCGCCAGCTGCTTCGCGGCGGCCAGCCCGACGCCCGAGCTGCCCCCGGTGATCACGATGGTCGGTGTCATGGCGCCTCCCGGGCCGCGGCTGTCGTCTTCGGCGATCATCCTGCCATCCCTGCCGGGTCCGCCGGGGCTCCGCGGACGCGGGTGTCGGCGCCGGGCCGGTGAACGGCACGAGCGACGCCGCGCGGCCGGGGGTCGCCCCGCCGGCCGGCTCCCGGCACCATGTGACCATGGTCGATACCGCTGCCCTCCGGGCCGCCTACGACGCGCAGATGCGCATGCCACCCGGCGCCGTCCCGTCCGGTGTGACCCACGAGCACGACGGTCCGATCCTGCGGATCGTCGGCGGGCACGAGGGACGGATCCGGGCGCCGCGCGACGTCGGCGTGACCGGCGCCGAGCTCGACCGCCTGATCGCCCGCCAGCGCGACTACTTCCAGGCCCGTGGCCAAAGCGTGGAGTGGAAGGTCCGGGCCCACGACCGGCCGGCGGATCTTCCCGAGCGCCTGGTCGCGGCGGGTTTCGTACCGTCGGAGCCGACGGCGGTGCTGATCGGCTCCGCCGCGGAGGTGGCCGCCGGACCGGTCCTGCCCGACGGCGTCGTGCTGCGGCGGGTCAGCGAGGTCGAGGACCTGCGCCGGATCGGCGACCAGCAGACCGAGGTCTGGGGGTTCGACTGCTCCTGGGTCGCGGACGACCTCATCGCCCGGATGTCGGCCGACCCCGGCCAGATCACCGTCCTGGTCGCCGAGGCCGGTACCCGGCTCGTCTGCACCGCGTGGGCGGTGTACCACCCGGGCACCGATTTCGTCGCGCTGCTCGGCGGCACGACGACGCCGGACTGGCGGGGACGCGGCCTCTACCACGCCATGATCGCGGCCCGGGCGCGGGAGGCCGTCGCCCGCGGCTTCCGGCTGCTGCACGTCGACGCGGGCCCGGCCAGCGCGCCCATCCTGCGCCGGTGCGGCTTCCAGGAGATCACCACGTCGACGCACTACCGGTGGACGCCGCCGGGATAGCCGGAGCCGGACCGCCGGTCCGGGCGGGTCTGCCCCGCGGCGGCCGGCCGTCGGCGGCGGTTGCGGGCTGATCACGAGGTACCCGCGGCGGCCGGCCGTCGGCGGCGGTTGCGGGCTGATCACGAGGTACCCGCGGCGGCTACGTGGCGGATCGGCGGCGCCGCGCGGCCGCGGCCGCGCGCTCGTACGGCTGCCGTCCGGGCCGGTGGCGTGGATGCGGCCCGGGGGACGTGGCGCCGGTGCATTTCCCGGCATACCGCCCGGACCGGCCCCTTCCGCGGGCGGGGTGGGCGGGTGTCGATCATCTGTTCGAAAAAGTGGGCGGCGTGCCGCCGCGAAGGTTGTCTTTTTGTCGTAGGCGGGTGTTAGTCTCTGCTGTAGTTAGAACGGATGTTCGAAAGGTGTTCGATCCTCGACGGCATCCGCTCTTCATCCGGGAGCGTGTTTCGCGGCGCGTCTCCCGGCTGCGGCACCCGCGAAGTGCCGCATTACGTGGTCCGGGCATTCGCGGGTTCGGGCCTCGTGACAAGGCAGGCCGCCGCTCGCCGCCTCCGACCCCCGGTGGCGGGCGGCGGACCCGCCGGCAGGTGGCCGGCCGGGTGTGGTGTGGGGAAGCTTCACATCCGGCCGGTCTGCAGCCGGGGCTCCTACTGCCCGTGGAGCCCCGGCACCCGGCCTGCCTTTACGGCCGCCCCGCGGGAGCGGCTTCGGTGTGGCCCGTTGCGCCTTCCTCCGCAGCGGTCCGGTTCGACCAGCACGTCGGATGCGGAACAGGCGAGGAGAAACGACCATGGCGAGCACCACGGCCCACGGCCTGATGCCGGCTCCCGGTCAGGCGCACACGCCCGGCGCGACCGCCCGGGCCGAGGCGCCCACGGTCCCGGCCCACATGCTGCCCCACCGCACTCCCACCCAGCTGTTGGCGATCGCCCGGCAGGGGTTGGCCGAGGCGGCGCACACGACACCCGACGGCCTGCGATATGCGGCGGCCCACCTGGCCGCCCTGCGCGCGGCCGCCGCCCTGCTCGCCGCCCGGGCCCGCCCGGGCGCCCCCGGGCGACGCACCAGAGCGACCAGCGTCTGGTCGCTGCTGGTGATGGTCGCGCCGGAGTTCAGTGACTGGGCCGGCTATTTCGCTCTCGGCGCCGGTAAACGGGCGGCAGCCGAGGCCGGCATCCCCCATGTGGTGAGCGCCCGCGAGGCCGACGACCTGTTGCGCGCGGCCGAGCAGTTCGTCACGGTCGCGGAGTCCTCGCTCGGCCTCTCCTATCAGCCGCCACTGGCAGCCTGACCCCCTCGGCTCGGCCGGCTCCGCGGGGCGGGGGAGGTCCACCGGAAGACCGCGGCGCGGATTCCACCGCGTCCGGTCCCGCCCGGGCCGGAACCCCGGCCCGTGCCGACCGGCCGGAAGTGCGGGCTCGGCGGGGCCCGGAAGTGCGGGCTCGGCGGGGCCCGGAAGTGCGGGCTCGGCGGGGCCCGGAAGCGGCGAGGGGCGGGCGCGGGCCGGGACCGGCGGCACGCGGACTCGGGCCTGGAGCGGGCTGGGGCGCGGCAGGACTTCGGCCGGGGCGCGCTGGCGCGCGGCTCGGGCGCGGGGTGTCACCGCGGTCGGAAGAACACGGGGAACAGAGCGGGGCACGATGGCAGGGCGCATGATCAGCGGGACGGCCGCCCTCGCGCAACTGGTGCGGCCGGCGAGCGAGGCCGACGAGCCGGGCGCGCACCGGATGCTGCCGGTGGCGGCCGAACTGGGCAAGCTGCTGCCCGGTGGTGGCCTGCGCCGGGGCAGCACGGTGGCGGTCGCCGGGGGCCGGGCCGCGCGGGCCGGTGGCGGGACCTCACTGATGCTGGCGCTGCTCGCGGCCGCCTCCCGGGCCGGCTCCTGGTGCGCGGTCGTCGGGCTGCCGGCCCTGGGCGCGCTCGCCGCCGCGGAGACCGGCATCGCATTGGAACGGCTCGCGCTGGTGCCCGACCCGGGACCGGACTGGCCGACCGTGGTGGCCGCGCTGATCGACGGCGTGGACGTGGTGGTCACCGCGGTGCCCGGGCCGGTGTCCGCGCCGATCGCGAGCCGTCTGGCCGCGCGCGCCCGGCAGCGGGGAAGCGTGCTGATGCCGTTCGGCGCCTGGTCCGGCGCGGACGTGACGTTGCAGGTCAGCCGGGGCTGCTGGGAGGGGCTCGGGAACGGCCGCGGCCGCCTGCGCCGCCGGGAGGTCACCGTGGTGGCCAACGGCCGGGGCGCCGCCGCCCGCCCCAAGGAGCTCACCGTCTGGATGCCCGGCCTGATGGCCCGTCCGGGCGTGGCCCCGGCGGCGCGCCCGGCCACCCCCCGAACCCGCCCGGACGTCCTCGCGCCCGGTCCCGCCCACCGGGATCCGGCGGCCGATGCCGTCATGCCCGGCGCTCGTGTGGAGTGTTCCGCCGGGGGTCGGGTGGATGACGGCGTGCGTGCCGGTGGTGTGGAGTGTTCCGCCGGGGGGCCGGTGGATGCCGGCGTGCGTGCCGCTCGTGTGGGGTGGCCCGCCGGGCAGCCGGTGGCCCGGTCCTCCGCGGCCGGGCGGGGCGCGGCCACGCCGGGGGCGGCGGGCCGGCGGGCGCGGCGCGAGGCGCCGCCGATCTCCCCGGCGGAGGTCTGACGTGGAAGCCGCGCTGCGTACGCTGCTGCTCTGGTGCCCGGACTGGCCGGTCGTCGCCGCCGAGATCGTGCTCGGCGTGCCCGCGGCCGAGCCGGTCGCGGTGTTCGCGAACAACCGGGTGCTGGCCTGCTCAGAGGCGGCCCGGCGGGAGACCGTGCGGCGGGGGCTGCGGCGGCGCGAGGCACAGGGACGCTGCCCGCAGCTGATCGTGGTCGAGCACGACCCGGGGCGGGACGCGCGGGCGTTCGAGCCGGTGGTGGCCGCGGTCGAGGAGGTCGCGGCCGGGGTCGAGGTGATCCGGCCGGGGGCGTGCGCGCTCGCCGCGCGCGGGCCGTCCCGGTACTACGGGGGCGAGGAGGCCGCCGCCGAGCGGATCGTCGAGCACGTCGCGCAGGCCTGCGCGGTGGAGAGCCAGGCCGGGGTCGCGGACGGGGTGTTCGCAGCCGGGATCGCGGCCCGTGACGGGCGGATCGTCGAGCCGGGGCGGACCCCGGCATTCCTGGCCGGGGTGCCGGTCGAGGCGCTGGACCGGCCCGGACTCACCGATCTCCTGCGCCGGCTCGGGGTGAAGACGCTGGGGGAGTTCGCCGCGCTGCCGGCCGGCGACGTGCTGACCAGGTTCGGCTTCGACGGCGCGCTGGCGCACCGGCTGGCCCGCGGCGCCGACCACCGGCCGCTCGCGGTCCGGCAGCCGCCGCCCGACCTGGCCGTCACGGAAACCTACGACGAGCCGCTGGACCGGGTGGACACCGCCGCCTTCGCCGGCCGGGTGCTGGCCGAGCGTCTGCACGAGCGGCTGGCCGGGCACGGCCTGGCCTGCACCCGTCTCGGCGTCGAGGCGGTCACCGCGGACGGCCAGGAACTGCACCGGGTGTGGCGGCACGACGGCCTGCTCACCGCGGCCGCGATCGCCGAACGGGTGCGCTGGCAGCTGGACGGCTGGCTGACCGGCGCCCGCCGGTCCGGCCCGGCCCGGCCGACCGCGGGCCTGGTCCGGTTGAGCCTGATCCCGGACGGCCTGCTCGCGCACGCCGGGTTGCAGCCCGGTCTCTGGGGGGACGCCGGCGCCGAACGCGACCGCGCGCACCGGGCGCTGAGCCGGGTGCAGGGCCTGCTCGGCCCGGAGGCGGTGGTGACGCCGGTGCTCGGCGGCGGGCGTTCCGGGGACGACCAGGTACGGCTGGTGCCGTGGGGCGACGAGCGCACCCCGAGCCGTCCGGCCGCGCCGCACCCCGATCCGATCCCCGGCCTGGTCACCGTCCCGGTGCTGGACCACGCCGTCGCCCCCGACCTGCCCCCGACGCCCGCGCCGCGGCGGTTTCCGGTCCCGGCCCCGACCGGCCTGACCTCGACGGGTCCGGCCCTGGAGAGAGCGCGGCCCGGCGGGAGAGCCGAAAGGACCGAGGCGGGCCGGCTCGCCTCGGTCTCCCACCTGCGCCCGGTCCTCGCATCGGAGCCTGCTCCGGCGCGGGAGCCCGGCAGCGAGCCGAGGCCGGCCGCCGTGCGTCCGGGGCCGGCCGCCGTGCGTCCGGGGCCGGCCGCCGTGCGTCCGGAGACGGCCGCCGCGTTTCCTGGACCGGCCGCTGCGCGTCCGGATCTGATCACTGACGGCGATCCGGGGGCCGGTTCCGGCGTACCTCCGGGTCACCCGGACCCGGCCCACCCGCCCGGCACCGCCGTCCGGGGCCGCAAGGCCCGCCGCCCCCCGCTGCTCCCGCCCTGGCCGGGCCGCCTGCCCCGGCCGTCTCCCGCACTGGTGCTGCCCGAGCCGATCCCGGCCGTCGTGCACGACGAGACCGGCCTGCCGGTCGGCGTCTCCGCCCGGCTGGAGCTGACCGGCACCCCCACCACGCTGACCGTCGACCGGTCGGCCCCGCTGCCGATCGCCGGCTGGGCCGGTCCGTGGCCGATCGACGAGCGCTGGTGGGCGCCCGGGGAGGCGCGTCGCCGGGCCCGGTTCCAGATGTCCCTGGCCGACGGCCGGGCGTTGCTGCTCTCGCTGGCCGCCGGCCGGTGGACGGTGGAGGCGATCTATGACTGACCGGGCGGCCCGATGAGTTTCCACAACCCCGACGTGTCCTGGACCGATCTGGAGCGCACCCTGTCCGGGCGGCGGAAACCGGACCGCGCGCCGGACCGTGCCGGGGCGCCGGACACGGCCGGCGACCTCTGGTCCGCGCCCGGCCCGGCCTCGGTCGTCGACCCGGTCGCGGTGGCGGGCGACGGCGGCGACTCGCCGGCCTGGACGCGCAAGCGGGAGCCGTACCGCCGGGCTCCCGGGCTGCTCCGGGCCGAGGCCACCGTCGACTACGCCGAGCTGCACTGCCACACCAACTTCAGCTTCCTGGACGGCGCCAGTCACCCCGAGGAGCTGGCCGAGGAGGCGGCCCGGCTCGGTCTCACCGGTCTGGCGGTCACCGACCACGACGGCTTCTACGGGGTGGTCCGCTTCTCCCAGGCGGCCCGTGAGCTGGACCTGCCCACCGTCTTCGGGGCCGAGCTGTCGGTCGGGCTGACCCGCCCGCGCAGCGGCGAGCCCGACCCGGAGGGCAGCCACCTGCTCGCCCTGGCGCACGGCCACGAGGGGTACGCCCGGCTGGCCCGGGTGATCTCCGAGGCCCAGCTCGCCGGTGGGGAGAAGGGCCGGCCGGAGTACGGCGGCCTGGAGCGGGTCGCGGAGACGCTGCGGGACCACGTGCTGGTGCTGACCGGTTGCCGTAAGGGTCCGGTCCCGCTGGCTCTGGCCACCGGGGGGACGGACGCGGCGGGCCGGGAGCTGGATCGCCTGGTCGACCTGTTCGGCGCCCCGAACGTGGCGGTCGAGCTGACCGATCACGGCGACCCGTACGACTCCGACCGCAACGACGCCCTCTTCGAGCTGGCCCGTGCCCGCGGGCTGGAGGTGGTGGCGACCGGCAACGTGCACTACGCCACCCCGTCGCGCCGCCGGCTGGCCACCGCGCTGGCCGCCGTCCGGGCCCGCCGCAGCCTGGACGAGATGGACGGCTGGCTACCCGCGGCCGGCGCCGCCCACCTGCGCAGCGGCGCCGAGATGGCCCGCCGGTTCGCCGACTACCCGGGCGCGGTGGAGAACGCCGCGATGTACGGCCACGACCTCGCCTTCGACCTGGACCTGGTCGCCCCGCGGCTGCCGGACTACCCGGTGCCCGAGGGGCACACCGAGATGAGCTGGCTGCGGGAGCTGACCATGCGCGGGGCCCGGCAGCGGTACGGCGACGACGACCCGAAGGCCTACCGTCAGCTGGAGCACGAGCTGCGGATGATCGAGGAGCTCGGCTTCCCCGGGTACTTCCTGGTCGTCTACGACATCGTCCAGTTCTGCCGGCGCGAGAAGATCTACTGCCAGGGGCGCGGCTCGGCGGCCAACTCGGCGGTCTGCTACGCGCTGTGGATCACGAACGTCGACGCGGTCCGCTACAACCTGCTCTTCGAGCGGTTCCTCGCCCCGGAGCGGGACGGCCCGCCGGACATCGACGTGGACATCGAGTCGGACCGGCGCGAGGAGGTGATCCAGCACGTCTACGCCAAGTACGGCCGGGAGCACACCGCCCAGGTCGCCAACGTGATCTCCTACCGGCCCCGGTCGGCGGTGCGGGACATGGCCCGGGCGTTCGGCTTCTCGGCCGGTCAGCAGGATGCCTGGAGCAAGCAGATCGACCGCTGGGGGGACATCGCCACCACCGACGCCGAGGACATCCCGGAGCAGGTGGTCGAGTTCGCCAACGCGGTCCAGGACTTCCCCCGCCACCTGGGCATCCACTCCGGCGGCATGGTGATCTGCGACCGGCCGATCATCGAGGTGTGCCCGGTGGAGTGGGGCCGGATGCCGGGTCGCAGCGTGCTGCAGTGGGACAAGGACGACTGCGCCGCCGTCGACCTGGTCAAGTTCGACCTGCTCGGGCTGGGCATGCTGTCCGCGCTGCACTACGCGTACGACATGATCTCCGATGAGCTGGACATCGGCACGATGCCGCTCGACGACCCCGAGGTCTACGAGATGCTCTGCCGGGCCGACTCGGTGGGGGTGTTCCAGGTGGAGAGTCGCGCCCAGATGGCGACGCTGCCCCGGCTCAAACCCCGGGAGTTCTACGACCTGGTGATCGAGGTGGCGCTGATCCGGCCGGGGCCGATCCAGGGCGGGTCGGTTCATCCGTACATCAGGCGGAAGAACGGCCTGGAGCCGCCGAGCGTGCCGCACCCGCGGATGCGCAACGCGCTGGCCAAGACGCTCGGGGTGCCGCTCTTCCAGGAACAGCTGATGCAGCTGGCGATCGACGTGGCCGGTTTCGATCCGTCCGAGGCCGACCAGTTGCGGCGCGCGATGGGCGCGAAGCGGTCGGTGGAGAAGATGACGCGGATCCGCGAGCGGCTCTACGCCGGGATGGCCGCCAACGGGATCACCGGCGAGCTGGCCGACGACCTGTTCCACAAGCTCTCCGCGTTCGCCAGCTACGGCTTCCCGGAGAGCCACGCGATGAGCTTCGCCTACCTGGTCTACGCGAGCGCCTGGCTCAAGCGGTACCACCCGGCGGCGTTCTGCGCGGCGTTGCTCAACGCGCAGCCGATGGGTTTCTACGCGCCGCAGACCCTGGTCGACGACGCCCGCCGGCACGGGGTCGAGGTGCGCCGTCCGGACATCAACCGCAGCGACGCCACGGCGACCCTGGAGACCACGCCGGCGAGCCGGCACCGGGCGGAGCCCGGCGAGCCGCCGCACGCGTGGGGGCTGGGCGGTCCGGCGGTCCGGCAGGGGCTGGCCGCCGTCCGGACGATCGGGGCCGAGCTCGCCGAGCGCATCGCGGCCGAACGCCGGGCGCACGGGCCGTACCGGTCGATGACCGATCTCGCCCGGCGTACCGGATGTTCGACCGCCCACCTGGAGGCCCTCGCCACCGCCGACGCCTTCGCGGGGTTCGGTCTCTCGCGCCGTGAGGCGCTCTGGGCCGCGGGAGCGGCCGCGCAGGACAAACCGGACCGGCTGGCCGGGACGGCGACCGGCACCGAGGCGCCGATGCTGCCCGGCATGAGCGAGGTGGACCAGCTCGTCGCGGACGTCTGGGCGACCGGGCTGTCGCCGGAGACGCACCCGGCGAGGTTCATCCGGCCGCAGCTGGCGGCGGCCGGGGCGCTGCCGATCTCCGGCTTGGGCGAGGTGGCGGCGGGCACCCGGGTCCGGGTCGGCGGGATCGTGACGCACCGGCAGCGGCCGGCCACCGCGGGCGGGGTGACGTTCGTGAACCTGGAGGACGAGACCGGGATGCTGAACGTGACCTGCTCGCCGGGGCTGTGGCTGCGGTACCGGCGGGTGGCGCGCAGCAGTGCGGCGCTGCTGGTGCGGGGGCGCCTGGAGAAGGTCGAGGGGGTGCTGAACCTGGTCGCCGACCGGCTCGACGCGATGACGCCGCCGGTGACGCCGGCGTCGCGTGATTTCCGGTGACGCCGGCGTGGTGACTTCCGGTGACCGGGACCCATGATGTCCGGCGACACCGGCGTCGCGTGCCTTCGGTGACGTCGTCGCCGTCGTCGTCGTCGTCGTCGTCGTCGCCGCCGTCGTCGCCGTCGTCGTCGTCGTCGTCGTCGTCGTCGCCGTCGTCGTCGTCGTCGTCGTCGCCGTCGTCGTCGTCGTCGTCGTCGTCGTCGCCGCATGGTCACGCCACGAATCCGGCTTTCCGGCTGTTTACCGGAAATCCTGCCTTCGCTGGCATAGGGTGCGCACCGAAGGCCCATCAGGGAGCGCATCATGGTCCGCATCTGCCCCGGTCTCGCCGCCGTGGCGGTCCTGGCCGCCGGGTCGCCCGCGGTGGCCGCCGGCGGCGGCCCCGCGTCCCGCCCGGCTCCCCGCTCGGAGCTGGTCCTCACCTACATGGCCGAGGCCGGATATGCGGCGGCCGTCAAGCTCACCTGTGACCCGGACGGCGGCGGCCACCCCAGGCCCGCCGAGGCCTGCGCGACGCTGAGCCGGGTCGACGCCGACCCGGCGCGGCTGCAACCGGCCGACCGGTACTGCATCCTGCTCTACCAGCCGGTCACCGCGCGGCTCGACGGCACGTGGCGGGGGCGTCCGGTGGCATGGACGCACACCTACGGCAACGGTTGCGAGATGAGCCGCGCCACCGGCGTCCTGTTCGCCTTCTGACCCCGCGGCCGGCGCGGACGACGGTGTCGCCGCGAGTGCCGGCCGGCCCGATGACGGCCGTTGCGGCGCTCCGGTGGCCGGGACCGATACTCTGCCGGGGTGGACACCGCAACCGCACGAACCGGCCGGCCCCTCGTCACCGCCCGCACCGCGGCGGTCTGGACCGTCCTGCGCCGGGAACTGGACCGGCACGCCGGCCGCGAGCTGACCGTCCTGGACGTCGGCGGCGGCACCGGCGGGTTCGCCGTGCCGCTGGCCGAGGCCGGGCACACCGTCACCGTGATCGACGCCAGCCCGGACGCGCTCGCCGCGCTCACCCGCCGCGCCGCCGACGCGGGCGTCGCCGACCGGGTGCGCGCCGTGCAGGGCGACGGCGACGCGCTCGCCGGGCTGGTCGAGCCGGCCAGCGCCGACCTCATCCTGTGCCACGCCGTGCTCGAAGTGGTGGACGACCCGTCCCGGGTGATCGCCGCGATCGCCGCCGCGCTGCGTCCCGGCGGCGCGCTGAGCCTGCTGGTCGCCGGCCGCGCGGCCGCGATTCTCGCCCGGGCCGTCAACGGCCACCTGCGGGCGGCGTCTGCCCTGGTCACCGACGCCGATGGCCGGTCCGGGCCGCGCGACACGCTGCGCCGGCGCTACGACGCGGAGAGCGCCGCGGCGCTGCTGGGCGCCGCCGGGCTGGTGGTCGAGGAGACCCATGGCGTACGGGTGGTCGCCGACCTGCTGCCGGCCACCGTCCTCGAGGAGGACCCGCAGGCGGTGCTGGACCTAGAGCTGGCCCTGAGCGCCCAGCCGCCGTTCCGCGACATCGCCTCCCAGCTGCACCTGTTCGCCCGCCGGCCGTGACCGCGTCGGCCGCGCCCGAGCCCGCGCGCGCGGCGGGGGTGGGCGGCCCGGCGCCCGGCCCGCGCGACGTCCCGGACGACGGCCTGCACCCGGACGCGCTGCGGCCGGTGCCCCCGGCGTACGGCTCGGCCAGCCTGGCCGACCTGCTGCCCAGCGTGAACGCCGTGCTCGGGGTGCCCGGCGCGACCGACGTGCTCGGCCTCGGCGCCCGCCTGGACGGGGTGGACCGGATCGCCGTGCTGCTGGTGGACGGGCTGGGGGCGTACCAGTTGCCGCTGGCCGCGCCGCACGCACCGGTCCTGGCCGACCTGGCCGCCGGTGGGCGCGGGCACGCCGGCACGCTGACCGCCGCGTTCCCGTCGACGACTCCGGTCAGCCTGGTCACGCTGGGCGCCGGGGTGGCCCCGGGCGCGCACGGGGTGCTGGGTTTCACCGTGCGCCGCCCGGACGGCCGTCCGCTCACCCACATCGCCTGGGACGACGACCCGGACCCGCGGACCTGGCAGCCGGTGCCGACCCGGATGGAGGTCGCGGCCGCGGCCGGGGTGCGGGTCACCGTGGTCAGCCGGCCGCAGTTCGAGGGGACCGGGCTGAGCCTGGCGGCGAACCGGGGCGGCGTGTACCGCGGCGCCGCGGACGGCATGGCGGTCGTCGGCCGGATGCTGGCCGCGCTGCGGGAGGCGGACGGCCCGGCGCTGGTCTACGGCTACCACCCGGACCTGGACCATTTCGGCCACGAGGACGGCGTCGGCTCGCCGACCTGGCGGGACGCCGCGCGCGGGGTGGACCGGATGCTCGACCGGCTGGTGCACGGGTTGCCGCCGCGGTCCGCGCTGCTGGTGGTCGCCGACCACGGGCAGCTCAACGTGCCCTGGGACGGGCGGCGGGACATGGCCGAGATCCCGGAGCTGCGCGAGGGCGTGGTCGGGGTGACCGGGGAGCCCCGGGTGCGGTATCTGTACGCCGCCCACGGCGCGCTGGGCGACGTGCTGGCCAACTGGCGCGGCGTGTTCGGGGCCGAGGCGTCGGTGGTGACCCGGGAGGAGGCGACCGAGACCGGCTGGTTCGGCCCGGTGCCGGCCGGGCACGCCGGGCGGATCGGTGACGTGGTGGTCATCTGCTGGGGCCGCGCGGTGTCGGTGGCGTCCGGGTGGGAGCCGCCCAACGTGGGGCGGCTGGTGGCGTACCACGGGTCGGCGACGGCGGCCGAGATGACCGTGCCGCTGCTGATCGCCCGGTGATCGCGGCTATCCGTATACCTCGATGTGTCAGGGGTTGTGCGCGGACCGTGGTCGAGACCTCTACCAGGGGTAACTACCCTGGTGAGCCGGGCTTTTCGGACGAAACGATCTTCCCGGCCAGGAAAATCACCCGCACTCGGCGGTCGTCCGGCTTTCCGACCCGCCAACCCCCTCGTAGACTTGCGTGGTAAAGGCAGCCGACGGCTGCCCCGGCCCCACTTGGGCCGGACTTGCGCCCGGGGAGGAAAGCCGTGCCGCTCTCGGAGCACGAGCAGCGGCTGTTCGATCAGATCGAGCGGTCGCTTGCCGAGGACCCCAAATTCGCCTCGGCTGTGCGGGCCAGCGACCCGCGTTTCCATGCACGGCGCCGGCTGATCATCGCCGCGTTCGTGATCGTGCTTGGTCTGGCCCTCGTTGTGTATGGGACGGTCGCCAGCAACACACTGCTCGGCGTCGCCGGCTTCGTCGTGATGCTGGGTTCGGCCGCCTTCGCGATGCAGTCACGAAAGCGTGGTCAGGCTCCCGACCTCAGGTCCGTCGGCGGGACCGCTTCCCGGCGCACCCGGCAGGGCCGCCGGGGTAACGGCGGCCTGCTGGACCGCCTGGAGGACCGCTGGAGGCAGCGGCCGGAGGGGCATCGCTGACGGCCCCGGCCGGCTTCGACGAACGGCGGCCTTTCGGCCGCCGTCGTCATTTCTCCTGGTGCACGGTCTTCCCGGTACGCCCCGCACGTCCACCCGTCCCGCGGCCCGGGTCTGCGCATCCCGCGCGTACATCCGCGCCGCCGGGAGCGACCCGTGACGGGGCCGCGGTGCCCGCCGATCTCCTCGCGTGCGTCCGCCGGGAGCGACCCGTGGCGGGGTTGCGGCGCCCGCCGATCTCCTCGCGCGTGTCCGTGTCCGTCGGAGCGACCTTCGCCGGCGGCCCGGGACCATCCCGCCCGGCCGCTCTCTCGTGCGGATCCTCCGGGTGACCGCCCGGCACGGTGGGCGCGGCGCACCGGCACGCGACCGATCCGCGTCACGCCGGCGGCGCTCCGGCCGTGCGGCGCCACCAGCGGCGCGACGCCAGCGCGACCGATCCGCGTCACGCCGGCGGCGCTCCGGCCGTGCGGCGCCACCAGCGGCGCGACGCCAGCGCGACCGATCCGCGTCACGCCGGCGGCGCTCCGGCCGTGCCGTGCCACCAGCGGCGCGACGCCCAGTGCGACCGATCCGCGTCACGCCGGCGGCGCTCCGGCCGTGCGGCGCCACCAGCGGCGCGACGCCAGCGCGGCCAGCCCGGCCCCGGCGGCATTGAGCAGCACGTCGTCCACCGAGGACACGCGGTCCAGGCGCAGGACGTACTGCAGGATCTCGACCAGCGTCGAGCAGCTCGCCGCGAGCGCCAGGATCCGAGGCACGGATGCCAGGGTGGCGAACCGTATCGGAGCGAAGAACCCGAGTGACGCGAACACCAGAAGGTTGCCGACGATCTGGACGGTTGCCGTCTGCGGGCCGTCGGCAATGATCACGACCAGATCCCGCAGCGGGGTCAGGACCACCCGGGCTCGGGCGTCGTCGGCCCCCCGGTTCGACGTCATGATCATCCGGAGCCACGGCGCCGTCCCGTAGACCATGCCGACCTCGGCCAGCGACTGACGCCACGCCGGCGCGCGGCCGGCGGCGCTCCGGTGGCGCGCCAGGGCCCATACCGTCAGCGCGGCCAGCGGCAGGACGGCCACCGTGATGACGACCGTGCCGGTGAACGTGCCGAACCAGCCGTGCCAACCCTCGAGCATGTGCCCCCGCTTCCGTCCGGTCCGGAATGCTATCCGCGCCGGGGAAGCCGCCAGGGCGGTGGCTCGACTGCGCGAGGAAACCGCGCTGCACGGCAACAGCGGGGCGTATCGTCTCCGGCGCCGCGCGGCCGGCCGTGCGCAGCGCCCGTTGCGCGCGGGGGGCCTGCCTCCTACCCGGCGTCGATCAGCGCTACCAGGCGTTGATCAGCGCGATCTCCACCGGACCGGGCGGCCTCGCCGACTCGGCTGGGCCGCCGCCCGGGAACGCGCCGGCGCACGGCGATCCGCCGCATCGGGTTCATCGACCTCGACGGGCCCGCAACGGCCGGGGGTCGTGGTCGTGGGCGTAGCTGATCTCGATGTCCGGCACCTCGTTCTGCAGCTCGTAGGCCAGCCGCAGGCCGTCCCGCCGCCAGCGCTCCTCCTCGGCCTGGCTGCGGAACTCGAAGCCGGTCAGGGCGATGCCGTTGAAGTGGGTGTTCCACGCTCGCAGCCGCTCGATCAGACCCGCGGTGACTCCGAGCTCGCCGAGCACGACCGGGCCCATGTGGTCCGGGTCGCTGTCCCACACCGGATCGTCGTCCATGTACTCGGCCATGACGCGCAGCGCCACCGGGCGATACGGTTCCTCCACATGTCGATCATGGCATGAGTGGCGGCCCGACCCCCGCTCTCACCGCCCGGCCCGGATCGGCGCGGACATCCGGTCCCCGGCGCCAGGCGCCGATCACCGTCGCTGCCCGGTCTGTCGTCTCCGCACGGGTGACGCCCGCGGACCCGGCACAGCGGCGCCGGTGCGAAGGGCTGCCCCGCCGGGAGCAGCCCCTCGCATCGGTCA
Organism: Actinoplanes teichomyceticus ATCC 31121; assembly: GCF_003711105.1. NCBI lineage: Bacteria > Bacillati > Actinomycetota > Actinomycetes > Micromonosporales > Micromonosporaceae > Actinoplanes > Actinoplanes teichomyceticus. The sequence continues at coordinate 1,762,756 of NZ_CP023865.1, forward strand.
GCGGGCCCGGCTCAGGAGCCGCCGCGGGTTGAAGCGGGACAACGTCTCCCGCCCGCGGCTGGCCGCCTCCATCGTCCGGGTGGACGCCTCGGAGATCGCCCGCCGCCAGCCGAGCAGGATCGACGGGGGCAGCAGCACCGCGCGTACCCGGATGGGCAGCGTGGCCGAGTGGGACAGTCCGTCCCGGACCCGCCGCAGCGCCGAGGTGAGCTCGGCGCCGTGCAGGGGCTGCCGGGCGTACCGCGCCCGCTCCTCGGCCGTGCCCAGCAGCTCCGCCGCCGTGGCCGCCTCCGGAGCCAGGACGGCCTCCGTGGCCAGGCGCCGTGCCGTCACCCGCGGGGTCTCGGTCGGGTCCACCGTGATCCGGTAGTCGACCATCGTGTCGATCAGCTCGTCCCACGCCGCGTGCGCGTCCACGCGCGCCTGTGCGGTGTCGCTGGTGACGACGATGCCGGTGACCGCGCCCGCCGGGCCCGGCCCGGCCGGATCGGTCACCACCGGCGGCGGGCCGCCGGCCGTCGCCGCGTTGCGCTGGCGGCGCAGCAGCACCCGGCGCAGCGCCGGAACCAGCAGCAGCGCGAGCAGCGTGACGATCGCGGCGCCGACCAGCAGGCCGGTCCAGTCGTCCTCGTCGGCCGGGACGGCGCCGGGCAGCGCCCCGGTGCTGCCGGCGTCGGCCTTGTCCGGCCGGCGGTTCTGGCCGGGAGCGGCCGACGAGCCGGCGCCGGGCACGCCGGCCGCGGACGACGAGGCGGTCGGCGCGGCGGTCCGGTCGGTGTCCGGCGCCCAGTCCGCATTGCCGCGTGCCGACCCGGCCACCCCGGCGGCCGGTGTGGCGTCGAACGGCACCCATCCGAAGCCCTGCAGGTAGACCTCGGTCCAGGCGTGCGCGTTGCGGTTGGTGATCACGTACGCGTCGCCGTTAGCGGTGCCCCGGGTGAAGCCGAACGCCACCCGCGCCGGGATCCCGGCCGCCCGCACCATCCACGCCATCGCGGCCGCGTACTGCTGGCAGTACCCGATCTTGTTCTTCAGGAACGCCTCGATGGCGGAGAGGTCGCCGGTCGACTGGGTCTGCAGGCTGTACGCGAAGTCGTTCTTGACGGAGAAGTAGTCGTAGATCGCGCGCACCCGGTCGTAATCGGTGCGCCTGCCCCGGGTCAGCTGCTGGACCTGCTGGGCGACGAACGCGTTCTCGGGCACCGTGGTGTACGCCTGCCGGATCGGGTCGTCCTTCGGCAGCGACTCGGCGGTCCGCAGCTGGCCCGGCGTGTACCGCGGACGCAGGTAGTCGATCTCGTACTTCTGCTTCCGCGTGGTGCTCCGGTTGGAGTACAGCACCTGCTGGTTCGGGTCGTACGCCCAGCTGCCGGAGATGTTGCCGATCCCGACCAGGTAGGAGTACAGCGGCGCCATGTTCTGCCGCAGCGCGTCCGAGATCTCGATCTCGGCGTGGTAGCGCTGGAACTCGGCCCGGTTGGTCGCGCCGTCCCGCTGCGGGTCCGGCAGGCTGCCCCGGTTGAGCGTGTTCCCGCCGGGCGGCTGGTTCGAGAAGCCCTCCGCGGTGAGCGCGTCGGCGACGCCGAACCGCAGATAGAACGGGTCCTTCTCGGTCGTGCGCACGGTGAGCAGGTTGACCGTGGTGGTCTGGCTGAGCTGGCCGCTGAGCGAGGCGAACAGGTTGATCCGCCCTCCGCCGCCCTGGCCGAGCCCGCCGCCGACCCCGCTGCCGTTCTGGGTGAGCTGCGACAGCAGGCCGCCGGTGACGGTCGGTACGGCCAGCGGCAGCAGCACCGCCACCACCACGCCGGCCACGCCGAGCCGCCGGCCGGCCGCGGCCAGCGGGGACGGCTCCCACACGTCGACGTCCCGGCCGTCGCCGGTGAACCGGCGCCCGAACCGGCGCACCCGGTCGACGTTGTCGGCCACCAGCAGCCACAGGTAGCCGCAGGCGCCCACGACGAACGGGGTGACCGGGACGCTGTCCAGGTAGACCGCGACCGGGATGGAGTAGATCGCCAGCATCGGCAGGCCGGCCAGCGCCGGGCGGCGGAACACCGCGGTGAGCAGGTCGACCACGATGGCGACCGCGCCGAGGCCGAACGTCGCGACGAACAGCAGGCCGTCGCGGTCCGGCACCGGCACCGCGTACGACCGGGTGTCCTCCCCGGCCTGCCGCATCAGCTCGGCGAAGTGGGCGAACGTCGCCGGCGTCGGCACCAGCATCGCGTGACCGCTGGGGAAGACCCAGGTCAGCGTGAGCAGCAGGGCGACCACCATGCCCAGCGTCTGCGCCCAGACGGGCAGGCGCAGGGTCCGGGTGAGCAGCGCCGCCCCGGCGATCATGAGGACCACGAACAGCACCCGCAGCAGCCAGGTCCAGGAGTCGAAGATCGCCGACAGCGGCGCCGAGGCGAGCAGGGTCGCGCCGGCGGCGACGAGCCCGAGCCGGCGGGGGCCGGTCACCGGGTCACCCCGCTGACCGTCTCGGCCATCGCCGCGCGGTAGGCGAAGCCCTGCGACCCGCGGCCCACCGTGGGCCACAGCGCCGGCAGCGCCTCGCCGTGCGACACCCGCACCGACCGCCAGCCGCTGCGGATCAGGGCCAGCGACGCGGCCGCGTGCTCGCGGTCGGACTCCTGCCGGTCACCGGCGGTCATCGGGATCCAGGTGGGGCTGTCGATGGCGAACCCGACGCAGGTCGCGCCGTTGCCGCGCAGCCCGCTGAGCAGTTGCGCCTCGGCCGTGGTGAGGGTGCCGAACAGGCCGATCACCAGGCCCCCGTCGGAACGCCGGCGGACCTGCTCGACCAGCACCGAGACGTCCCCGGCGGCGGACAGCTTCACGTCGGCCAGGGCGTCCAGGATCAGCCCCTCGCCGCCGCTCTCGGCGGCGTCGATGTCCACGCCGCCACCGGTCACCAGGCGCAGCTTGTAGCCGGCCTCGCGCAGGTGCGCCGCGATGCTGGCGGCCGCCGCGACCGCCCACTCGAAGCTGGCCGTGGGGCCCTCGCCGCGGTGCGCGTTCAGCCGGGTGTCCAGCACCACCGTGGCCCGGCTCTCCCAGGGCTGCTCCTCGCGGCGGACCATCAGCTCACCGGTACGGGCGGTGGACCGCCAGTGCACCCGGCGCAGGTCGTCGCCGCGCCGGTACTCCCGGGTGGCCGCGTCGTCCTCGCCGTGCACCGCCACCGAGCGGGCCCGGCTGTCCCCGGCGCCCGCGTACTCCCCGGCGAGGCGCACCCGGGGGAGCGGGGTGACCTGCGGGATCACGGTGAGCTGGTCGACGCTGGGGAAGGAGCGGGTCAGCTCGCACAGCCCGAACGGGTCGGTCAGCCGGATCACCAGCGGGCCGATCGGGTACCGGCCGCGCACGTCGGCGCGCACCGTGTACGCCACCGAGCTGGCCTGGTGCGCGCCGAGCCGCTCCAGCACCACCCGGGGCCGGCTGCCCAGCGCGTACGGCAGGCGGTCCTCCAGCAGCATGGTGCCGGTGGGCAGCCGGGACAGGTTCTGCAGGCGCAGGATGACCCGCGCGCTGGAGCCGACCGGCGCGCGTGCCGGCTCCAGTGAGCGGGTGCAGGCCAGCTTGTACCGGCTGCGCCCGACGTATGCGGCGGCCAGCAGCGGCAGCGCGGCCAGCAGCACCGCGACCCGCAGCAGGTCCCGCTCGCCCAGGATGAGCGCGGAGATCCCGGCGGCGACCGCGGCGGCCAGGAAGGAACGGCCGCGCGTGGTCAGCCCCCGCAGCGCCTCCCGCATGGTCACCGCCCCCGGGACTCGTACGGCGCGCGGCCGTCCCGGGTGTCGTACGGGTTCCGGCTCGCGTGCGGCAGCGGCAGCCGGTGCACGATCTCCGACACGATGGTGTCCGTGGTACGCCGGTTCAGCTGCGCGTCCGGGGTCGGGATGAGCCGGTGCGCGAGCACCGGCACGGCCAGCGCCTGCAGGTCGTCCGGCAGCACGTAGTCGCGGCCCTCCAGCGCGGCCACCGCCTTCGCCGTGCGCAGCAGCTGCAGGGTGGAGCGCGGGGACGCGCCGAGGCGGATCTCCGGGGCCTCCCGGGTCGCGGTGACCAGGGCGATCGCGTACTGCTGGACGGCGTCGGCGGCGTGCACGGCGCGGGCCGTCTCGATCAGCCGGCGGACCATCGCCGCGTCGGCCACCGCGCGCAGGTCGTTGAGCGGGTCGTGGTCGCCGTGCCCGCCCAGCATGGCCAGCTCGGCGCGCGGGTCCGGGTAGCCCATCGCGATCCGGGCGGTGAACCGGTCCCGCTGCGCCTCCGGCAGCGGGTAGGTGCCCTCCATCTCGATCGGGTTCTGGGTGGCCACCACCATGAACGGGGCCTGCAGCTCGTACGTCGTCCCGTCGACGGTGACCTGCCGCTCCTCCATGCACTCCAGCAGCGCCGACTGGGTCTTCGGCGAGGCCCGGTTGATCTCGTCGCCGACCACCAGGTTGGCGAAGACGGCGCCCGGCTTGAACTCGAAGTCCCGGGTCTCCTGGTTGTAGACGCTCACCCCGGTCACGTCGCTGGGCAGCAGGTCGGGGGTGAACTGGATGCGGCGCACCGAGCAGTCGATCGAGCGGGCCAGCGCCTTGGCCAGCTTCGTCTTGCCGACACCCGGCACGTCCTCGATCAGCAGGTGGCCCTCGGCCAGCAGGACCGCCAGGGCGAGCCGCACCGTCGCGCTCTTGCCCTCGATGACCTGCTCGATGTTGGCCATGATGGCCTGCGTCGCGGCGTGGAACTCGGCGCCGGTCAGCGGTCCTGTCGGTTCGCCCCAGGTCGGCGTTGTCACGGGCTTCCTCCAAGTGATACGTACCCCGGTGACGGATCACCCACCGTCAGGGCACCCCAAGGTTGCGGGCGCCCAGCGGTCCGTGGGCCTCCGGCGCTCGCCGCCCGTCCTGACAGGTTATCCCCGTCCGCACACCGCTCCGAAAGACCGGATCGAGAGGGGTTGCTGGAAAAACGGGACGAACATGGTCCATCTACCGACGGTGATCGGGCTCCGGAGCCGATCGCCGCCGCGGGGCATCCCGGTCGCGGTGCGTGACGGCCGGCGGGTATCATGGCGCGCATGGCTCGGTCTGTTCTGCTCCTTAGCCGGCCGTGCTGATCCCGCATCGGTGACAGCACGGCGCCCCCTCCTGCGTGAGGGGCTTTTTTGTGCCCGGAGCGCGTGAACCCAGCCCACTGACGTAGACGAGATGGTGAAGATGAGCGAGACCGAGAACCCGTTCCGCTACACCGCCGCGCTGGCCGGCGAGATCGAGCTGCGCTGGCAGCGGTACTGGGCGGAGAACGGGACGTTCCACGCGCCCAACCCGGTCGGCGAGCTGGCCGACCCGGACCACCCCCGGGCCGGCGCGCCGAAACTGCACGTGCAGGACATGTTCCCGTACCCGTCGGGCGCCGGTCTGCACGTCGGGCACCCGCTGGGCTACATCGGCACCGACTGCTACACCCGCTACCAGCGGATGGCCGGTTACAACGTGCTGCACCCGATGGGCTTCGACGCGTTCGGCCTGCCGGCCGAGCAGTACGCGGTGCAGACCGGCACCCACCCCGCGGTGACCACCGCGGCGAACGTCGAGCGGTACCGGCAGCAGCTGCGCCGCCTGGGTCTGGCGTACGACGAGCGCCGCTCGTTCGCCACCACCGACCCGGAGTACTACCGCTGGACCCAGTGGATCTTCCTGCAGGTCTTCAACTCGTGGTTCGACCCGGAGCTGAAGAAGGCCCGCCCGATCAGCGAGCTGATCACCGAGTTCGAGACCGGCGTGCGCCCGGCTCCGGGCACGCCGTGGAAGGACCTGTCCCCGCAGGCGCGCCGCCGGCTGATCGACGACCACCGGCTGGCGTACGTCTCGGAGGCCCCGGTGAACTGGTGCCCGGGTCTGGGCACCGTGCTGGCCAACGAGGAGGTCACCCCGGAGGGCCGCAGCGAGCGCGGCAACTTTCCGGTCTTCAAGCGCAGCCTGAAGCAGTGGATGATGCGGATCACCGCGTACGGTGACCGGCTGGTCGAGGATCTGGACACGCTGGACTGGCCGGAGCCGGTCAAGCTGATGCAGCGCAACTGGATCGGCCGCTCGCAGGGCGCGCACGTCGACTTCCCGATCGACGGCAGCCACATCCGGGTCTTCACCACCCGGCCGGACACCCTGTTCGGCGCCACCTACATGGTCCTGGCGCCGGAGCACGAGCTGGTCGAGTCGATCGTGCCGGCCGCGTGGCCGGAGGGCACCAAGGACGTCTGGACCGGTGGCCACGCCACCCCGGCCGAGGCGGTCGCCGCCTACCGCGCCGCCGCCGCGGCCAAGACCGAGGAGGAGCGGACCGCGGACGGCAAGGTGAAGACCGGCGTCTTCACCGGGGCGTACGCGATCAACCCGGTCAACGACGCGCGCGTCCCGGTCTTCATCGCCGACTACGTGCTGGCCGGCTACGGCACCGGCGCGATCATGGCGGTGCCCGCCCACGACGAGCGCGACTTCGACTTCGCCACCGCGTTCGACCTGCCGGTGGTCCGCACCATCGAGGCTCCGGAGGGCGTCGAGGGCGCGTACACCGGCGACGGCGTGGTGATCAACTCCGGGTTCCTGAACGGCCTGGGCAAGGACGAGGCCAAGGCCGCGATCATCGCCTGGCTCCAGGAGCACGACAAGGGCGCCGGCGCCACCACCTACCGGCTGCGGGACTGGCTGTTCAGCCGGCAGCGGTACTGGGGCGAGCCGTTCCCGATCGTCTACGACGAGAGCGGGCTGCCGGTCGCGCTGCCCGAGTCGATGCTGCCGGTCGAGCTGCCCGACGTGGACGACTTCTCGCCGCGCACCTTCGACCCGGACGACGCGGACACCGAGCCGGAGACCCCGCTGTCGCGCAAGAAGGACTGGGTGCAGGTCGAGCTGGACCTGGGTGACGGACCGAAGACGTACACCCGGGAGACCAACACCATGCCGCAGTGGGCCGGCTCCTGCTGGTACGAGCTGCGCTACCTGGACCCGCACAACGAGCAGGCGCTGGTCGACCCGGAGAACGAGCAGTACTGGATGGGCCCGCGCAAGGCCGGCGATTGTGGTGGCGTCGACCTGTACGTCGGCGGCGTCGAGCACGCCGTGCTGCACCTGCTGTACGCCCGCTTCTGGCACAAGGTGCTGTACGACCTGGGGCACGTCTCGTCGTTCGAGCCGTTCCGCAAGCTGTTCAACCAGGGCTACATCCAGGCGTACGCGTTCCGTGACGCCCGTGGCGTGATCGTCCCGGCCGAGGAGGTCGTCGAGCGCGACGGTCGGTGGTACTACGGCGACCAGCAGGTCACCCGCGAGTACGGCAAGATGGGCAAGTCGCTGAAGAACGTGGTCACCCCGGACGAGATGTGCGAGCAGTACGGCGCCGACACGTTCCGGGTCTACGAGATGGCGATGGGCCCGCTGGACGTCTCCCGCCCCTGGGACACCCGCGCGGTGGTCGGCTCGCAGCGCTTCCTGCAGCGCGTCTGGCGGCTGGTGGTCGACGAGGAGACCGGCGCCGACCGGGTCACCGACGAGCCGCTGGACCCGAAGTCCCGCAAGGTGCTGCACCGGGTCATCGCCGGGGTCCGCGAGGACATGGACGAGCTGCGGTTCAACACCGCGATCGCCAAGCTGATCGAGCTGACCAACACGCTGACCCCGCTGCCTGTCGTGTCGCGGGAGGCGGTCGAGCCGCTGGTGCTGATGCTGTCGCCGTTCGCCCCGCACCTGGCCGAGGAGCTGTGGGGCCGGCTGGGCCACGAGGGGACGCTGGCGTACGTCGACTTCCCGCAGGCCGACCCGGCCCAGCTGGTGGCCGACTCGGTCACCTACCCGGTGCAGGTCAACGGCAAGGTCCGCGGCCGGGTCGAGGTCGCCCCGGACACCGCGGAGGCCGACGTGCGCGAGGCCGCGCTGGCCGCCGTCGCCGAGGCGCTGGCCGGTCGCGAGCCCAAGAAGGTGATCGTGGTCAAGGGCCGGCTGGTCAGCGTCGTCGTCTGATGCCGGGCGGCCCCGGCCGGGCCACCCTCGCGCGCCGGATGCTGCTGGCGCGCGAGGCGGTCCCGGCCGGCGACCGCCGGTTGTGCGCGGGCCCGGGGCGCCGGGTCACCCGTTCCGGGCCGTGGCCGGAGCCGGCTCGCTGACATGCGGTCGGTGGAGGAAGCCGCGTGCCCGGGGTGGCCCGTCTGCGGTACATAACGGCGGGCCGTATCTCGAAGGCGGCGGTGCCCGTCTGCGGTACACAACGGCGGGCCGTACCTCGAAGGCGGCGGTGCCCGTCTGCGGTACACAACGGCGGGCCGTACCTCGAAGGCGGCGTGTTCGCCAGGCGCGCCTGCTCGTCAGGCGGGCGCGACGGCGCGGCGGGAGCTGCGGCGCCAGCGCACGATGATCACGGTGGAGAGGATGAAGCTGAAGGCGGCCGGGGCCACGGTGATCGGGCTCATGCTGCCCGGGGCCACCACCGCGGCGCCGATCACGGCGTAGGTGACCGTGGACGGGATCGCGGCGATCGTGGTGCCGAGCAGGTACCGCTTACGGCACACGCTGGTCGTGCCGTAGGCGTAGCCGACCAGGCCGAACGGGGCCAGCGGCAGGAAGCGGACCAGCAGCACGGCGGCCAGGCCGCGGCGGTTGAGCCAGCCGTCCAGGCGGGCCAGGCGGCCCCCGGCCCGGGCCTGCAGGGCGCCCCGGCCCGCCCACCGGCCCGCGTAGTAGGTGGCGATCGCGGCGATCACGGCGGCGGCCAGGGCGGCGATGGCGCCGGTCGCGGCGCCCAGCAGGGCGCCGCAGGCCACGGTCACCGCGGTCCGCGGGACCAGCACGGACAGGAGCAGACCACCCAGTACGGCCACGGCGACGGCCGCCCCGGGGCCGAGCGCGACGACCGCGTCGCCGATCTCGCGAAGCGGAAGCGTGGCGGCGGCCACCGCCAACCCGCCGATCACCACGCTGAGCAGCCCGAACCGGACGAGACGGCGTTTACGGCAGAGCGGAGCGTGCCCGGCGGCGGGCGTCTGCTGGACGGCGGTGGACCGGCTGGTCGGCACAGCGGGGACGTCCCCAGGCACGGTGCCCACGGGACTTGCCGGGTTGTCGGTCATGCAGGCCTACCGCCCCAACTGTCGTCGGTTCAGGACAAGGTCGTGCCGGGTCTTTCCGCGCTCGTCGTCGTCAGGCGGGCGCGACGGCGGCGAGCCGTTCGCCCCGGAGGCGCTCGGCCCAGGTGTCGTCAAGAGGCGCAAGCCTATCCGCGCCGGTCGCCCAACGCAGTAGCAGATCGGCTAGCGCTGGGTTGCGGGAGAGCGCCGGACCGTGCGAATACGTTCCGATGATCTTGCCCGCCCAGGCGCCCTCGGTCTGGCCGTCGTTGCCGATGCCACCGGTCACCCGGGCCAGCGGCGCGGCGTGCGCGCCCAGGTGGGTGCGACCGCCGTGGTTCTCGAAACCGGTCAGCGGGGGCAGCCCGAGCCGCGGGTCGATGTCCCCGCGCAGCTCGCCGACCGCCCGGGTGTCACCCCGGTCCGAGGTGATGTCGAGCAGGCCGAGACCGGCGCACTTGGTCCCCTTGGCGAAGAACGAGTGACCGAAGAGTTGGTAACCCGCGCAGATCGCCAGCACCGAGGCCCCCTGGTTCACCGCCCGGTGCAGGCCGCCGTCGGCGATCAGCCGCTGGGCGGCCAGCGCCTGCGGCCCGTCCTCGCCGCCGCCGATCAGGTAGATGTCGGCGGTGGTCGGCATCTGCATGTCCGAGCGGATCTCGTAGGTCTCCACCGGGATGCCCCGCGCGGCCGCCCGGTGCGCCAGGATCAGCATGTTGCCCCGGTCGCCGTAGGTGGACAGCAGATCGGGGTAGATCCACACGATGCGCAGGGTGCTGTCGTTCATGCCTTCGCCTTCGTCTCGCCGGCGGGGTGGGACTCAGTTGACACGGTCGAGCTCCGCTCGGATGTCCTGGAACGCCGTGTAGTTGGCGATCACCTCGAGGCGGCCGGGCGGCACCGCGCCCAGCGCCTCGCCGAAACTGTGTACGTGCCGGAACGGCACCTGGTTCACCTGGAGCCGGACGGCCAGGTCGTAGGCGCGGTCACCGGTGATCAGCACCGGCCGGTCGCGCAGCGGCGAGAAGTCCACGTCCCACAGCCACGAGGTGTCCAGACCGTCGGGGTCCCGCGCGTTGATGGACAGCAGCGTCGGCGCCTGGTCGGCCATGTCGAACGCCTCCAGCCAGCTGGCCGGGTTCTTGGCCAGCAGCAGCCGGATGTTGCGGCCGTCCCGGTCCACCTGGGCGTAGCGCCCGGCGATCGAGGTCACCCGGGAGAGCCGGGGCAGCGCCTCGATCGGGCGGACGCCGAACTCGCCCGCGACGGCCAGCGCGGTGGCCGCGTTGCCCAGGTTGACCCGGCCGGGCAGCTGCAGCTTGACCAGGTGCCAGTCGCCGCGCGGGTCGATCACGCCGTCCTCCTCGACCACCCACTGCGGGCGGGGCCGGCGCAGCGGGCAGCCGGAGCACCACCAGTCGCCGTGGGCCCGCTCGATCGGGTGGCCGCTCTCCGGGCAGACGAACGAGTCGTCGTGCCAGCGCTGACCCGCGCTGAACCAGGTCACCTGCGGGCTGACGCCGGCCGCCCAGACCACCATCGGGTCGTCGGCGTTGGCGACCACCCGGATCTCGGGGTGGCCGGCGAGCGTGGTCTTCCACAGCTGCGCCATCATCGCCACCTCCTTGGCCCGGTCGAGCTGGTCGCGGGAGAGGTTGAGCAGCGCCACCACCCTGGGGCGGGTGGAGTCGATGACCTGGGGCAGGTAGTGCTCGTCCACCTCCAGCACGGCGAACGGGGTGTGCCCCTCCTTGGCCAGCGCCGAGGTGTGCCCGGTGGGCATGTTGGCGCCGAACGAGTTGGTGGCGACCCGGCCCAGCACGCCGACCGCGGCCGCGGTGAACCGGGTGGTGGTGGTCTTGCCGTTGGTCCCGGAGATCAGCGCGACGGCGCGCCCCGAGGAGAGATGGGACAGCAGATCCGGATCGATCTTGAGGCCGATCCAGCCGCCGATCACCGAACCGTCGCCGCGTCCCGCGGCCCTGGAGAGCGCGGCCGCAGTCTTCGACGCGGTGGTCGCGACTATGGCCCGCAGGGGCATCTTCCCGTCCGTCACGCCAGCGAGGGTACCGGAACCAAGGGTTACGTCGAGTTGCCGGAAGCCTTGGATCACCGGCCCCCGCCCGATGGCCCGAACGGCCGACCACGTTTGTGCCGGTGGCCGACGTTCCGAAGTCTCGAACGGGTTACCACCTGAGTTTTTGTGTGTTCTGGTTCACGCATTAATGTGAACCCAAAGTAATTGCTCGACTTCTTTGAGTAATGGCATTTGTCTTGTCGAGGTAACAAAATGGACATGATCCGATATGCCAGTCACTTAGCGTGACCAAACCGCGCCTGACGATCATGCGGGAAGTCAGGTACCAAGGATTCACCGGCGGCAACCGCTCGCCGGTCGCACCGGACGGCTCACGCCGAGCCCTGCCCCGGGCCCGAGGGTGCGACGACAGCAGCACCGGATCGACTGACAAGGCATTCGGGGGCAGGGACGGGGGAACCAATCCCGGTCCGCACCGCGCCGAGCGAACATCGGCGGCGCACTGGTCGGACCTCGGGGTGAAGCCGCTCCGGCGGCCGGGCAACCTTCCCGCCCGAACCCGACAGCTAACCTCGCAGGCGTGCCGGAGGGATTTCCTTACCGTGCACGAACACAGTTCGAGCCGGGGCCGCCGCATGTCCGGCGCCGGTACCGTCGCACTGTCCCTGGGTCTCTGCCTCTGCGCCGGTCAGCTGGTGGCCGCGTCGCCCGCCACGGCGGCCACCACCACGACGCCGGTCACCACCGCCGTCACCACGGCGACGACCAGCGCCGCCGCGAAGGTGAAGCCCCGGCTGAGCAACAAGTTCAGCACCCGGAAGCTCCCCTGGGGCTCCACTCTCCGGGTGACCGCCAAGGTCATCGACCCGCGAACCGGCAAGATCGCCAAGGGCACCGTACGGCTCCAGGGCCTGCGCAACGGCAAGTGGGTGACCTGGGACACCGAGACCGTCCGCAACGCCAACGGGACGGTGACCCTCAAGGCCGCCCCGAAGACCACCGCGTACGTGCGGACCCTCTTCACCGGCGCCGCCTACACCCAGACCGCCACCAAGGGTCTGAAGGTCACGGTGAAGGCGAGCGGCGCCAAGGTCATCGCCGAGGCCAAGAAGCACAAGGGCGCGCTGTACAAGTTCGCGGCCGCCGGGCCCAAGCGGTTCGACTGCTCCGGCTACACGATGTACGTCTACAAGAAGGCCGCCGGCAAGAAGCTGCCGCACAAGGCCAACTCCCAGCAGAAGTACGGCAAGGCCGTCAGCAAGGGCAACAAGCGGATCGGTGACCTGATCATCTTCCGCTCCGGGTCGTACGGGTACCACGCCGGAATCTACGCCGGCGGCGGCTACATGTACGACTCGCCGCACACCGGCGCCCGGGTCAGCAAGCGCAAGATTCACGGCAGCAACTACGTCGTGCGCCGCCTGGTCGCCTGATGGCGCCAGGTAAGTAAGGAAGCACCCTCAGTGGGGCGCGACTCGGTTCGGGTCGCGCCCCACTGGCGTTCCGGGTGCCGTGACGGGTCGAGGGTCGCTCCACCTGGGTTCCACAGTCTTCCCTCGCCGAGCCGCGGTGCCGCTCCGCGCCTGCCGTACGGGACCCGGCCATGCCGAACCGGCCCGTGCCGTCGCACCCCGCCGCGCCGCCGGATCGCGCCGTGCCGTGCCACGTTGTGTCGTCGCCGCGCCGGATCGCGCCGCCGCGCCGGATCGCGCCGCCGCGCCGGACCGCGCCGCCGGACCGCGCCGCCGGACCGCGCCGCCGGACCGCGCCGCCGGACCGCGCCGCCGGACCGCGCCGCCGGGCCGCGCTGCGGCGCCGGGCCGCGGCGTCCTTCCCGATCGCGCCTCCGCGTCCTCCACTTCCCTCCCCGGCGTCCTCCACCCCGCCTCCCCGAGGGGTTCACCGGGCTCGATTGCCGGGGCTTTTCCGCCCGCCCCTATCCCATGTCGGAAACCGGACCTGGTGGATCATGCGCTGCCCCTCCACTCCGCGCCACCGCCTGTGAACTGGGATTACGTCCGCGAGAACGGCTCGCGAGTGACCGCTTTCGGGTTGCAGGTGGAGGGAAGTGGAGTAGAGTGGGGCCCAGTGGCAGGACCGAGGAACCCAACCGGGACCTGCCGGCCCGAGTTGACAGGCGGTCCACTCCCTCCGCGAAGGAGCGGCCGTCCCGGCAAGGGGGTAGGGGCCGATGTTCCTCGGCACGCACACCCCGCGCCTCGACGAGAAGGGCCGGCTGATCCTCCCGGCGAAGTTCCGCGACGAGCTGGCGGGAGGTGTCGTGATCACGAAGGGACAGGAGCGCTGTCTTTACGTGTTCCCGATGCCGGAGTTCCAGCGCATCGCGGGTCAGCTGCGCGAGGCGCCGGTAACCAACAAGGCCGCCCGGGCTTACAGCCGGGTGTTCTTCGCCAGCGCCCACGACGAGGTTCCCGACAAACAGGGCCGGGTCACGATCCCCGCACATCTGCGGGAGTACGCGAGTCTCGGCCGGGATCTCGTGGTGATCGGGGCCAGCACCCGGGTCGAGATCTGGGACAGACACGCCTGGGACGACTACCTCTCGGCGAGCGAGGAAGAGTTCGCCGACATCGAGGAGGGGGTGCTGCCCGGCGGACTGTAGGGCGTGGCACTCGGTGGGCCGCTGGGTATACCGGCCCGGACGCCACTGCTGCCGTACTGCGAGATCTCCAGCCGCTCCCGCTCCTGGCGCCTCTTCCCCGGCGCCAGGCGCGTGTCCGGGGCCGGGCACACCGGCACGGGACAGAGCGGATGGGGATCTGGCGGTACGGAGGGGCGGCCGGGCCGGAACGGACAGCTTCACGTAACAACCGAGTGAGACGCGAACGGGTGGGTCAATGGGGGTCGACATGGGGGAGCCGCGCGGTGCGCACGTTCCGGTACTTCTGGAGCGCTGCCTCGAGCTGCTCGGTCCGGCTCTCGCCCGGCCCGGAGCGGTGCACGTCGACTTCACGCTGGGCCTGGGCGGCCACGCCGAGGCGGTCCTGGAGCGGTACCCGGACGTCGTCCTGATCGGACTGGACCGGGACACCGAGGCGCTCGCCCACTCGCGGCACCGTCTGGCCCGGTTCGCCGAGCGGATCCACCTGGTGCACGCGGTCTACCACGAGCTGCCCCGGGTGCTGTCCGAGCTGGACATCCCGGCCATCCACAGCGGGCTGTTCGACCTCGGGGTCTCCTCGTTGCAGCTGGACGAGGCGGACCGCGGTTTCGCGTACGCGCAGGACGCCCCGCTGGACATGCGGATGGACCAGTCCCGAGGGATCACCGCGGAAGAGGTCGTCAACTCGTACGAGCCGGGCGAGCTGGTCCGCATCCTCCGGCAGTACGGCGAGGAGAAGTTCGCGCCGCGGATCGTCTCGTCGATCGTGCGGGAGCGGGCGAAGTCCCGGATCGTGTCGACCGCCCGGCTGGCCGAGCTGATCAAGGACGCGATCCCGGCCGCCGCGCGCCGAACGGGTGGAAATCCCGCCAAAAGGTCCTTCCAGGCACTACGCATTGAGGTCAACGGCGAGCTGGATGTGCTCGAGACCGCCATTCCGGCGGCTTTGGACGCGTTGTCGCCCGGCGGGCGACTTGTGGTGATGAGTTATCAATCTCTGGAGGACCGGATCGTCAAACGCGCGCTCGCCGCGAGGGCGCGCAGCACCGGGCCGATCGACCTTCCGGTCGAGCTGCCCGGGACCGGTCCGACGCTGCGGCTGCTGACCCGTGGGTCGGAGCTGCCCAGCGACGCGGAGGTGGCGGAGAACCCGCGGGCGGCTTCGGTGAAGCTGCGCGCGGTGGAACGGATCGACGAGCGGGAGAACACGGGCAACCAGGCACCACGGGCCGGCCGCGAACGGCCCCGGATGGCGGCTTCCACGCGTGGGAGCACCGGGCGACACCGGGATACAACGCACGGGGGACAAGGGCGGATACGCCCGGGGGCGAACCATGAGGGGGAGGGGAAAGCATGAGCGAGCGAACCGACGCGCCGCGGTCGGGGGGCCGAGCGGCGCAACCGCGTTCCACCGCGGGGGAGCGGGGGCGCGGGGCGAGCCGCGATGCCGGGACCGGAGGAACTGGCGCCCGGGGGGCGCGCCAGTTCGCCGCCCGGACCGACACGCGCCGGTCCGGGATGCGGACCGGCGACGGTCGCGGCGACGTACGCGTCGAGGTGGACGGGACCGCGGCGAAGCGGCTGGACGTCGGGGAGGCGTCCACGCCGGCCGGGCCTCGTCTGCGGGTCGCGCCGCTGCCGATCCGCGCGCCACGGCCGACGTTCGCGGCCGGGGTGATCGCGCTGGTGCTGGTCGGTGTGCTCGGCGTCCTGCTGATCAACATCAAGACCATGGAGCAGTCGTTCCGGCTGGACGCGTTGCGCGAGAACCAGGCCAACCTGAACGAACAGCAGCAGGAGTTGAAGCAGCAGCTGATCCAGGTGTCCGGCCCGGGCAACCTGGCGGCCGCCGCACGCCAGCAGGGGCTGGTCCCGGCCGGGAAGCCGGCGCGGATCCGGCTGCCGGACGGCAAGATCATCGGCGTGCCGACGCCGGGCAAGGGGCCGACCGCGCCGACCACGGGGGAGCTGCGGACCGGCGCGGCCGGTGACGGCGGCGCGACCCAGCCCGCCACCGGCGCCGGAGCGGAAACGCAGGCCGGGACCGGGACGCAGACCGCACCGGGGACGCAGGCGGGGACCGGGACGCAGACCGCACCGGGAACGCAGGCCGGAACCGGGGCGGGCACGCAGGCCGGAACCGGGGCGCAGACGGGAACGGGTACCGGCGCACAGACCGGGACCCAGCAGAACGCCGGCCAGCCCGGCACCGATCAGAACGCTGTGGGAACGGGGAAGTAGACCGTGTCGCCGCGAGCCGACGACGAGACACCGCGCCGGGGCAATTCGCCCCGGCGCGGTGCGTCCCGTGCCGTCCCCGCCGAGGGACCCGACGAGCCCGAGCGCGCTGAGCGGCGCGGTTTCTCCAGCATCGGGGAGGCGCGGGCGTACACGCCGCGCGGCCGCACGGTGGCCGAACGCGGTCGCACCCCGCGCACCGGGCGCACCACGGACCCGTTCCGGCCGGCGTTGCAGGTGGTCGAGGGCGGCGACGGCGGGCCGCGGCCACGTCAGCGCGGTACGCGCACCGATGAGCCGCCGGCCGGCGGCCGCGAACCCCGCGAGGCGGGAATCCCGGGCCGGGACCGCCGGGAGACGGGCGCTGCGGGCCGGGACCGCCGGGAGGCGGGGGCCGCGGGGCGGGAGGCGGGCGCTGCGAGCCGGGACCGCCGGGAGGCGGGGACCGCGGGCCGCGAGGCGGGCGCTGCGAGCCGGGAGCGCCGGGAGGCGGGGACCGCGGGCCGCGAGGCGGGCGCTGCGGCCCGGGAGCGCCGCGAGGCGGGCACCGGGGGCCGGGAGCGGCGGGAGGCGGGGACCGCGGCCCGCGAGACGGGCATTGCGGCCCGTGAACGCCGGGAGTCCGGGACCGCGGCCCGTGAACGCCGGGAAGCCCGCGGCACGGGCGCGGCCGGCCGGGAGCGCCGCGAGGCCGGGGGCGCCGGGTGGGAGCGCCGGGAGCCGCGCGAGGCCGCCGGGAAGGACCGGGCGCGGCGGGAGCCGGCCGGTCGCACCCGACAGGCGCGCGAGCGGCGGGCGGACGAGCGTGACCACCCCCGCGTACGCCGTACGGCCGAGCCGGCCCGGTCGGGCGCCGGCCGTACCGGGAAGCAGGAACCCGGACCACGGCGCCGGGTGACCGATCCGCCCGGTCGTGGGCCGGGCCGGGAGCCGGCTCGCCGGCCGCGGCCGGTGCCCGCCGAACCACCCCGGCTGGCCAACAGCACCCGCCGGCTGCGGATCGGCACGGTGCTGGCGCTCTCCTTGTTCGTGATGATCGGGGTACGCCTGGTGGTGTTGCAGGTGGCGACCTCGCCGGCCGAGGTGCAGAGCCTGGTCAAGCTGCGCGAGAAGCGGTTGAGCACGGTCGAGCTGCCGGCGCCGCGGGGCAGCATCATGGACCGCAACGGCGACATCCTGGCCAACAGCGTCGAGGCGCGCTACATCTACGCCGACCCGGAGAACCCGGAGCTGCAGCGGAACCTGGCCGCCACGGCCGCGAAACTGGCCCCGCTGCTCGCCGTCCCGGCCTCCGAGCTGGCCGAGAACATGCAGCGTAAGCAGGTGATGGGCACCTGGCTGCGGTTCCGCTACCTGGCCCGGGGGGTGGACGTCTCGGTCGCCGACAAGATCGAGGACCTGGGTCTGAAGGGCATCTACACGCACATCGACGAGCGGCGGGACGTGCCCGGCAAGGACCTGGCGGCGAACCTGATCGGCTTCACCAGCGGCGACGGCCACGGCCTGGTGGGCCTGGAGGCGCGCTACGACGACCTGCTGCACGGCACCGACGGCAAGCGGGTCTTCGAGACCGGCAAGGGAAGCCTGAACAAGCCCATCCCGGGCGGCTACGAGCAGAACACCCCGGCCAAGCCGGGCAGTTCGCTGAAGCTGACCATCGACCGCTGGGTGCAGTTCAACGCCCAGCGGGTCCTGGACGCCGAGGCGCAGCGCAACCACGCCACGGTGGCCGGCGCGGTGATCCTCGACGTGCGGACCGGTGAGGTGCTGGCCCAGGCCAGCTACCCGTTCTACAACGCGGCCAAGCCGCTGGACGCCGACCCGTCCGACCGGATCGACGTGCCGACCAGCGTGGTCACCGACCCGGGCTCCAGCCACAAGGCGTTCGTGCTGGGCGCGGCTCTGCAGGAGGGCATCGTCACGCCGGAGTCGACGCAGGAGGTCGCGCCGGCGATCGAGCGCGGCGGCACCGTCTTCAAGGACGGCCACCCGCGGAAGAAGGGCACCAAGCTGACGTTGGCCGGGATCATGGCCTACTCGTCGAACGTGGGGACCATCCTGATCGGCGAGAAGCTCGGCAAGGAGAAGCTCTACGAGTACCAGAAGAAGTTCGGGCTGGGCCAGGCGACCGGTGAGGGTATGCCCGGCGAGGCGTCCGGGATGCTGCTGCCGCCGGACAAGTGGAGCGGCTCGGCGTACGGGTCGGTGCCGATCGGGCACAGCGTGTCCGCGACGCTGGTGCAGATGGCGGCCGGCTACGGCGCGATCGCCAACGACGGCGTCTACATCCAGCCGCACCTGATCAAGTCGACCGTCTCCGGGATCGACGGCAAGGAGACCCCGGTCGCCGCGCCGAAGACCCACCGGGTGCTGGACGCCGAGGTGGCGTCGCAGCTGCGCACCATGATGGAGGCGGTGGTCGAGGACAGGGAGGGCACCGGCACCAAGGCGCAGGTCCCGGACTACCGGGTGGCGGGCAAGACCGGCACCGGCAACATGCTCGTCGACGGGCAGTACACCAGCCACAACGCGAGCTCGTTCGTCGGGATGGCGCCGGCCGAGAACCCGCGGTACGTCATCGCGGTGTCGATGGACGTCCCCAAGGGCTCCGGCGGGGAGGTGGCCGGCCCGGCCTTCGCCCAGATGATGTCCTACACCCTGCTTCACTACTTTGTGCCACCGTCCACCACGAAACCGCCAACCTTCAAGATCCATGGATGAGCCCGGGGCGCATGGCGTTGACAGGAACGTGTGGTCCACCAGGTAGGGTCTGACGCCGTGTCCGGCATTCCCCGACCCGAGACCGTCGCGCCGTCGAAGCTGACCCGGCTTGCCGAGCTGCTTCCGGCCGCGCTGCACGGTGGTGACATCGACGTCACCGGGGTCACTCACAGTAGTGGCTCGGTGCGCCCTGGAGATCTTTACGCGGCGCTTCCCGGCGCGAACCGGCACGGCGCCGAGTTCATCGCCGCCGCGGCCCGCTCCGGCGCGGTGGCGGTGCTGACCGACCCGGCCGGGCGGGAGGCCGCGCTCGCCGCCGGGTTGCCGGTGCTGGTCGCCGACGACCCGAGAGCGGTGCTCGGCGCGGCCGCGGCGGCGATCTACGGCGAGCCGTCGCGGCGGATCACCATGATCGGCATCACCGGGACGGCCGGGAAGACCTCGACGTCGTACCTGGTCGAGGCCGGGTTGCGGGCGGCCGGCCGGGTCACCGGGCTGGTCGGCACGGTGGAGACCCGGCTCGGCGACTTCGTGGTCAAGAGCGTCCGGACCACTCCCGAGGCCACCGACCTGCAGGCGATCCTGGCCGCCGGCGTGGAGCGCGGAGTGACCGCGGTGGTCATGGAGGTCTCCAGCCACGCGCTGGTGATGGGCCGCGCCGACGGGATCCGGTTCGCCGCCGGCGGATACACCAACTTCGGCCAGGACCACCTCGACTTCCACCCGACGACCGAGGAGTATTTCGCGGCCAAGGCGCGGCTGTTCGACGGGCGTACCGAGGTCGGCGTGCTCAACCACGACGATCCGGCGGTCATGTCGCTGCTGGCGCCCGGCATGGTGACCTACTCGGCGTCCGGCAACACCGAGGCGACCTGGTGGGCCTCCGACGTGCGGCCCTCGGACTTCGGGCAGCGGTTCGTCGCGCACGGCCCGGGCGGGATCACCGTCGAGACCGGGGTCGCGCTGCCCGGCCTGCACAACGTGGCGAACGCGCTGCTCGCGCTCGCGCTGCTGGTCGCGGTCGGGATCGACCCGCAGGTGGCGGGAACCGGCGTGCGGGAGTGCCGGGGCGTGCCCGGGCGGTTGGAGCAGGTCGCCGCGCCCGGCGAGATCCTCGGCGTGGTGGACTACGCGCACAAGCCGAACGCGATCGTGGCCGCCCTGGCCGCGCTGCGCGAACTGGCCTCGGCCCGCGGGGGCCGGCTGGTCTGCGTGCTCGGCGCCGGCGGGGACCGGGACAGGGGCAAGCGGCCGCTGATGGGCGAGGCCGCGGCGCGGGGCGCCGACTTGGTGATCATCACGGACGACAACCCCAGGACCGAGGACCCGGCCGCGGTACGGGCGGCGGTGCGCCGGGGCGCCGAGGAGGCGCACACGGCCGCCAAGGTGCTCGAGGTGGCCGGCCGCCGAGCGGCGATCGACGAGGCGGTCCGCCTCGCCGCCGCCGGTGACGTGATCGCCGTGCTGGGTAAGGGCAACGAGCAGGGGCAGGAGGTGAACGGCCAGGTGTTGCCGTTCGACGACCGCATCGAGCTGGCCGCCGCGCTGGGGGGTCGCTCATGATCCGCATGACGCTCGGCGAGATCGCCGGGATCACCGGCGGCCGGCTGGTCAACAGCGACGGGTCCGCCGAGGTGACCGCGAGTGTCGAGTACGACTCCCGCAAGGTCGTCCCGGGCGGGCTGTTCGTGGCGTTCCCGGGCGAGCGGGTGGACGGCCACGACTTCGCGTCCGCGGTGGTCGCCGCCGGCGCGGCCGGGGTGCTCGGCACCCGGGACACCGGCGAGCCGGGGGTCGTGGTCGAGGACTCGCTGCGGGCGGTCGCCACGCTGGCGCACGAGGTGGTCGCCCGGCTGCCCGAGCTGACCGTGGTCGGGCTGACCGGGTCGTCGGGCAAGACCACGACCAAGGACTACATCGGCCAGCTGCTGTCGCGGCTGGGCCCGACGGTGGCGCTGCCCGGGTCGCTCAACAACGAGCTCGGCTTTCCGTACACCGTGCTGCAGGCCGGGGCGGACACCCGGTTCCTGGTGCTGGAGATGGGCGCCCGGGGGGTCGGGCACATCCGGCACCTGACCGGGATCGCCCGGCCGTCGATCGGGGTGGTGCTCAACATCGGCGCCGCGCACATCGGCGAGTTCGGGTCGGTGGAGGGCACCGCGCTGGCCAAGGGCGAGCTGGTCGAGGCGTTGCCGCAGACCGGCGTCGCGGTGCTGAACGCGGACGACGCGCTGGTGTCGGCGATGGCTTCGCGGACCGGCGCCCGGGTGGTCACGGTCGGCGAGGCGGCCGGCGCGCAGCTGCGGGCCGTCGACGTGACGCTGGACCCGGCGGGGCGGGCCTCGTACGTCCTGGAGCACGGCGAGCGGCGCGGGACCGTGCGTCTGCGCGTGGCCGGGCGGCATCAGGTGGCCAACTCGCTGTCCGCGGCCGCGGTCGCGCTGACCGCCGGCCTGGCGTTCGACGACCTGGTCACCGCGCTCAGCGAGATGAGCATGGTCTCCGACCGGCGGATGGACGTGTTCGAGCGCCCGGACGGCGTGACCGTCATCGACGACTCCTACAACGCCAACCCGTCGTCCACCGCCGCGGCGCTGCGAGCGCTGGCCGCGATGAGCGCCGGCCGGCGCACCACCGCGGTTCTCGGCTACATGGCCGAGCTGGGCGAGTTCGAGGTGTCCGGGCACGCCGAGGTGGGCCGGCTGGCGGCCGAGCTCGGGGTGGACCGGCTGATCGCGGTGGCGGAGAACGCCCGGCCGATCCTGGACGGCGCGGCGGAGGTGGGCGCGTGGCGGGGCACCGCCCGGTTCGCCGCCGACCAGGCCGCCGCGATCGAGATTCTGCAGGACGACCTGCGCGCCGACGACGTCGTGCTGGTCAAGGGTTCCCGGTACCGCACATGGGACGTCGCCGACTGGCTGCGGCGTTCCGAGGAGGTTCAGCCCACGTGAGGGCAGTCATCGTCGCGGCCGCGGTCGCCTTTCTCATCTCGCTCTTCGGCACCCCGATCGCCATCCGGGTCTTCTCGGCGCTGAAGGCCGGGCAGCCGATCCGCAGCATCGGCCCGCAGACCCACCTGGGCAAGCGGGGCACCCCGACGATGGGTGGCGTGGCGTTCATCATCGCCACCGTCTTCGCGTACGTCGCCGGGCATGTCGCGCTGACCACGCTGCCGGACCGGCAGATCGCCCAGGAGCGGCCCACCATGACCGCGCTGGTGCTGCTCGGTCTGTTCGTGTTCTGCGGCGCGGTCGGCTTCCTCGACGACTTCCTGAAGGTCCGCAAGCGCAACTCCGACGGTCTCAGCGCCAAGGGCAAGCTGCTCGGCCAGCTGCTGGTCGGCACCGGGTTCGGCGTCGCCGCGCTGTACTTCCCGAGCACCAACGGCGAGACCGTGGCCAGCGAGCGCATCTCCTTCATCCGGGACGTGAGCTGGCTGGACGTCGGCAAGGTCGGCGCGGTCATGGTCTTCGTCTTCGTGATCATGGCGATGTCCAACGGCGTGAACCTGACCGACGGCCTGGACGGCCTGGCCACCGGCGCGTCGATCCTGGTCCTCGGGGCGTACTCGCTGATCGGTTTCTGGCAGTACCGGCACTGGTGCGGCGACAACGACTACCGGCTCACCAACCAGCTCACCGAGCAGCACTGCTACCAGGTCCGTGACCCGCTGGAGATCGCGCTGATCGCGGCGGCGGCGGCCGCGGCCTGTGTCGGCTTCCTGTGGTGGAACACCAACCCGGCCCGGATCTTCATGGGTGACACCGGCGCGCTCGGCCTGGGCGGCCTGATCGGCGGCCTGGCGGTGGCCACCCGGACCACGCTGCTCTCGGTGATCATCGGTGGCCTGTTCGTGATCATCACGATGTCCGTGGTGATCCAGATCATCTCGTTCAAGACCACCGGCAAGCGGGTCTTCCGGATGTCGCCGCTGCAGCACCACTTCGAGCTGGCCGGCTGGAGCGAGGTCAACATCGTGGTGCGGTTCTGGATCATCGCCGGCATCTGCGCCGCCATCGGCCTGGGCCTGTTCTACAGCGACCACCTGGCGGTCATGGGCTAACTCTCACGCGACACGCCATCGGCGTGAACGTCGATGGCGAGTCGTGCCGACGATGATGGGGGCATGGCGGACGACCGTACCGAGAAGGCCCGCCCGTCACTGAGCCGGCAGCTGCTGCCCGCGGTGCACGGGCTGCTGGCCCGCCCCCTGTCGTCGTACTACCTGCTGATCGCCGGCTCCGGCCTGCTGCTGCTGATCGGGCTCACCATGGTGTTCTCGGCCAGCAGCGTGAAGGCGTACGCGACCAACGGCAACGCGTTCTCCGCCATCTCCAGCCAGGCGGTGTTCGCGCTGCTCGGCCTGGTCGCGTTCTGGGTCTGCCAGCGGCTGCCCGCGCTCACCCTGCGCACCCTCGGCAAGTACATCCT
The DNA here is from genome assembly GCF_003711105.1 of Actinoplanes teichomyceticus ATCC 31121. Classification (NCBI taxonomy): domain Bacteria; kingdom Bacillati; phylum Actinomycetota; class Actinomycetes; order Micromonosporales; family Micromonosporaceae; genus Actinoplanes; species Actinoplanes teichomyceticus. The sequence goes on from NZ_CP023865.1 coordinate 1,785,928, forward strand.
CGGCGCGGCGATCGCGCTGCTCGGGGTCCTGGACCTGATGAACGCCCTGAACGGCCTCGGCGTGCTGAAGGCGGCGGCGGACGGCTCGGTGTCGGTCGGCCCGGTCTCGGCCAACCTGCTCTGGCTCTACGTCGGCGGCTTCGGCATCCAGCCGTCCGAGCTGGCCAAGCTGGGCATGGTGCTGTGGGGCGCGGACGTGATCGCCCGCAAGGGCCCGGCCCTCGCGCACTGGCGTGAGCTGGCGATGCCGCTCTTCCCGGTGGTCGGCCTGCTGTTCGTCCTGGTCGGCTACAACGACGTGGGCACCATGCTGGTGCTGCTGGCGCTGATCGTCGGCCTGCTCTGGGCCGCCGGGGTGCGGCTGCGGGTGTTCGGCGCGCTGGGCGTGCTGGGGCTGGCCGGCATCGGCCTGCTGATCGCCGCGGCGTCCCGGGGCGCCGGCTCCGGTTCCGCCGAGGCGGACACCAACTACCGGGTGGAGCGGCTCACCGCGTTCCTCACCCCGCTGGAGAAGTGCAACCTCGACGGGGCCTGCTACCAGCTGATCCAGGGCCGCTCGGCGATCTTCGAGGGCGGCTGGTTCGGCGTCGGCCTGGGCAAGGGCGCGCTGAAGTGGGGCTGGGTGCCGGAGGCGGAGAACGACTTCATCTTCTCGATCGTCGCCGAGGAGCTGGGCGTGGTCGGCTGCGCGGTGGTGCTGGCGCTGTTCTCGGTGCTGGCCTACACCGGGTTCCGGATCGCCCGCCGTTCGGCCGATCCGTTCCGCCGGCTGGCGGCCGCCTCGATCACCACCTGGCTGGTCGCCCAGGCCGTGATCAACATGGGCGGGGTGGTCGGCGTGCTGCCGATCACCGGGCTTCCGCTACCGTTCATCTCCGCGGGTGGCAGCGCCCTGGTCGTGGCCATGGCGGCGATCGGGATCCTGGCCTCGTTCGCCCGGGCCGAACCGGATGCGGCGCGGGCCCTGAACGCCCGTCCGACTCCTCGATGGGTGCGACTAGTGTGGGCCCCGCTGCCGCCGCTGTCCCCGCCGCGGCGGCCGGGACAACCGCGTCCTCCTGCCCAGAAACAGCCGGGCACCCGGGCACCGGTGGGCGGGGGGAGGAGCCGTCTCTAGCCCGCTCTAGGGTGGCGGGCGGGGTGGTCGGATGCGAGAGGAGACGGTGATGGTTCCGCTGCGGTCGGTCGTGCTCGCCGGGGGAGGCACCGGCGGTCACATCTACCCGCTGCTCGCCTTCGCCGACGCGCTCCGGCGCCACTTCCCGCAGGTCCGGATCACCACGCTGGGCAGCCCCAAGGGGATGGAGAACCAGCTCATCCCGGCGGCCGGCTACGACCTGCGGGTGATCCCGGCATTCCAGCTGCCCCGCTCGCTGAACCTGGACCTGCTGCGCACCCCGGACCGGATGTACCGGTCCGCGCAGGCCGCCGGTGAGATCATCGACGAGGTGCGGGCCGAGGTGGTGGTGGGCTTCGGCGGCTACGTCTCGGTGCCGGCCTACCTGGCCGCCTGGCGGCGCGAGCTGCCGATCGTCATCCACGAGGTGAACGTGCCGGCCGGTGTCGCCAACCGGATGGGCATGAAGTTCACCAAGCGGGTCGCCGTCGGTTTCCCGCACCAGCTGGAACAGGTCGACGTGCTGCGCAACGCGCGCCTGGTCGGTGTGCCGCTGCGGACCGGGATCACCCGGATGGACCGCCCGGCGCTGCGCCCGCAGGCGCTCTACCACTTCGGGCTGCGCCCGGACCTGCCGGTGCTGTTCGTCTGCGGCGGGTCGTCCGGCGCGCGCACGATCAACCTGGCGGTGGCCGCGGCGGCCAAGCCGCTGGCCCACGCCGGGATCCAGGTGCTGCACGTGCAGGGCGGGCGCAACGAGCCGTTCGACGTGCCCGCCGACCTGCCCGTGCCGTATGTCGTAGTGCCCTACCTCTCCGACATGCAGCTCGGATACGCTGCCGCCGACCTCATGCTCTGCCGCGGCGGCGCGATCACGGTGGCCGAGACCACCGCGCTCGGCATGCCGGCGATCTACGTGCCGTACCCGTTCAGCAACCAGGAACAGCGGCGCAACGCGCTCCCGGTGGTGGAGTCGGGAGGCGGCATGCTGGTGGACAACAGCGAGCTGACACCGGACTGGATCGAGCGGAACATCATCCCGCTGGCCCGGGACCGGCAGCGGCTGGCTGCCATGGGTCAGGCCGCCGCCCAGTACGGCCGCCGCGACGGCGACGAGCAGCTGGTGCGCTTCGTATGGGAAGCGGTGGGCCGATGAGGGCGGCAGGCACAGAGACTGAGGGAGTGAAGTGGTGAACACGGCGGAGTTGACGCCGGCCGGTGAGATGACCGCCGAGGACCTGGGCAGCGTGCATCTGATCGGGATCGGCGGGGTCGGCATGGCCGGCCTGGCGCGGCTCCTGCTGACCCGGGGCGTCCCGGTCTCCGGCAGCGAGCTGCGGGAGTGGCCCGCGCTGGCGGCGCTGCGCGCGCTCGGTGGAACGGTGCACATGGCGCACGAGGCGTCGAACCTCGACGGCGTCGACACCGTCGTCTACTCCACCGCGATCCCCGCCGACCACGTGGAGCTGGTCGAGGCGCGCCGCCGCGGCCTGCGGGTGCTGCACCGCTCGGAGGCGCTCGCGGCGGCGATGACCGGCCGCAAGACCATCGCGGTGGCCGGCACCCACGGCAAGACCACCACCACCTCGATCATGACGGTGATCCTGCAGCACGCCGGCCAGGACCCGTCCTTCGTGATCGGCGGCGAGCTGTCCGCGGCCGGTTCCAACGGCCACCACGGCACCGGCCCGCACTTCGTCGCCGAGGCGGACGAGAGCGACAAGTCGTTCCTGGCCTACCGCCCGCACGTCGCGATCATCACCAACATCGAGGGCGACCACCTCAACAACTGGGGTGACCTGGAGACGCTCAAGGCGGGCTTCCTGGAGTTCGGCGAGCTCGCCGACGGTTTCGTGGTGACCTGCGCGGACGGGCCGGGCACCGAGGAGCTGATCGCCGGGCTGCGGGCCGCGGGCCGGACCGTCTACACGTACGGCGAGTCCGAGGGCGCCGACCTGCGGATCAGCGACGTGGTGTCGACCGTCAACGGGGTCCGCTACCGCGCCGAGCTGGACGGCAGGCCGCTGGGCGAGTTCAAGCTCGCGCTGCCCGGCCGGCACATGGGGCTCAACAGCGCCGCCACCGTGCTGACCGCGCTGAAGCTGGGCCTGCCGCTCGACAAGATCGTCGAGGCGCTGGAGTCGTTCCCCGGCGTGCGCCGCCGCTTCGAGCGCAAGGGCATCGCCGCCGGTGTCCGGGTCTACGACGAGTACGCCTACCACCCGACCTCGGTGCTGGCCGCGCTGCGCACGCTGCGCGAGGTGGCCGGCGACGGCCGGTTGCTGGTGGTCTTCCAGCCGTACCGGGTGTACCGCACCCGGGACCTGCAGGCCGAGCTGGCCGAGGGGCTGGCGGTGGCCGACCAGGCGATCGTGATGGAGGTGTTCGGCCCGGGCGAGACCCGCGGGCCGGGCGAGGGCGGTCTCGCCCTGACCGCCGCGATCGACCTGCCCGCCGACCGCAAGGTCTTCGTCCCGGACTGGGAGGACGTGCCGGCCGAGGTGGTGCGCCGCAGCCGTCCCGGCGACGTGGTGGTGACCATGGGCGCGCCGCCGATCTCGCTGATGGGCGACGAGCTGCTGGCCGCGCTCGCCGAGGCGGACCTGCGGCCGGACCTCGCGGGCTGACCCGTGGCGGGCTCGGGCACGCGCAACTGGCGGCTGGTGCGGGCGGACACCGATGCGGTGCCGCCGTCCGCGCGCCGGTTCATGGCCCGGGCCCGGCAGCGCCGGCTGCGTGCCGCGCTGCCCTGGCTGGTCGGGGCCGGCGTGCTGCTGGTCGCCGGTGGTCTGCTCTGGCTGGTCTACGGCACCTCGGTGCTCGGCGTGCGCACGGTCGAGGTGGCCGGCGCGCAGACGCTCGGCGCGGAACAGGTGCGCGCCGCGGCGGCGGTGCCGGCCGGTCGCCCGCTCGCCCGGGTGGACCTGGACGACGTGGCGGCCCGGGTGCGCGGGCTGGCCCCGGTGGACCGGGTGGTGGCGAGCCGCGAGTGGCCGTCCACCCTCCGGATCGAGGTGGTCGAGCGGGTCGCGGTGGCCGCGGTGCCGGTCCGCGGCCAGTTCGAGCTGATCGACGACGACGGCGTGCCCTTCCGGGTGGTCGCCGCGCCGCCGGCCGGCCTCCCGCTGGCCCGGCTGGCGACGCCCGGCCCGGCCGACGCGAACACCCACTCGGCGCTGACCGTGCTCGCCGCGCTGAGTGACGACCTGCGGGAGCAGCTCGTGGCGATCTCGGTCACCTCGCCGGTGGCGATCCGCCTGGAGCTGCGCAAGGACCGGGTGGTCATCTGGGGTGACGACACCGACAGCGAGCAGAAGAGCAAGGTGGCCACGGCGCTGTTGCGGCGCAAGGGCGACGAGATCGACGTCAGTGCCCCGACGGTCGTGACGATCCGATAATTAAATACCTAAACAGACAAAAACGTACGAACGGAATATAACCGTCGAGGTTACGGGTGAGTCGCATACTCACCTCGTAAGCGGACGCGACACGCCGCCCGGGTTCTTTGGTCGCGGCGCGATGTCCGCATACGTTGCGTCGAGAGGTTTGAGTGGTTGACATAACTCTAAACCTCTAGTAGAGGGTGAGGGTTTCCTCGCCCTCCCTTGTACGGCAGCGGATGTCGAAGTGCGGTTCCTCCCCGGAGCCGCAGGGGCCCTCGGCATCCGCCAACCCCGGAAGGGAAGGCTGAGCCCGATGACACCTCCGCACAACTACCTTGCGGTCATCAAGGTCGTCGGCATCGGCGGCGGCGGCGTGAACGCCGTGAACCGCATGATCGAGGTTGGGCTCAAAGGCGTCGAGTTCATCGCGATCAACACCGATGCCCAGGCTTTGCTGATGAGCGACGCCGACGTCAAGCTGGACGTCGGCCGGGAACTGACCCGCGGTCTCGGCGCCGGCGCGCAGCCCGACGTCGGCAAGAACGCCGCCGAGGACCACCGCGACGAGATCGAGGAGGTCCTCAAGGGGGCCGACATGGTCTTCGTGACCTGTGGCGAGGGCGGCGGCACCGGCACCGGCGGCGCGCCCGTGGTGGCGAACATCGCCCGCAAGCTGGGCGCGCTCACCATCGGCGTGGTGACCCGGCCGTTCTCGTTCGAGGGCAAGCGGCGGCAGGTCCAGGCCGAGGCCGGCATCGACGAGCTGCGCAACCAGTGCGACACGCTGATCGTGATCCCGAACGACCGGCTCCTGGCGCTCGGCGACCGCGGCATCAGCATGATGGACGCGTTCCGGCAGGCCGACCAGGTGCTGCTCTCCGGTGTTCAGGGCATCACCGACCTGATCACCACCCCGGGTCTGATCAACCTGGACTTCGCCGACGTCAAGAGCGTGATGAGCAACGCGGGCAGCGCGCTCATGGGCATCGGTAGCGCGCGGGGCGACAACCGCGCGGTCGAGGCCGCCGAGCGGGCCATCTCCAGCCCCCTGCTGGAGCAGAGCATGGACGGCGCGCGCGGCGTGCTGCTCTCCATCGCCGGTGGCTCCGACCTCGGCCTGTTCGAGATCAACGACGCGGCGCAGCTGGTCACCGACGCGGCGCACCCGGACGCGAACATCATCTTCGGTGCGGTGATCGACGACGCGCTCGGCGACGAGGTGCGGGTGACCGTGATCGCGGCCGGATTCGACGGGGGCTCGCCCTCGTACAAGCCGGCCGAGCCGGTGCGCAAGCAGGTGCCGCCGCCGGCCCAGACGCCGAGCCCGGCCGCCCCGGCCTCGCCGATCACGTCGACGTCGCTGACCACGCACCAGCAGCCGCCGACGCAGGCCACGCCGACGCCGCGCAAGGTGCTCTTCGACGACGTGGACGTGCCGGACTTCCTGAAGAACGGTTCGTGACCGCGTCCGGTGGCCGAGGGTTGAAAAGTTGAGTGACGACAGGCGGCGGGCCGAGCTCGCCGCCAACCTCCAGCTGGTGCGGGAGCGGATCGAGCGCGCCTGCGTGGCGGCCGGGCGGTCCCCGGGGTCGGTGACCCTGACCGCGGTGACCAAGACGTACCCGGCGAGTGACGTGCTGTTGCTCGCCGGGCTCGGCGTCACCGACGTCGGGGAGAACAAGGATCAGGAGGCGGCCGGGAAGGCCGCGCAGGCCCGCGCCGCCGGCGTGCGCCTGCGCTGGCACTTCGTCGGCCAGTTGCAGCGCAACAAGGCCAGATCGGTTGCCTCGTACGCGGATGTGGTCGAGTCCGTCGACTCGCTGCGCCTGGCCGCCGCGCTGGACCGGGCCGCCCTCGCGGTCCGCGACCGGCCGCTCGACGTGCTCGTCCAGGTGAGTCTGGACGGCGACCCGGCACGCGGCGGGGCGGCCGGTGACGATCTCTGGCGGGTATCCGACGCGGTGGCCTCTTCGGACGGTCTGCGTCTGGGCGGCGTGATGGCGGTCGCCCCCCGTGGCTGGGAGCCCGGCCGCGCCTTCGAACGACTTGCCGAACTGGCTGGCCGGATAGTTGCGACACATCCCGGTGCAACCACCGTCTCCGCGGGTATGAGTGGCGACCTGGAGGAGGCGATCCGGCATGGGGCGACACACGTACGGATCGGTACATCTTTACTCGGGATGCGAAACTCGCTGCGGTAGCCTTGCGGCGGGCAGCAAACTACACAGGTGTTGTTTTGCGCGACGTGCCACCGCCCGGCGGCCGTTGCGTCCGACGACGCAGCGTCGCAGCGGGTCACGGGTCCTGATCGGACTCCGGTGTCCGGCTCGCCAGGGGGGAAGCGGCACGCCAGAGGGGGCGCGGGCCGCAACAGCGGACGGAGGTGGGGGCACATGAGTACTTTCCGGAAGGCGGCCGTCTGGCTGGGGCTCGCCGAGGAGGACGACGACCGCGACTACGAGGACCGGGGATACCGCGAGAGCTCCTACCGCTCCGCCCGGGACCGTGATCGCGACCGGGACCGCTACTCCGCCGCCGACCGGTACTCCGACGGCTTCGACGACGACGACGTCGAGGAGGAGCGCGCGGTGCCGCGCACGCGCTCCGACCGGGACCGCTCCGACCGGGTCGAGCGCGCCGGCCGGCTCAGCGAGCGCGTCTCCTCGGTGCGTGCCGAACTGGACCGGGACGACGACGACCGGATCGAGCGGGCCAGTGTCCGTTCCATCACCCGTCCCTCGGTGGCGCCCGAGCAGCCCTCGGCGCTGACCTACTCCACCCGGGAGAACCTGGCGCTCGCCCCGCAGCCGCCGGTCCACCAGCCGCAGGTGCACCAGCGCCCGGTCGAGGACGAGCAGCGGTACCAGATCACCACGCTGCACCCGACCACGTACCGGGAGGCCCGGACGATCGGCGAGCATTTCCGCGACGGCGTCCCGGTCATCATCAATCTCACCGAGATGGACGAGTCCGACGCCCGCCGTCTCGTGGACTTCGCCGCCGGGCTGGCTTTCGGCCTGCGGGGTACGATCGAGCGCGTGACCAACCGGGTTTTCCTGCTCTCACCGGCGAATGTCCAGGTCACCGCGGAGGACAAGGCCAAGATCGCTGAGGGCGGCTTCTTCACCCAGAGTTGACCCGAACGAGGGATCCGCCGGACGTGCTGTCGATCGTGTTCCAAATCCTCTATCTGTTGGTGTACCTCTTCTTCCTCGTGCTGCTGAGCAGGTTCGTCATGGGGGCGGTCCTCCAGTACGGACGCCGCTGGCAGCCGAGCCGGGGCGCGTCCGCCGCACTCGAATTGGTGTGGAGCGTCACGGATCCGCCCCTCAAGGCGTTGAGGCGTGTGATCCCACCGCTGCGCATTGGTAACGTGAGTTTGGACCTGGCTTCCATCGTGCTGCTGGTTATCCTGTTCGTGCTCATGGAGTTAGTGCTAGTTCGCCTCATCTAGACCTACAGATAGACAGCAGCCTCAACCGCGGCCGCGACTGACCCGAGGAGTTTCGATGCCGCTGACCCCGGCCGACGTGCATAACGTCGCCTTCAAGAAGCCCCCGATCGGCAAGCGGGGGTATGACGAGGAGGAGGTCGACGCCTTCCTGGACGAGGTCGAGCGCGAGCTCGCCCGTCTGATCGAGGAGAACAACGAGCTGCGCGCCCAGGTGGAGCGCGGCGGTCGGGGTGGCGCGCCAGCCGGCCCGGGTGCCGACCCCCGCCTCGCGGCCGAGCTCAACGACCTGAAGGCCCAGCTCGACCGCGTGCAGCGGGACAAGTCGGCGGCCGAGCAGGCTGCCCGCCAGATGCAGGCCGAGCTGGAGCAGGTGCGCGCCCAGGGCCCCGGCCCCGGCGCCGGCCCGACCGGCGCCGACGGCGAGCAGCAGGCTCTCCGGGTGCTGATGATGGCCCAGCGCACCGCCGACGACCACGTGTCCGACGCCCGGCGCGAGGCCGACAAACTCCTGTCCGACGCCCGCTCCAAGGCGGAGGAGGTCACCCGCGAGGCCCGGGCCAAGGCCGACGCCCTCGAGCGCGACGCGCGTCAGCGGCACCAGGAGGCGATGGGCGGCCTGGACGCCAAGCGGACCGCGCTGCAGAAGCACATCGAGGAGCTCAAGCAGTTCGAGCGGGAGTACCGCACCCGCCTGAAGGCGTACCTGGAGAGCCAGCTGCGCGACCTCGACGGCCGTGGCCAGGGCTTGGAGGCCGAGATGGCCCGGGCCGACGCGAGCCGTGCGGTCGGTGGCACCGGTGGTCTCGCCGCGGCCGGCCTGGCCGGGTCGTACGGCGGCCGGGCCAACGCCATCGAATCGGGTCGCTGACCACAGCCCGGAGCACCTCGACGAGGATGAGCCATGATTCCTGCTAGTTTCCCGCTCATCCTCGTCGCGGTGGTGTGCCTCGCGATCGGTCTGATCCGGGGGTCGAGCAGTCTGCTCATAGCGTCGATCGTGGCCAGCCTGCTGGCCGCGGTCGCTCTCGTCATCGGCGCACGCCAGAACGCCGCTGCTCGCCGCTCCGGCCGCCCGGGCGACACCCCGCCGGGGCCGCGCCGCACCGCCGGGGCGCCCTCCGCCGCCCACGATTCTGCCCCGGCCGGCGCCACGCCCGCAGCCGATTCCGGGCACCCCGGCGACTCGCCGCACGCCACCCGCGCGCCCCACGCCTCCGAGTCTCCCGAGCCCGCTGACCTCTCCGCGGCGACGGGACGAACCGACCCGAACGGCTTTCCCGCCGCCACCGCTGATCCGCTATACGAGAATCGGCCCGCAACGGATCAGAACGCCGGCGATCTTCCCCGGACGCCCGATCCGGCGCCCGCCGCGGGAACACACCTGCCGGACGAATCGGCCGCCGCCGACTACCACGCCGCCTCGTCGGTCATCGGCGCGGCCCGCAGCAGCGAGGGCGACGACCAGTCCTGGCGCCGGCCTGCCGCCAAGCCGCCCGCTCCGTCCCCGGAGCCCGCCGGGACCCGCCCCGCTCCGGCCGGCGCCGCCACGCATCCGCAGCCCGCGACTGAGCCCGACCATGCCGGGGCCGGGTCCGGCGACCATGCCGACGCCCACCCCGAGCCGGTGCCGGGCGGGCCCGGCACGGCAGCGCGCGGCTTCTCGGCCCCGCCGTCGGGCGCCGCGCCGGGCCGGTCCGTGCCGGAGGCGTCCGCCGCCGACTCCCCGGGCCTGGGCGACGAGTTCGCCGAGCCGGACGCCGACGACCCCGACGACGAGCCGCTGCCCCAGTCGGTCCGCCCCACCGACGCCGTCCAGGTGGCCCGGCTCGACACCGAGGTCCTCGTGGTCGACAGCCGGCCGCGCTATCACATGGCCGACTGCCCGCACCTGGTCGGCCGCCTGACCGAGCCGCTGCCCGCCGCCGAAGCCGTCGAGCTGGGCTTCAGCCCTTGCGGGCTGTGCCGGCCGGTCGACCGCCTGCTCGCTGCCGAGGCCCATCACTGACCGGGCGCCCGGGCTGCCCGGGGTGGGTGCCCGGCTCGGAGGCGTCGCCGGGCCGGGTCGCGCCGGGTGGATGCCGGCCCCGGGGCCGGTATCGGATCGTGGCGTGACGCCGACCGGGCCGGGTCGGCACGAGCGTCGGCCGATGCTTCCGTGAGCGTTATTCTCCGCCGGTGCGGGGTGCGCGGGGTGAGCCGGCGGACGGCACAATGTCGGGCATGGCCAAGCGGGAGGTGCCCTCCGGGGTCTCGGTGCCGGTGCGGGTCCGGCCGGGCGCAGGCCGGACCCGGGTCGGTGGGCGGTATGCCGGTCCCCACGGCCCGGCGCTGATCATCGCGGTGGGCGCGCCCGCGGTGGACGGCAAGGCGACCGAGGCGGTCCGCCGGGCTCTCGCTGACGCGCTCGGCGTGCGCGCCGCCGACGTGGCGCTGCGGATCGGCGCCACCAGCCGCGACAAGGTCTTCACCGTCGACGCCCCGGCGGCGGATCTCGAAGCTCGCCTCACCCGGCTCCTCGACGCCTGACCGGCCCTCCACGGGCCTGGCCGGCCGTGCTGTCGCTCGGCCCGACTGACCGGCCGACCGCCGCGCGGTCTCTCGGCGGGCTGGACTGCCCGCGCGGTCTCTCGGCGGGCTGGACTGCCCGCGCGGTCTCTCGGCGGGCTGGACTGCCCGCGCGGTCTCTCGGCGGGCCGGACCGCCCGCGCGGTCCTGTCGGCCGGATCGCCCGCGCGGTCTCTCGGCGGGCCGGACTGCCCGCGCGGTCTCTCGGCGGGCCGGACTGCCCGCGCGGTCCTGTCGGCCGGATCGCCCGCGCTGTCCTGTCTCCTGGCCGGACGCCGGACTGACCGGTCGCCGGCACCGGCCGCGGGTCGTCGCGCCGGCACGGCTCCGGGCGGGTGGGTGAAACGGCCTCAAGGGGAGAGTGACACCGGGTGATGTAGAAGTGACAGCCGGTGTATCGTCGGGTATCCGATCGACGGCTGGAGCGTTCGTACCGGTTTGTCGGCCGAAGGGGACTCGTCGGGTTGTCGGGGCATCCCGCCTTCCGTATCGTTGCCAGCCTCCGGGGTGCGCGGCGCTGTTCCAGCCGCGCCATTTGTGCAGGTGGGGCAAGATCTACGGCGGCGGCCGCGGGAGTGGTCGCCGGGCCGGGCACCCGACACCGACCGAGCGCGTGGCGGCCGGAGTCGATCCGGCGAACGACCGGCGGCACGGCCGGTCCGGTGCGCCGCGCGGGGGCGCGCCAGGCAGGTTCGGGCCCGCACGGACACGACAACCGAAGCGATGCGTAGAGCGGCGAGGCCGCCGCGAAGGCCCAGCCGGCCGCCGGGCAGAGGGCAACCGGCCGCACGGAGCAACGCCAACCGATCGTCCGGGAGGCGGTGCCCGGGCGGCGGGACAAGGCGGCGCCGGTGGGCGGTCCGGGCGGCGGGGCAAGGCGTTGCCGGGGCGGTGCCGCAGGGCGGCCCGGGCAGCGGGGCAGGACGGTCCGGGGCGACCCGGGCGGATACGGGGAAGACAGAGGAACCGGCCGGCCGGTCCGGCGTACCGGTTCCGAGGACCGCTGATCGCCGCGCCGGGCGCGGCCGAGGGAGCGACGATGGCCAAGGCAACCGACATCCGGACCGCTGCGAGCGGCGCGGCCGCGACCGAGCGGTCCCGAACCGCGGCGGAGACCGAGGAGATCCGGGAGGCTCTGGTGGCGCGGCTCAACGAGCTGCAGGCCGAGTACGATCAGGCGCTCAGTGCGATCACCGAGCTTTCGCGCGAGCGGCTCGCCGACTCGGCCGGGGACGACCAGGCCGACACCGGCACCAAGACGTTCGAGCGGGAGCAGGAGATCACGCTGGCCAACAACCTGCTCGAGCGGATCACACAGGTGGAACGTGCCATCGACCGGCTCGGGTCGGGCAACTACGGTTGGTGCGAGCGGTGCGGCAACCAGATCCCGGTCGAGCGACTGGCCGCCTTCCCGTCCGCGACCCTGTGTGTCTCTTGCAAGCAACTGGAGGAAAGACGCTGAACGCCGAAAAGGCCACCCGGTTCGCTCCGCGCGCGGTGGCGGTGCTGGGCGCCACCGCGCTGGTCGCGCTGGCGGTCGACCAGTGGGTGAAACACCTCTCCACCGAGAATCTGGACCCGGACGAGCCGGTCCGGATCCTCGGTGGCCTGATCTATCTGTCGCTGCTGCGCAACAGCGGGGCGGCGTTCAGCTTCGGCAGCGCGTACACCTGGGTGTTCCCGGTGATCACGCTGGTGGTGGTGGGCTGGATCGCCTGGATGGCGAGCCGGCTGCGCTCGGTGCCCTGGGCGGTGGCGCTCGGGCTGGTGCTCGGCGGCGCGCTGGGCAACCTGACCGACCGGCTGTTCCGGGCGCCCGGCCCGTTCCAGGGGCACGTGGTCGACATGATCAGCGCGTTCGCGCCGTACGGTGAGCGGTTCGCGGTCTTCAACATCGCGGACAGCTGCCTGACCGTCGGCGTCTGCCTCGCGGTGATCCTGGAGTTGACCGGCCGGCAGCGCGACGGCAGCCGGTTGCGCAGCACGAGCACGAGCGGGACGGAAGCCGACACCGGCGCCACGACCGGGACGGAGGAGCGGGCATGAGCGGGACGCGTTCCCTTCCGGTGCCGGACGGGCTCGACGGGATGCGGCTGGACCAGGCCGTCTCCCGGCTGTTCGGGCTGTCCCGGACGGCCGCGGCGACGCTGGTCGAGGCCGGTGACGCGCTGGTCGACGGCATCCCCCGGCCGAAGTCGGACAAGGTGACCGCCGGCGCGTGGCTCGAGGTGACCCTGCCCGCCCCGGTCACCGCGCCGGTGCTGGTGGCCGAGCCGGTGCACGGGATGTCGGTGATCTACAGCGACGACGACATCGTGGTGGTCGACAAGCCGGTCGGCGTGGCCGCGCACCCGAGCCCCGGCTGGACCGGGCCGACCGTGGTCAGCGGGCTGGCCGCGATGGGGCAGAACGTGGCGACCAGCGGCGCCGCCGAGCGCCAGGGCATCGTGCACCGCCTGGACGTGGGCACCACCGGACTGATGGTGGTGGCCAAGTCCGAGATGGCGTACAGCGTGCTGAAGCGGGCGTTCAAGGAGCGCGAGGTGGAGAAGCGCTACCACGCCGTGGTGCAGGGGCACCTGGATCCGCTGCGCGGCACGATCGACGCGCCGATCGACCGGCACCCGACCGCCGACTACAAGTTCGCGGTGATGAGTGAGGGCAAGCCCAGCGTCACGCACTACGACACGGTGGAGGCGTTCCGCGCGGCCAGCCTGGTCGACGTGCGGCTGGAGACCGGGCGTACGCATCAGATCCGGGTGCACTTCTCGGCGCTGCGGCACCCGTGCGTGGGCGACCTCACCTACGGCGCGGACCCCACCCTCGCGGCCCGGGTCCGGTTGAACCGGCAGTGGCTGCACGCCCGGGAGCTGGCCTTCCTGCACCCACGGACCCACGACGAGGTGCGGTTCGTCAGCGAGTACCCGGACGATCTGAAGTACGCGCTGGACGTCCTGCAGGACGCCGGCTGACCATCGGGGAGTGCAACCGTGGGCCCCGCGCGTCGTCTGCGAGCGGTCCTCGTCAGGTTCGGCTCCGGCGCGGTCCGGCCGCCGATCATGACCGGGGTGGCGCTGGCCGCCGTCGCCGCGCTGGCGCTCGCCGTGGTGTGGGCCGGTCGTTCCGGCGTCCCGACCGGTGAGGAGCCGGGCGACGTGGTGCGCGTCGGGGTGGTCGAGGGGCAGACCGTCGACGGTTACCTGAACTCCTCCCGGCGCGAGCTGGCCATGCTCACCGCGGCGTCCGGGCCGCCCGCCGGGGACACCTGGGCGCTGGTCAGCCTGTCCGGCTACGAGACGCCGGGCCGGCTGCCCGCGCTGCTGGCCGGGGCGGCGGTGACCCAGGTGTACGCCCGGGTGCCGCTGCCGGACGCGCGGACCCAGGTGTCGCTGATCCCGGTGTACCGGTGGCCCGGCGACGTGCCCGCCGGGATGCTCGACGCGGCCGTGGTCCGCGATCGGGAGCAGGCCGACTATCTGCGGCTGGAGCGGGGGCTGACCGGGGACACCCGGCGGGAGCGGAGCCTGCGGGAGACGTACGGGAAGGCCGCCCGGATCGCGGCGCGGGAGGCCGCGGCGTACCGGGCCGGGTGTGCCTGTGTCTTCGCGGCCGTGGTCCGCGCTTCGCCCTCGGCGCTGGACGGCATCGCGTCCCGGCCCGGGGTCCGGGCCGTCGATCCGGCCCCCGAGGTGCGCGGCCTGGACCGCACCGAGTTCCGGCCGCCGCTGCCGGAGGAGCGCGGCACGGTCTCCGCCGAGCCGTCGGCGGCGCCGGTGCCGACCACGGTCCCGGAGGTTGCCACCGCCTCCCCGGGACGGTTACCGTCGTCGATCGGGTTCACTGTGAGTTCCACCTCACCCGCTCGGGGCGTGGTGGGGCTGGCGACCGCCGCCGGGTCGTCACCGCAGCCGCTTGCCGTACCCTCGGATGGCGAGATGAGTGCTGCTCATGACGGATCCGGGGGATCGTCCGGGCCATCCGGCGTCGGACCCGGCCGTTAGCTTTTCCGGTCCAGGCGACGTTCGGGCGGATGCACGTGCACGACCAGCGTGCCGCCATGTGATCAAGAACGACAGGGGGATGGGCGCTGGGCCGGTGGCCCGAATAGGGTTCTCGTCCGTAGCCTGTCATGGCGAGACCCCCTCGCCGGAGAACGACGTCGGGTAGGCGCAGAAAGGACAAGCCGTGGACGGGACCGAGACCGGCTGGGGCCGGCCTGCGGAACCAGCCCCGCGCTGGCGGGCCCTGCTCGACCGTGCCCGGCATGGTCACCGCGCCGAGGACGCCGAGGAGCCGCCGGAACCGGCCGCGGTTCCGCAGCAATGGGGCCAGCAGGCGCCTACGCCGGCACGCGCGGCGGCCCGGCCGGTCAACCCGCTCGATCCCCGGGGATATGACGGCCAGCGCCGCGCCCCCGAGCCGGAGCAGCGTTTCCCGGGCGGCGCGGAGCCGCAGCGGCCGCTGCCGCAGCGCCCGATCAACCCGCTCGACCCGCGCTGGCAGGCCCGCTCCGAGCAGCAACAGCACAGCTTCTTCGACCCGCCGCCGCGCTCGCCGCAACCGGCCGCGCCGCCGCCACCGGTCGCGGCGCCGCCACCGGCCGCGCCGCCACCCGCGGCCGCCGCGCCGCCGGCCCGCAGCGTGTACCCGCCGGCTCCCGGCTACCCGCCGCCCGCGCCGCAGCCCAACGGATACCCGCAGCCCACCGGGTATCCGCATCGGGCGGCCTACCCGCCGGCGTACGCTCCCGCCCCGGTCTCCCCGCCGGCCACGACGGCGCCGCCCCCGGCCCCGCCGCTTCCGGTCCAGCCGGGCCCGGCCCAGTCGCTCCCGGCCCAACCGCCCACGGCCCACGCGGGCCCGGCCGCGCCGTCCTCGCCGGCCGGCGCGCGGATCGAATGGCGGCAGACCCGCACCGACGACGGGCTGGACCGGGCGGTCGCGGTGATGCGGCGCAAGCTCGGGCAACCCCGGGTGCTGGCCTTCGCCAACCCCAAGGGCGGCGTGCACAAGACCACCGCCACCGTGCTGGCCGCGGCGACCATCGGCAGCGTCCGCGGGCGTGGCGTGCTGGCCTGGGACGACAACGAGCTGCGCGGCACGCTGGGCCTGCGCGCCGGCAGCGCCCGGCACGCCCGGACCATCAAGCACCTGCTGGCCGACCTGGCGCGGATCGAGAGCCTGCACGGCGACACGCTGCTGCAGGAGCTCGACGCGTACCTGCGGCACGCCTCCGACGGGTCGTACGACGTGCTGGCCGGGGAGGAGAACCCGCGCTTCGCCCAGCGGCTGGACCAGGGCACCGTGCGCCGGGTGACCGACCTGCTGCGCCGCACCCACGATGTGATCTGCGTGGACACCGGCAACAACGTGGAGAGCGTGAACTGGCAGACGGTCATGCGGATGGCCGACCAGCTGGTGATCACCACGGTGCCCCGGGAGGACGCCGCGTTCACCGCGGACTGGATGCTCGACGTGCTCGAGGAGAGCGGGATGGGCGACATGGTGGCGAACGCCGTGACGCTGATCTCGTGTCCGTCGCCGGGCGCTCTGCCGCTGCTGGAGGACTTCAAGAAGCACTTCGCGACGCGGACCCGCGCGGTCGCGGTGGTGCCCTACGACCCGGCGCTGGAGGTCGGTTCCTCGATCGAGTACGCCGATCTGCAGCCGGACACCCGGCAGGCGTGGCTGCGGGCGGCGTCGGTGATGCTGGAACCCTTCGCGGAGTAAGCTGATCCGCTCCGCCAACAGAAGAGGGGGCCCGGGTGTCTGACTCCTTCGTGCACCTGCACGTTCACACCGAGTATTCGATGCTCGACGGAGCGGCCCGGGTGAAGGAGCTCATCGCCGAGGCGAAACGCCTGGGGATGCCCGGCGCGGCGATCACCGACCACGGCAACATGCACGGCGCGTACGACTTCTATACGCAGGCCAAGGCCGCTGACGTGATCCCGGTGATCGGGGTCGAGGCGTACGTCGCGCCGGAGTCGCGACTGACCAAGAGCCGGATCAAGTGGGGTCGTCCGGAGCAGAAGTCGGACGACATCTCCGGTAACGGTGCGTACACGCACATGACCATGTGGGCACGCAACGCGGTCGGTCTGAAGAACCTGTTCCGGCTCAACTCGCGGGCCTCCATCGAGGGTCAGCTCGGCAAGTACCCGCGCATGGACTTCGACATCATCGCCGAGCACGCCGAGGGCATCATGGGCACCACCGGCTGCCCGTCCGGCGCCGTGCAGACCCGGCTGCGCCTGGGGCAGTTCGACGAGGCGCTCAAGTCGGCCGCGATGTACCAGGAAGCGCTCGGTAAGGACAACTACTTCCTCGAGATCATGGACCACGGTCTGGACATCGAGAAGCGGGTCCGCGACGGGCTCCTGGAGATCAGCAAGAAGCTGAACATCCCGCCGCTGGTCACCAACGACTCGCACTACACCCACGAGGAGCAGGCCGCGGCGCACGACGTGCTGCTGTGCGTGCAGACCGGCAGCAACGTGGCCGACCCGAACCGGTTCCGGTTCGACGGCTCCGGCTACTTCGTGAAGTCGGCCGACCAGATGCGCGCCGTCGACTCCTCCGACGCCTGGCAGGCCGGCTGCCGCAACACGCTGCTGGTGGCGGAGAAGGTGGACATCGACGGGATGTTCACCTTCAAGAACCTGATGCCCCGGTTCCCGATCCCGGACGGCTACACCGAGGAGGAGTACTTCCGGCACGTGGCGTTCGAGGGGCTGCGGCGGCGCTTCCCGGACGGGATCCCGGACACCCACGTCCAGCAGGCCGAGTACGAGCTCGGCGTGATCATCCAGATGGGCTTCCCGGCGTACTTCCTGGTGGTCGCCGATTTCATCCAGTGGGCCAAGAACAACGGCATCGCGGTCGGCCCGGGGCGTGGCTCGGCCGCCGGTTCGCTGGTCGCGTACGCGATGGGCATCACCGACCTGGACCCGATCCCGCACGGCCTGATCTTCGAGCGGTTCCTCAACCCCGAGCGGGTCTCGATGCCGGATGTCGACATCGACTTCGACGAGCGTCGGCGCGGTGAGGTGATCCGTTACGTGACCGAGAAGTGGGGCGAGGACCGGGTCGCCCAGATCGCGACGTTCGGCACGATCAAGGCGAAGGCGGCGATCAAGGACTCGGCCCGGGTGCTCGGGTATCCGTTCGCGGTCGGTGACCGGATCACCAAGGCCATGCCGCCGGACGTGATGGGCAAGGGCATCCCGCTCTCCGGCATCTTCGACAAGGAGCACAAGCGGTACAACGAGGCCGGGGAGATCCGCTCGCTCTACGAGACCGACCCGGACGTCAAGAAGGTGATCGACACCGCGCGCGGCATCGAGGGCCTGATCCGGCAGACCGGTGTGCACGCCGCCGGCGTGATCATGTCCGCCGAGCCGATCATCGACCACATCCCGCTGATGCGCCGGGCCACCGACGGCGTGATCATCACGCAGTTCGACTACCCGACCTGCGAGACGCTCGGCCTGCTGAAGATGGACTTCCTGGGCCTGCGGAACCTGACCATCATCGACGACGCGAACAAGAACATCGAGCTCAACCACGGCAAGCCGCTGGACCTGCTGGCCCTGCCGCTGGACGACAAGGCGGCGTACGACCTGCTGGCCCGCGGTGACACGCTGGGCGTGTTCCAGCTCGACGGCGGGCCGATGCGGTCGCTGCTGCGGCTGATGAAACCGGACAACTTCGAGGACATCTCGGCCGTCCTGGCGCTGTACCGGCCCGGCCCGATGGGCGTCGACTCGCACACCAACTACGCGCTGCGCAAGAACAAGCTCCAGGAGATCACCCCGATCCACCCGGAGCTGGAGGAGCCGCTGCGGGAGATCCTCGAACCGACGTACGGCCTGATCGTCTACCAGGAGCAGGTGCAGCGCGCCGCGCAGATCCTCGCCGGTTACTCGCTCGGCCAGGCCGACCTGCTGCGCCGGGCGATGGGCAAGAAGAAGAAGGAGATCCTCGACAAGGAGTTCATCCCGTTCCGCGACGGCTGCCGCGCGCACGGGTACTCCGACGAGGCGATCCAGGCGGTGTGGGACGTGCTGGTGCCGTTCGCCGGCTACGCGTTCAACAAGGCGCACTCCGCGGCGTACGGCCTGGTGTCGTACTGGACGGCCTACCTCAAGGCGCACTACCCGGCCGAGTACATGGCCGGCCTGCTCACCAGCGTGGGCGACGACAAGGACAAGATGGCGGTGTACCTCGCCGAGTGCCGGCGCATGGGCATCCAGGTGCTGCCGCCGGACGTGAACCAGTCGGCCGGCCCGTTCACCCCGGTCGGCGACAACATCCGGTTCGGGCTGGGCGCGGTCCGCAACGTCGGCGGCAACGTGGTGGAGGCGATCGTCCGCTGCCGCAAGGAGAAGGGCGAGTACACCGACTTCTACGACTTCCTGTCGAAGGTGGACGCGGTGGCCTGCAACAAGCGGACCATCGAATCGCTGATCAAGGCGGGCGCGTTCGACTCGATGGGGCACACCCGCAAGGGCCTGCTCGCCGTGCACGCCGAGGCGATCGACGCGTACGCCGGGGTGAAGCGGAACGAGGCGGCCGGCCAGTTCGACCTGTTCGGCGCGTTCGGCGACACCGCCGGCGGCCCGTCGGCGACGGTGGCGATGCCGACCATCGGCGACAGCGAGTGGGACAAGCGCGACAAGCTGGTCTTCGAGCGGGAGATGCTCGGCCTCTACGTCTCCGACCACCCGCTGGCCGGCCTGGAGCAGGTGCTGCAGAGCAACGCGGACATCAGCATCGCCGCGCTGAGCGAGGACGGCTCGGTGCAGGACGGCCAGGTGGTGACGATCGCCGGCATCCTGACCGGGGTGCAGCGCCGGATCACCAAGCAGGGCCGGGCGTGGGCCTCGGCCACCGTCGAGGACCTCGCCGGCGGCGTGGAGACGCTGTTCTTCCCGAACACCTACGAGCTGGTCGGGCAGTACATCGCCGAGGACGCGATCGTGGTGGTCAAGGGCCGGGTGGACCGGCGCGACGACACCCCGCGGATCATGGCGATGGACATGTCCATCCCTGACATCTCACACAACCCGGACAGCAAGCCGGTGGTGCTGACCATGCCGTTCACCCGGGTCACCCCGCCGCTGGTCGACGAGCTGAAAGACATCCTGAGCAGCCACCCCGGCGACACCGAGGTGCACGTCCACCTGCAACGCGGCAAGGCGACCGAGGTCTGGCGGCTGCTCACTCCGCGGGTCGCGGCGACGCCCGCGCTGCGCGCCGATCTCAAGATGATCCTCGGCCCCGCGGCTGTGGCCTGAGGCCGCGCCGGCGGATCTGGGAGGATCAGAGGGTGCAACCCGAGGAACAGCCGGAAGTCGTCGAGCAGCCGGCGGCGCCGATCGAGCATCCGGCGGCGCGCCCGCCGTGGTGGCGGCTGCAGCAGGGGCCGCGCCGGCCGTGGCGGCGGGTGCTGGGCGTCGCGTTCGGCAGCGGCGCGGTGGTCGCCGTGCTCGGCGTCCCGCTCGGGCTGCTGTGGCACGCGCTCGCGCCGGGTGTGCCGGTGATCGACGCCGGGGACAACGGTCTGGTGGTCAACGACCCGTCGCCGGAGCAGTACATCGCCGCGGACGGCTGGATGACCCTGCTCGGGATCGGCTTCGGCCTGCTCGTGGCGATCACCGCCTGGCTGGTGCTGCGCCGGGACCGGGGGCCGGCGCTGATGCTCGGTGTGGTGATCGGCGCCGGGGTGGCCGCGCAGGGGGTGGCGGCGCCGCTCGGCGAGATGTTCGGCCGCGACGCGTACGACCACTGGCGGGCCACCGCCGCGCAGGGCGCGACCTATCTCGCGCCGGCGGAGCTGCACTCGATCGGGCCGACGCTGGTCCCGGCGTTCGTCGCGGCGATCGTGCTGACCCTGCTGGCCGGCTGGTCGAACGACCCGGATCTCGATCACCCGGGTGCGCAGCCCGGTTACGGCCCCAACCACGGGCAGTACGACGACGCCTACCCGGCTTACCACCCGGTCAGTTCGGGCTGGCCGGCCGGGCCAGATCCGACAGCGGCACCGGCACCGCCCGCACCCGGGCCAGCAGACCGGCCTCGCGGTTGAGCAGCCGCAGCTCGGCGCGCAGCCGGGTGGTGGTGTCCGGCGCGGCCAGTAGCAGGTGCCGCTCCTCCAGGGTGAGCTGGGCGGTCGCCGCGACCAGGTGGGACAGCACGGTGGCGTCGTCGGGCACCTGATCGAGGATCTCCGCGTTCGGCCGGAGCAGCTCCAGGTAGTGCTGGAACGCGGTGAGCACGCGTGGCTTGAGCAGCTCGGCGGTGGCATCCGGCAGCTGGTCGTCGGGCAGCCACTCGACCCGGGCGGTCAGGTAGGGCTCCTCGCCCTGCGCGACGTCGAGGATCCGGAAGCGGCGGCGGCCCACCGTCATGATGTCGAACCGGCCGTCCGGCAGCTCGGTCACGTGGCGCAGCTCGGCGGTGCAGCCGACCTCGAACAGATCGGCGGCGCCGACCGGCGCGGACGCCGGGGCCGGGCCGTCGCCGGGCTCGGGCGCGACCTCGCTGCCGTGCCGGAGGGTGACCACGCCGAACTCGCTCGGCGGCTCGGCCGGCCGGGCCGCCAGCTCCCGTACCAGAGCGCGGTAACGCTCCTCGAAGATGTGCAGGGGCAGCACCAGGCCGGGGAAGAGCACCGTGCTCAGCGGGAAGACCGGCAGCCGATCGCTCACGCGTTCAGACTAGCCGTCCGCTGACCTTGGTCAACCCGTCGGCGTCTCAACGCCTGGGCCCGGGTATCGCGGTGGTCGGACCCTGCGGAGGGCACCCTAGACTGGGCATGTGCTGAATCGGATCGACCTGCGCGGCTCCCGCCGGGACCCGCGCGGTCTGCTGCCCCGTGCCCAGCTCGACGTCTCCGTGGCCGTCGAGAGGATTCGTCCCGTCGTCGAGGCGGTCCATCAGCATGGGTTCACCGCGATCCGGGAGGCGACCGAGAGGTTCGACGGGATCCGGCTGGAGCGCCTGCGGGTGCCGGCCGAGGCCATCGCGGCCGCCGCCGAGACGCTCGACCCGCAGGTCCGCGCCGCCCTGCTGGAAGCGATCAAGCGGGCCCGCAAGGTGCACGCCGACCAGCGCCGCACCGACGTCACCACCCGGGTGGTGGACGGCGGCACGGTCACCGAGCGCTGGGTGCCGGTGCGCCGGGTCGGGCTGTACGTGCCCGGCGGCCTCGCCGTCTATCCGTCCACCGTGGTCATGAACGTGGTCCCGGCCCAGGAGGCCGGCGTCGAGGGCCTGGTGGTGGCCAGCCCGCCGCAGGCGGCGAACGGCGGCCTGCCGGACTCCCGGGTGCTGGCCGCGTGCGCGCTGCTCGGCGTCACCGAGGTCTACGGGGTCGGCGGCGCCCAGGCGATCGCCATGCTGGGCCACGGCTCCTCCGGCGCTGACGAGACCGACGGCTGCGAGCCGGTCGACGTGATCACCGGGCCGGGCAACATCTGGGTCACCGCGGCCAAACGGCTGCTGCGCGGCGTGGTCGGCATCGACGCCGAGGCCGGCCCGACCGAGATCGCCATCCTGGCCGACGAGACCGCCGACCCGCGGCACGTCGCGGCCGACCTGATCAGCCAGGCCGAGCACGACCCGCTGGCCGCCAGCGTGCTGGTCACCGACTCGGAGCCGCTCGTCGCGGCGGTCGAGGCCGAGCTGGCCACCCAGGTCCCGGCCACCAAGCACGAGGAGCGGGTGCGTACCGCGCTGACCGGCGAGCAGTCGGGCGTGGTGCTGGTCGACGACCTGGAGCAGGGGCTCGCGGTGGTCGACGCGTACGCGGCCGAGCACCTGGAGATCCAGACCCGGGACGCGCGGGAGTGGGCGATGCGGGTGCGCAACGCCGGCGCGATCTTCGTGGGCGCCTGGTCGCCGGTGTCGCTGGGCGACTACGCGGCCGGCTCCAACCACGTGCTGCCGACCGGCGGGTGCGCCCGGCACTCGTCCGGGCTGTCGGTGCAGTCGTTCCTGCGCGGCATCCACGTCGTGGAGTACGACGAGGCGGCGCTGCGCGACGTGGCGGGGCACGTGGTGGCCCTGGCCGACGCGGAGGACCTGCCGGCCCACGGTGACGCGATCAAGGCGAGGTTCCGGTGACCGCGATCGACGATCTGCCGATCCGCGACGATCTGCGCGGCAAGTCGCCGTACGGCGCTCCGCAACTCGACGTCGACGTCCGGCTGAACACCAACGAGAACTCGTACCCGGTGCCCGACGACGTGGTGGAGGCGATCGGCAAGGCCGTCCAGGCCGAGCTGCGCGACCTGAACCGCTACCCGGACCGGGACGCCGTCGCGCTGCGCGCCGAGCTGGCGGGCTACCTGGGTCACGGGCTGACCACGGCGCAGGTGTGGGCCGCCAACGGGTCGAACGAGGTGCAGCAGCAGCTGCTCCAGGCGTTCGGCGGTCCGGGTCGCACCGCGCTCGGCTTCGGCCCGTCGTACTCGATGCACCCGCTGCTGGCGCAGGGCACCGGCACCCGCTGGATCGGCGCGCTGCGCGACCCGGACTTCGGCCTGCGCCCCGAGGCCGCAGTCGCGCAGATCGAGGAGCACGACCCCGACCTGGTCTTCGTCTGCTCGCCGAACAACCCGACCGGCACCGCGCTGGACCCCGCCGTGATCGACGCGGTGCTCTCCGCGGCGCGCGGCATGGTGGTCGTCGACGAGGCGTACACCGAGTTCGCCCGGCCCGGCACGGCGAGCGCGCTGACGTGGCTGCCCGCTCACCCGCGCCTGGTGGTGAGCCGGACGATGAGCAAGGCGTTCGGCTTCGCCGGCGGCCGGCTCGGCTACCTGGCCGCCGACCCGGCCGTGGTGGACGCGGTGCAGCTGGTCCGCCTGCCGTACCACCTTTCCACGCTCACCCAGGCCGCGGCGCGCGCGGCGGTCGCACACCGCGACTCGCTGCTCGCCACCGTCGCGGCGATCAAGGAGCAGCGCGACCGGATCGTCACCACGCTGCGCGGGCGCGGCGTCCGGGTGGCCGATTCGGACGCCAACTTCGTGCTGTTCCGGACCGGCGACGACCAGCGGGCCGCCTGGCAGGCGTTCCTCGACCGGGGCGTGCTGATCCGGGACGTGGGCCTGGCCGGCTGGCTGCGGGTCACCGCCGGCACCGAGTCCGAGACTTCCGCATTCCTGAACGCCGCCGAGGAGATCCTGTGAGCCGGACAGCGCGGATCGAGCGCGTCACCAACGAGACCAAGGTGCTGGTCGAGATCGACCTCGACGGCACCGGCAAGGGCGACCTGAGCACCGGGGTCGGCTTCTACGACCACATGCTCAACCAGCTCGCCAAGCACGGCGGGTTCGACCTGACCGTGCGGACCGAGGGTGACCTGGAGATCGACTCGCACCACACCATGGAGGACACCGCGATCGCTCTCGGTGAGGCGTTCGCCAACGCGCTCGGCGACAAGCGCGGCATCCGGCGGTACGGCTCGGCCACCATCCCGATGGACGAGGTGCTGGTCCGGGCGGCCGTCGACCTCTCCGGCCGGCCCTACGTGGTGCACGACGAGCCGCTGCTCACGCCGTACATCGGGCCGGTCTACGCGACCAGCATGACCCGGCACATCTTCGAGGCGTTCGGGCACGCGGCCAAGGTCACCCTGCACGTCGACGTGCTGCGGGCCTGCCGTCCGGGCGGCCACCCGGACGCCCACCACGTGGTGGAGGCGCAGTTCAAGGCGTTCTCCCGGGCGCTGCGCGAGGCGGTCGAGATCGAGCAGCGCTTCGCCGGGGCGCTGCCCTCCACCAAGGGCGTGCTCTGATGGCCAAGCGGGTGGTGATCCTCGACTACGGCTCGGGGAACCTGCGCAGCGCCGAGCGCGCGGTGGCGCGTACCGGGGTGGACGTCACCGTGACGAGCGACCTGGACGCGGCGGCCGCCGCCGACGGCCTGGTCGTGCCCGGCGTCGGCGCCTACGCCGCGTGCATGGCCGGGATCGAGGAGCTGGGCGCCGGCCCGGTGATCGCCGAGCGGGTCGCCGCGGATCGCCCGGTGCTCGGCATCTGCGTCGGCATGCAGGTGCTGTTCGAGTCCGGGGTGGAGCACGGCGTGGAGACCAAGGGGCTGGGGCTGCTGCCCGGCTCGGTCACCCGGCTGGACGCGGTCCGGATCCCGCACATGGGGTGGAACACCGTCACGGTGCCGGCCGGCTCGCGGCTGCTGGCCGGGCTGGCCGGGGACACCCGGTTCTACTTCGTCCACTCGTACGCCGCCCAGGACCTGGACGCGCTGGCCGGCGCCGGCGCCCGGGTCACCACCGCGGCGCACGACCGGCCGTTCGCGGCCGCGGTGGAGCTCGGCTCGCTCAGCGCCGCGCAGTTCCACCCGGAGAAGTCCGCCGACGCCGGGTATGCGCTGCTGAGCAACTGGGCGCACACCCTTCCGTGAGCAAGGAACGCGCGCGACGGCGAGCCGAACGGCTCGCCGTCCTGGAACGCGAGAAGGCGGCCCGCGCCCGGAAGGTGGCCCGCCGGCAGCGGCGCCGTGCCCTGTTGAAGAAGCTCACGCTGCCGACCATCGGCAGTCCCGGCCGGCTGTACCGCCGCAGCCGGGCGCAGCGGATCGGCATCGTGGTCGTCCCGCTGCTCGCCGTCGCCGCGGTCTGGGTGTTCGTCCCGGACCCGGCGCTGCGCGTCCTGCTCACCGCACTGCTCGTCCTCGCCGCGCCGGCCCTGGTCGTCGTGGTGCTGGGCCGCCGCTCATAGGGAGAAGATCCACGTGACACTGCAACTGCTGCCCGCCGTCGACGTCGCGGACGGTCAGGCGGTCCGCCTGGTCCAGGGCGCCGCGGGCTCGGAGACCGCCTACGGAGACCCGCTGGAGGCCGCTCTGGCCTGGCAGAACGACGGCGCCGAGTGGATCCACCTGGTGGACCTGGACGCCGCGTTCGGCCGCGGCTCGAACGCCGACCTGCTCGCCCGCGTGGTGGCCCAGCTGGACGTGAAGGTGGAGCTCTCCGGGGGGATCCGCGACGACGAGTCGCTGACCCGGGCGCTGGCCACCGGCGCCCAGCGGGTGAACATCGGCACCGCCGCGCTGGAGGACCCGCAGTGGTGCGACCGGATCTGCGGCGAGTACGGCGACCGCGTCGCCATCGGCCTGGACGTGCGCGGCCGCACCCTGTCCGCGCGCGGCTGGACCCGCGACGGCGGCGACCTGTACGAGGTGCTGGCCCGCCTGGACAAAGCCGGCGCGTCTCGGTATGTGGTCACCGACATCACCAAGGACGGCACCATGCGCGGCCCGAACCTGGACCTGCTGCGTGAGGTGTGCGCCGCCACCGACCGGCCGGTGATCGCCAGCGGTGGCGTCTCCACCCTGGACGATCTGCGCGCGCTGGCCACCCTGGAGCCGATCGGGGTGGAGGGCGTGATCGCGGGCAAGGCGCTGTACGCCGGCGCCTTCACCGTCCGCGAGGCCCTCGAGGCGCTGGCATGACGGTCGCGGTGCGGGTCATCCCCTGCCTGGACGTGGACGCCGGGCGGGTGGTGAAGGGCGTCAACTTCGTCGACCTGCGGGACGCCGGCGATCCGGTGGATCTGGCCGCGGCCTACGACGCGGCCGGCGCCGACGAGCTGACCTTCCTCGACGTGACCGCCTCGTCCGACGACCGGGGCACCATGCTCGACGTGGTGCGGCGTACCGCCGAGACGGTGTTCATCCCGCTCACCGTGGGCGGCGGGGTGCGCTCGGCGGAGAACGTGGACGTCCTGCTGCGCGCCGGCGCCGACAAGGTCGGGGTGAACACCGCCGCGATCAACCGGCCGGAGCTGATCCGGGAGATCGCCGAGCGGTTCGGCAACCAGGTGCTGGTGCTGTCCCTGGACGTGCGCCGGGCGGCGGGGCAGCCGTCCGGCTGGGAGGTCACCACGCACGGTGGGCGGCGCAGCGCCGGGCTGGACGCGGTGGAGTGGGCGGCCCGGGTCGCCGAGCTGGGCGCCGGCGAGATCCTGCTGAACTCGATGGACGCCGACGGCACCAAGGCCGGTTTCGATCTGGAGCTGATCCGCGCGGTGCGTGCCGCCGTGGACATCCCGGTGATCGCCAGCGGCGGCGCCGGCGCGGTCGAGCACTTCCCGCCGGCGATCGAGGCGGGCGCGGACGCGGTGCTGGCGGCCAGCGTGTTCCACTTCGGCGAGCTGACCATCGGCGAGGTCAAGGAAACCCTGCGCGGCGCCGGCCAGCCGGTCCGCTGACGATTTCCCGTACGACCGGCGGAGTCCCGCCCGCAGGCTCGCGCCACGCCACGCCACGCCACGCCCCGTGCCGTCCCGCCGGGCCGGGGCGGGCGTACCGGAGCCGCCCGGTCAGCGGCCGTCGGCCAGCCGCAGGCTGTACTCCCGGACGGCGGCCGTGTAGGTGGCCTCGTCCAGGCTCCAATCCGTCCAGCCGGGTTCGGCGGCCCGGTTGAGCTGCGCCTGCAGGGTCATCACCGCGGACGACAGGCCGCTGAACGGCCGCGTCCGCCACAGCTGCTCACCGGCCGGGGCGACCTCGATCACGTCGTCCGCCACGGTGATCAGGCCGGCGCCGGCCAGCCGCCGGACCGCCTCCTCGAGGTCGGCGCGGCTCGGCACGCCGTGGTGCAGGAAGTCGGCGGCGGCCAGCAGATCGGCGAGCGTCGCTCCGGTCATCGGCAACGCGGCGTGCAGCGCGCGGTCGCGCTCCAGTCGCTCGGCGATGACCGCGGAGACGAAGATCCACGCGTCGTTCCAGTTCCAGTCACCGTCCCCCATGTCGCCATGATGCCGTGCCGTCGGCACGGCGGGAAGCGATTGTGTCCGGATGATCACCGGCCGATGACGCCTCGCAAAGCCGGATTCTCCCGCCTTTCCCTGGCATAGCGGACACATCGGGGTTGCTCTGTCTCAGCGTGCGGGCACCGCGTCGGCGTGCGGCGGCCGAGCGTGCGCGGCGACCGTCAACCGGGGCAGGAACAGGTGCGTGAGCGGGCCGATCGCCAGCGCGTACGCGATCGTGCCGACCCCGGCCGTGCCGCCCAGCAGCATCCCGGCGCCGAGCACCAGCAGCTCGATCCCGGTCCGGACGACCCGCAGCGGCACCCTCGGGAACCGCGCGGCCAGCCCGGTCATCAGGCCGTCCCGGGGTCCGGGCCCCATCCGGCTGCCGATGTAGAGCCCCGTCGCGAAACCGTTCAGCAGGATGCCGCCGACCAGGTAGCCGACCCGGGCCGCGATCGTCGTGCCGGCCGGCAGCGCGGCCAGCGCGACGTCCGCGGTGAGGCCGACGAGCACCAGGTTGGCCACCGTGCCGACGCCGGGCCGCTGCCGCAGCGGGATCCACAGCAGCAGCACCGGGATGCCGGTCAGCAGCACCACCCAGCCGAAGCTGATCCCGGTCACCTCGGAGAGGCCCTGGTGGAGCACGTCCCACGGGTTGAGGCCGAGCCCGGACTCCACCATCAGCGCGACGCTGCCGCCGTAGAGGACCAGACCGAGCAGGAGGCGGGTGACGCGTTGAACCAAGATCATGTGGCCACTCTTGATGCCAATTCGGCGGTGTTAAAGTGCCAATCGCCGGGAGGTGGCTATGACAACGTCGGTTCGTGGGGACCAATTGGCTCGATTGCTCGGCCGGTGGCATTCGCTGCCGGGCCGGCACCGCAGCCCCGACTACGCCGCGCTCGCCGCCGCGGTGCGCGGGCTGCTCGCCGACGGGCGGCTCGCCCTCGGGGTGCGGCTGCCGGCCGAACGGGAGCTGGCCGAGTCGCTCGGGGTCAGCCGGACCACGGTGTCCGCGGCGTACCGGGCGCTGCGCGAGACCGGTCACCTGACCAGCCGCCGCGGCGCCGGCAGCTGGACCACCCTGCCCACCGGGCACCGGGTGGCCACCTCCGGCCTGTGGACCCCGGACGACGACCTCGACATGATCGACATGGGGGTGGCCGCCTCGGCCGCTCCGGTCGAGCTGGTGCCGGCCGCCCGCGCCGCCGCCGACGACCTGCCACGCTACCTGGGCAGCGCGGGATACCACCCGACCGGCCTGCCGGAGCTGCGTGACGCGGTGGCGGCCGCCTACACCGCCCGCGGCGTGCCCACCTGCGCCGAGCAGATCCTCGTCACCAGCGGCACCCAGCAGGCCCTCGACCTGGTGCTGCGGCTCAGTGTCCCGGCCGGCGCGCCGGTGCTCGTGGAGACCCCGACCTACCCGAACGCGCTGGCCGCGCTCTCCGCCCGGCGGGCCCGGATCAGCACGCACGGCATGGACACCGCGACCGGCTGGGACGGGGAGATGCTGCTCGGCGCGCTGCGGCAGACCCGGCCGCGGCTGGCATACATGATCCCGGAATTCCACAACCCGACCGGCCACCTGATGCCGGCCGAGCTGCGCGAGCGGATGGTGGCCGCCGCGCACGCCGGTGGCACCGAGCTGGTGGTCGACGAGTCCTTCGTGGACCTGCCGCTGGACGATCCGCAGATGCCGCCGCCGGTGGCGGTCTTCGATCGGCACTCCCGGGTGATGTCGATCGGCGGGATGAGCAAACCGTACTGGGGTGGCCTGCGGATCGGCTGGGTGCGCGCGTCGGCACCGATGGTGCAGCGGCTGGCCGCCATCCGGGTCGGTGTGGACATGGCCAGCCCGGTGCTGGAGCAGCTGGTCGCCGTGCACCTGCTGCGTCTGGCCCCGGAGATCGTCGAGGCCCGCCGCGCGCAGCTGCGGTTCCGCCGCGACGCGCTGGTCACCGCGCTGCGCGAGCAGCTGCCGGAGTGGCGGTTCTTCGTCCCGGGCGGCGGGGTGACGCTCTGGGTGGAGCTGGACGGGCCGATCTCCAGCGCGCTGTCCAGGGCCGCGGAGGACGTCGGCGTGCGGCTGGCGCCGGGACCGCGGTTCGGTCTGGACGGCACGCTGGAACGGTTCCTGCGGCTGCCGTTCACCCTGGCCGCCGACGACCTCACCGAGGCCGTCCGCCGGATCGCCTCGGTGCGGCATGATCTGGATCGGGCGCCCCGCCCGTGGCGCAGCCCCGCGGTGATCGCCTAGGGCGCGCTCTGGAACAGGCCGAGCAGGTTGCCGTCGGCGTCACGCACCGTCGCGGTGAGGGCGCCGCCGCCGACGTCGTGGACCGCGCGCTCCTCGGTGGCGCCGGCCGCGACCAGGGTGGCCAGCGCGGCGGCGATGTCCTCGACGTGCCAGTAGACGACCGGGCCGGCCGCGACGTCGCCGTGCGGGTCGAGGCCCAGCTCGGGGCCGCCCTGCGGGCGGAAGCCGACGTAGTACGGCTGGTCGACGTAGGGCGGCGTGGCCAGCAGTTCGGCGTAGAGGGCCTTGGCGGCGTCCAGGTCCTTGACCGGGACGGTGATCGTACGGATCGGCATGTGCTCAACGTATGACGAGCACTCCCGGTCCGTACCGGAAAACCGGCCGAACGCCGGAGAGCCGCCTCCCCAGGGGCGGCGGCTCTCCGGTCGGAATCGGTCAGATCTGGGCGAGCGAGCCCTCGTACATCCGGTTGATCTGCTCGGCGAAGTTCGTCTCGACGCTGCGCCGCTTGATCTTCATGGACGGGGTGATCTCACCGGCCTCGATGCTCAGGTCGCGCGGCAGGATGGTGAACCTCTTGACCGTCTCCCACCGGTTGAGCTTGCTGTTCAGCTCGGCGAGGTACCCCTCGACCAGCGCGTGCGTCTCCGGGGCGGCGACGATCTCGGCGTAGCTCTTGCCGGCGAGCGGACCGCCGGCCGCCCAGGCCGCGATGGCGTCCTCGTCCAGCGAGATCAGCATGGTGACGAAGTTGCGGGACTGACCGATCACGATCGCCTGCGACGTGTACGGGCAGACCGCCTTGAACGCGCCCTCGATCGCGCTCGGCGCGATGAACTTGCCGCCGGACGTCTTGACCAGGTCCTTCTTGCGATCGGTGATGGTCAGGAAGCCGTCCGCGTCCAGCTCGCCGATGTCGCCGGTGCGCAGGAAGCCGTCCTCGGTGAACGCCTCCGTGGTGGCCTCCGGCAGGTTGTGGTAGCCACGCATCACCGGCGCGCCGCGCATCAGCACCTCGCCGTCGGCGTCGATGCGGACCTCCAGGTCGCCGATCGCCTCACCGACCGTGCCGATCTTGAGGCGGCCGTGGCGGTTGACGAAGTTCGCCGCGCAGGCCTCGGTCATCCCGTAGCCCTCCAGGATCGGCAGGTTCGCCGCCGCGAAGAACTCGGCGATGTCCCGGCTCAGCGCGGCCGAGCCGCTGACCAGCACGCGCAACCGGCCGCCCAGCCGGTCCTGCAGCTTCTTGAAGACCAGGCGCTCGGCGACCGCGTAACGCGCCCGCAGCGCCGCGCCGACCGGCTTGCCGGCCTGCTCCAGCGCGACCTTCTGCTTGCCGGTGGCCACCGCCCACGTGAAGATCTTGGCTTTCAGCCCGCCGCCGGCCAGGCCGCTGGTCACCGTCTTGTTGTAGACCTTCTCGAAGATCCGCGGGGCGGCGCACATCAGCGTCGGCCGGACCGACCCGAGCTTGTCGACCAGCTTGTCCACCCGGCCGTCGACGTAGGTCGGGACGCCGACGTGCAGGATGCCGCAGAGCAGCGTCTTGCCGAAGGCGTGCGACATCGGCAGCCACAGGTAGTGCAGGTCGGTGGGGGAGAACAGCCCCAGGTGGTCCTGGGCCACGCCCTCCCAGGTCCAGCCGCGGTGCAGCAGCTCGACGCCCTTGGGCCGGCCGGTGGTGCCGGAGGTGTAGATCAGCGTGGCGACGTGCTCCGGACCGAGCTGGGCCACCACGTCGTCGATCAGGCTCGGGGTGCGCCGCAGCGCGGCGGCGCCCAGCTCCTCCAGCTCGGCCAGGGTGATCTGCGGCGGGGTGGCGCCGGCATCGGCCGGGCCGTCGATCAGCACCACCTTGGTCACGCTGGTCTCCGCGCCGGCGATCTTCAACGCCTGCTTCGGGTTCTCCGCGATCAGCACCTTCGACCCGGAGTCGGCCACGATGAACGTGGTGTCCTCCGGCTCGGTCGTCGGGTAGACCGTGGTGGCGGCGGCGCCGGCCACGTTGATGCCGAGATCGGCCAGCACCCACTCCAGCCGGGTGCCGGACAGGATGGCCACCCGGTCCTCCAGGCCGACGCCGAGCTCGCGCAGCCCGGCCCCGATGGCTGTGGCCCGCTCACCCACCTGGCGCCAGGTCAACCAGTCCATGCCGGTGTCGGTGGCGTCGGGGCCCGCGAACGCCGGCGCGTCCGGGGTCTTCGCCACCCGCTGGAAGAGCATGTCCGGGATCGACCGGTAGGGAACCTCTAGAGCCATCAGGCGCCGCCTTAAACCTGAACGGGGGGACGTAACGTCAGTGTTACCGCAGAGTAATGCGCGGGCGGTGACACGGCTAGAGTGCCCCGACAACTGGCGTCAATCCTAGTCGTTACCTTGTCGGCATGACTTTCGTGGTGATCGGCGGGACCGGTGTCGACACCGTGGTACCGGTGGCCGGCCTGCCGGTGACCGGCGCCGACTCGGCCCGCCCGCGCGGCCCGATCGAGGACCGTGTCGCGCACACCGGCGTCTGCGTCGCGCTCGGGCTGCGCGCGCTGGGCGAATCGGTGGTGGTCGTCGACACGGTCGGGGACGACGAGCCGGGCCGGCGGGTGACCGCGGCGTTCCGCGAGTGGGGCATCCCGCTGCGGGCCGCGCCGGCCCCGGCCGGGACCCGGCGGGCGGTCAACCTGATGAGCCCGGACGGGCGGCGGCTGTCCCTGTACGACGGCCGGGACGTCCCCGGCTACCGGCTTGCGCGGCGGTGGTACACACCGCTGCCGCCCGGGACCCGCCACGTGCACGTCACCATCATGGACTGGGCCCGGCACCTGCTGCCCGAGCTGCGCGCGGCGGGCGTGACGGTCTCCACCGACCTGCACGACTGGGACGGGGAAAATCCGTACCACCGGGACTTCGCCCTCGGCGCCGACCTGGTGTTCGTCAGCGCGGTGCAGCTCGCCCCCGGCGCGGCCGGCCGGATCCTCGCCGAGGGGGTGGCCTCGCGGGTCGTGGTGACGCACGGCGCCGGTGGGGCGGACCTGGTCACCCGGGACGGCACGGCGCACCGGGACGCGGTGGACCCGGGAGCGCCGATCGTGGACACCAACGGGGCCGGGGACGCGTTCGCCGCCGCCTTCCTGGCCGCCTGGACGGCCGGGCGCGGCGACGGCGACTGTCTCACCGACGGGGTGATCGCCGGGGGGTACGCCTGCACCCGACCGGTCGGCGCGGACTCCTTCGTCACCCGGGCGGAACTTCTCAGCCGGCGCCCCCGCTGAGCAGCGCGACGCCGCTGCCCGGGGTCAGCAGCGACACGCCGCTGCCGGGCTCCAGCAGGGACACGCCGCTGCCGGGCTCCAGCAGGGACACGCCGCCGCCGGGGTTCAGCAGCGAGACGCCGCCCGGATGTGGCCGGGACGCCTCGGGGCCCTTGGCCGCGGCCGCCGCCGGGCCGGCCGCCAGGAATGCGGCGCCCGCCGCCACGGCCAGCACCACCGCTGCCCGGAATCCACCACGCCGGATCGCCATGCCGATCTCCTCCGCTCCCCGCTGAATGCTCCGGCCTGAGCGTAAGCGCACGGTCACGAGCTCCGGCTATATCGGATTGTCTATACCGTCGGGGCCGTGGATCTGGTGATCGAGGCCGGCGCGGGCTCCGGCGGGACGACGGCGGCGGTGTACCGGGCGTTGCGGGCGGCCATCGTGGACGGGCGGCTGCCGGCCGGGCACCGGTTGCCGGCCAGCCGGGCGCTCGCCGCCGACCTGGGCGTGTCGCGCGGCAGCGTGGCCGGGGCGTACGAGCGGCTGGTGGCCGAGGGGCACCTGACCGCCCGGGTCGGCGCCGGGACGTTCGTGGCCCCGACCCGCTCGCCGCGGCAGGCGCCGCGATCGGTTCCGGACCCGCTGCGCCCGCGCGCCGGGTGGACCTTCGCGCCGGTGCCGACCAGCGGGGCGCAGCCGCCGCCACGGTACGACTTCCGGGTCGGCATCCCGGACGCGCGGCTGTTCCCGTTCGACACCTGGCGCCGGATGGTCACGGCGGAGCTGCGGCTGCGTGCCCACGGCCCGGGGACGTACGCCGATCCGTACGGCCATCCGGCCCTGCGCGCCGCGATCGCCCGCTACCTGGGCTACGCCCGCTCACTGCCGGCCACCGCCGACGACGTGCTGGTCACCAACAGCGCCCAGCACGCGCTCGACCTGATCGGCCGGGTGCTGCTGCGCCCCGGCGACGTGGTGGCGGTCGAGGAGCCCGGCTACCCGCCGGCCCGTGACCTGTTTCTGTCGCTCGGCGCCCGGGTGACCGGGGTGCCGGTGGACGAGCACGGCCTGGTCGTGGACCGGCTGCCGGCACACGCCCGGATCGTCTACGTCACCCCGTCGCACCAGTTCCCGCTCGGCCCGGTGCTCAGCCTGGACCGGCGCCGGCAGCTGCTGGACTGGGCGCGGCGGCGGCAGAGCGCGATCGTCGAGGACGACTACGACAGCGAGTTCCGGTTCGGCGCCCGGCCGCTGGAGCCGCTGCGCGCGCTGGACCGCTGCGGGCGGGTGCTCTACGTGGGGACGTTTTCCAAGATCATGCTGCCGGCCGTCCGTACCGGCTTCCTGCTCACCCCGCCCGCGCTGCGCCCGGCGCTGGCCGCGGCCCGGCAGCTCGGCGACGGACACGGCCACCTGGCGACGCAGGCCGCCCTGGCCCGGTTCATCGACGAGGGCCAGCTGGCCCGGCACGTGCGCCGGGCCCGCCGGGAGTACGCCGCCCGGCACGCCCGGATCGTCGCCGCCCTGCGCCGGATGCCGCGGCTGACGGTGCTGCCCTCGGCGGCCGGGCTGCACGTGACCGCGCTGCTGCGCGGACCCGCCGACATCTTCGCCGAGGCCACGGCGCGTGGCCTAGCGATCGAGGACCTGCCCCGGTACGGCGGCGACCGGCCGGGTATCGTCCTGGGCTTCGGGGCGGTCGATCCGGTCACCGTCGACGAGGGGCTGGCGGTCCTGGCCGGGCTCCTCTGACGCCGCCCGGCGGTTCCGGCCCGGCCGCTTCGACACCGCCTGGTAGATCAGCGCGCCGGCGGCGAAGACCAGGCTCAGCAGCGCCGGCGGCCCGTTCAGCCAGAGCAGCACGCTGACCGCCACGAACGCCACCCCGGCCACCACCCGCGACCAGCCGCGCGGCAGCAGGCGCAGGGCCGCCGCCGTGCCCAGCACGTAGACCAGCGTGAAGCAGCCGGTCACCAGCAGCGTCGAGGTGTGCAGGCCGATCGGCAGCAGCGCGCACCCGATGCTGGCGGCGAAGATGAAGCTGAGGGAGCGGCGCCGGCCCCCGAACACCCGGGCCGGCAGCGCGCCGTCCCGGGCCAGCGCCGCCCCGAGCCGGCTGGCCCCGGCGAAGTACGCGTTCACCGCGCCGAGCGTGAGCACCACCGCGACCACCGCGGTGAGCGTGCGGACCGGACCGCCCAGGCCGATCGCCAGCAGGTCGGCCAGCGGCGCCCGGCTGCCGGCCAGCGCCGGGCCCAGGGCGAGCACGCTGACCGCGGCCACCGCCAGATAGAGGACACCGACCACGGCGACCGCGATCAGCGTGGCGCGGGGCACGTCCCGGCGCGGGTCGCGGTACTCCGCCGACAGCGAGGAGAGCGCCTCCCAGCCGGCGAACCCCCAGACCAGGATGGCCGCCGCGGCGCCCACCCCGGACCAGCCGTGCGGGGCGAACGGGGTCAGGTTGGCCCGGTCCAGGTGCGGCAGCGCGGCCAGCACGGTCAGCACCAGCAGGGCGGCCAGGGCGCCGGTGAGCACCAGCTGGACCCGGCCGGAGACGCGCAGGCCGAACCAGTTCATCGCGTACGCCACCGCGACGACGGCGAGGAAGGTGAGCAGTTCGGCGGCGCGGCCGCCGCCGAACGCGTCCGCGACGTACCCGCCGGTGAACGCGGCGGCGACCGGCGCGCCCAGCGGCACCGCGAAGTAGAAGCACCAGCCGACCGCGGCGGCGGCCCGCCGGCCGAAGGCCATTCCGGCGTACGTGGCCACCCCGCCGCCGTCCGGGTACCGCGCGCCGAGCGCGGCGAACGTCCAGGCCAGCGGCGCGGAGAGCAGGATCAGGGCGAGCCAGGCGAGCAGCGCGGCCGGGCCGGCGGCCGCGGCGGCCAGCGCGGGCATGGAGATCAGGCCGGTGCCCAGGACGGCGCCGATGGAGAGCGCGGCGCCCTGGGCGATGGAGAGTCGGGCGGTCATGACACCGAACCCTAGATCGACAATGGCCCGGGCGTCCGGTCCAATCCGGCCCGGATTGGCTGGTCCAATCCGGGCCGCCGGGCAACCTCCGGCCGGACCGTCGGAAACCCAGGTCGGCGCCGCGCCGCCGTTCGGTCACCGCCGAGTCGTCAAAAACCCAGCTTGGCGCCGCGCCGCCGTTCGGTCACCGCCGGGTCGTCAAAAACCCAGCTTGGCGCCGCGCAGCCGCTCGGTCACCGCCGGGTCGCCGTCGATCCGCACCCGGGCGGCCCGCTGCCGGCCGGAGAAGAACAGCACCAGTTCCCCGGCGTCGCCGGTGATCCGCACCTGCGGCGCCGGGCCGGTGCGCACCGGCGGGAAGCCGGTCGCGGTCACCTCGCCGGGCACGCCGAGCCGGCGCAGCGCCAGCCGGGAGGTCAGCCGGGCGCTGCGCCACAGCGCGGCCTGGTGCCCGGCCGCCAGCACCCGTGGCTCCCACCGCTGGGCGGCGCGCCGCACGTCCTCGTGGTGGATGAAGAACTCCATGGTGTTGGCCAGCCCGTCGAACAGCGGGTTGCTCACCGGGCTCCACACCGGAGGCCGGCGCACCTGATCGATCAGCTCCGGGTACGGCAGCGCCGCCCGGGCCAGCCGCACCCGCTCGCCGTAGGCGTGCAGCGCGGGAACGAACATGCCGGCCGCCGCGTCCGGGCGGCGCTCCCGGATCACCAGGTGGGCGGCCAGGTCCCGGGTGGTCCAGCCGGCACACAGCGTCGGCGCGTCCGGACCCTCGCTCAGCAGCAGGTCGGCGAGCGACTGGCGCTCCCGGCGGGCGTAGTCGTTCATCGCCCGATGGTATGCAGGATCACCGGCTCCCGGTAACCGGCGCGAGCGCGCGTCGCGCCCCGCCCGGCACCGTGCCGCTCGCGGCCGCGCCCCGCTCATCGATCGTCATGCGGCGGGCAGCCTAGCCGCCCGGACCCGGATCCGCTGTCCGATTCCCGCGCCGGCGCCCGCGTCCGCGGTGTAATCGTGACCACAAGGTAAACAGTGGGGCGGACGGCCATCGGTTCGGCAGGATGGACCGGTAAGGCCGGACCCACCGGCTAACACTTACCAGTCAGGTAGGAATGTGAGCAGCAGGGCCAGCCGCGACGTGCTGGGACGCGGTCTGCGGGTGCTCGGCCACGCGATCCGCACGGAGCCACGCCTCTTCACCGTGGGCGCGATCGGCAGCAGCCTCTTCGGCCTGCTGATCATTGCGAACTCGTACGTCGTGGGGTGGGTCGTCGGCCACGTCGTCGAGCCGGCGTTCGCCTCGCGGCGGGTCGATGCCGCCGACCTCGCGCTGGTCGCCGCCACCTTCCTGGGGATCAGCGGCCTGCGCGTCGCGAGCATCTTCGGCCGGCGCCTCGGCGCCGGGTTCATGCAGTTCCGGCTCCAGGCGCGGTACCGCAGCGCGGTCACCCGGCGCTACCTCTCGCTCCCGCCGGCCTGGCACCAGCGGCACGCCACCGGCACCCTGCTCTCCAACGCGAACTCCGACGTGGAGGCCACCTGGGTGCCGATCGCCCCGCTGCCGTTCGCGGTGGGCACCATCGTGATGCTGATCGCCGCGCTGGTCTCGCTGTTCGTCACCGACTGGGTGCTCGGACTCGTCGGCGCCACCCTGTTCCCGGCGCTGTTCGGGCTCAACCTGGTCTACTCGCGCCGGATGTCGCCGCGGCAGATCCGGGCGCAGCAGACCCGGGCCAAGGTCAGCGCGGTCGCGCACGAGAGCTTCGACGGCGCGCTGGTGGTCAAGACGATGGGCCGGGAGGCCGACGAGTCACGCCGCTTCCGGGTCTTCGTCGACGAGCTGCGCGACTCGCTGGTCGCGGTGGGCCGGCTGCGCGGCCTGTTCGACCCGCTGATGGACAGCCTGCCCAGCCTCGGCACCCTGGCCGTGCTGCTGCTCGGCGCCTGGCGGCTGCGCAACGGCGCGATCGAGGTGGCCGACCTGGTCAGCGTGGCGTTCCTGTTCACCGTGCTGGCCTTCCCGGTGCGCGCGATCGGCTGGGTGGTCGCCGAGCTGCCGCGCAGCGTGGCCGGCTGGGACCGGGTGCAGGCGGTGCTCGGCGCCGAGGGCGAGCTCGCCTACGGCGAGGGCACGCTGCCCGGCGCCGGGCCGGCCGAGCTGCGCTTCGACCGGGTCTGCTACCGGTACGCCGAGGGCCCGCAGGTCCTGCAGGACGTCAGCTTCACCGTGCCGGCCGGCCGGACCGTGGCCCTGGTCGGCGCGACCGGCTCGGGCAAGTCGACCATCGCCTCGCTCGCCGTCCGCCTGGTCGACCCGGAGTCCGGCACGGTCGGCGTGGACGGCGTGAAACTGCCCGACCTGTCGCTCGCCGCGCTGGCCGGAGCGACCGCGCTGGTCCCGCAGGTGCCGTTCGTCTTCGACGACACGATCCGCGGCAACATCGCCCTGGACCGGCCGGGCATCGACGACGGCGCGGTCCGCGCGGCGCTCGCCCTGGCCCAGGCCGACCGGTTCGTCGACGGCCTGCCGGACGGCCTGGACACCGCGGTCGGCGAGCGCGGCACCTCGCTCTCCGGCGGGCAGCGCCAGCGGCTCACCCTGGCCCGGGCGCTGGCCGGCCGGCCCCGGCTGCTGGTGCTCGACGACGCCACCAGCGCGGTGGACCCGCGCGTGGAGGCGGCCATCCTGGGCGCGCTGCGCGGGGCGGACGCCGGAGCGTCGGTCCTGGTGGTGGCGTACCGGCGGGCCACCATCGCGCTCGCCGACGAGGTGGTCTACCTGGAACGCGGGCGGGTCGCGGCGACCGGCACGCACACCGAGCTGATGGCCACCCAGCCGGGTTACCGGGACCTGGTCACGGCGTACGAGAAGGCGGAGCACGGATGAGTGGCGACGGCACCCTGGCCACCATCCGGCGCGGGCTGGCGCTCTCCCCGGAGCTGCGCGCCGGGCTGGGCGGCACGATCGTGCTGGCCGTGCTGCAGATGGCCGGCCGGGTCGCCGTGCCGATCGCCGTGCAGCAGGGCATCGACCACGGCATCCGGGCGGCCGGCGGCCCGGACCTGGGCGTGGTGCTGCGGATCGTCGCGGTCACCCTGTGCGCGCTGCTGATCTCCACCCTGTGCGGCTACCTGATGACCCGCCGGCTGTTCACGGTCAGCGAGACCGCGCTGGGCGGGCTGCGGTCACGGACCTTCCGGCACATCCACGACCTGTCCATGCTGCACCAGCAGTCCGAGCGGCGCGGCTCGATGGTGTCCCGGGTGACCAGCGACGTCGACCAGATATCGCAGTTCCTGCAGACCGGCGGCGTGCAGCTGCTGCTCGCCTCCGGCCAGCTGCTGGTCTCGGCCGCGGTGATGTTCGTCTACTCCTGGCAGCTGGCGCTGGTGGTGCTGATCGCGTTCGGCCCGGCGGTCGGGGTGATCCGGCTGTTCCAGAAGCGGCTGGCGGCGGTCTACCGGGCGGTCCGCGAACGCACCGGGGTGATGCTGGGCGCCATCGCGGAGAGCGTGGTCGGCGCCACGGTGATCCGGTCGTACGGGGTGGCCGGGCGTACCCAGGCCCGGCTGGACACCTCGATCCAGGATCTGCGGGTGGCCCAGCAGCGGGCCCTGCGGACCAGCGTGACCAGCTTCTCCAGCGGCGAGATCGGCGCCGGGCTGGCGATGGCCGGAGTGGTGGTGGCCGGGGTCTGGCTGGGCGCCGGCGGCGGGCTCACCGTCGGCCGGCTGACCGCGTTCCTGTTCCTGGTCACCCTCTTCATCCAGCCGGTGCAGATCGCCACCGACATGCTCAACGAGGCGCAGAACGCGGTGGCCGGCTGGCGCCGGATCCTCGACGTGCTGGACGTCGAGCCGGACGTCGCCGACCCCGACGAGCGTGGCGTGCCGCTGCCCGAGGGGCCGCTGTCGGTGCGCTTCGCCGACGTGTCGTTCCGCTATCCGGGTGGCCCGGTCGTGCTCTCCGGGGTCGACCTGACGCTCGCGGCCCGGCGCAGGTATGCGGTGGTGGGCGAGACCGGCAGCGGCAAGACCACCTTCGCCAAGCTGCTCACCCGGCTGATGGACCCGGTCCACGGTGAGGTGCTGCTGTCGGGCACGCCGCTGACCTCGGTGCGGTTCTCCTCGCTGCGGTCGCGGGTGGTGATGGTGCCGCAGGACGGTTTCCTGTTCGACGCCACGGTGGCGGAGAACATCCGTTTCGCCGAGCCGTCGCTCACCGACGAGCAGCTGCTGGCGGCGTTCGCCGAGCTGGGACTGGCGGACTGGCTGGCCGGCCTGCCGGCGGGGCCGCAGACCCCGGTGGGGGAGCGCGGGGAGGCGCTCAGCGTGGGCGAGCGGCAGCTGGTGGCGCTGGTCCGGGCGTACGTCGCCGACCCCGACCTGCTGGTGCTCGACGAGGCGACCAGCGCGGTCGACCCGGCCACCGAGGTGCGCCTGCAGCACGCGCTGGACCTGGTCACCCGCGGCCGGACCACGGTCGCGATCGCGCACCGGCTGTCCACCGCGCAGTCCGCGGACGAGGTGATCGTGGTCGACGCGGGCCGCGTCGTGCAACGCGGCCCGCACGCCGAGCTCGTCGCGCAGGAGGGTTCGGTCTACGCCCGGCTCTACGCCAGCTGGCTGGAGCAGACCAGGAGCTGAGGACTACCGCGCGTAGAACTCGACGACCAGCTGTTCGTCGCAGAGCACCGGGATCTCGGAGCGCTGCGGGGCCCGCAGCACGGTGGTGCGCAGCTCTTCGAGCGCGGTGGACAGGTACGGCGCGGTCGGCCCGTCGACGTGCGCGCCGGTCGCCGCGATCTGGAACGGCGGCTTCTGCCGGCTCGACTCGCGCACCTCGACGACCTGGCCCGGCTTGAGCTTGTAGCCGGGCCGGTCCACCTTCTTGCCGTCCACCGTGAAGTGACCGTGGACGACGAGCTGGCGGGCCTGGTAGATGGTGCGGGCCAGCCCGGCACGGAACACCGTCGCGTCCAGACGCCGCTCCAGCAGCGCCACCATGGTCTCGCCGGTCTTGCCCTCGGCCTGGTGGGCGGCGTCGTACGCGGCCCGCATCTGGACCTCGCTGATGTTGTACTGGTGCCGCAGGCGCTGCTTCTCCAGCAGCCGGACCTGGTAGTCCGAGGTCTTGCGCCGGCCACGGCCGTGCACGCCGGGTGGGAACGGCCGCCGCTCGAAGTACTTCACGCACTTGCGGGTCAGCGGGATGCCGAGCGCCCGGGAGAGCTTGGCCTTGGGTCGCGAGTTGTTCACGCTGGATCTCCTGTTACGGTTAGCCTTGCCTAACTTAGGTAAGCCTAACCGGTGCCCGGAGGTGCTCATCATGCAACCCAGTCCCGCCGAGATCGCGCGTACTCTCGCCGCCGGTCACCTGCCCGCCGTCGCCCACATCGCCTGCCACCCCGGGCCGCTCCCGGTCCGGCACGTCACCGACGCGCAGGGCCGCCCGCTGCTGCTCGTGCCGGTCGAGGCCGCCCTGTCCACGGCGCTGCGCCCGCAGGCCGGCAACGACGACACCGCGCTGGTGCTGGACATCCGGGACGTTCCGCCGATGTCCTCGTCGCCGTCGCTGGGCCGGGTCTGGGTCTCCGGCTGGGCGACCCGGTTGACCGGCGACCAGGCGCGTGCCGCCGCGCTCGACTACGCCGACACCGACGCGTGCGGTGACCTGCTCGACGTCGGCGACAGCCAGGCGCTGTACCGGATGGACGTCGCCGAGGTCCGCTTCGAGCGCACCGAGAACCTCGTCGAGATCGACCCGGACGACTACGCCGAGGCCACCCCGGACCCGCTGCGCGCCGTGGAGTTCGACCTCATCGCCGACCTGGCCGACCACCACGTGGCGCAGATGAGCGACTACGTGCGCCGCCAGCTCGGCCCGGCCGCCCGTCCGGACGACGACCCGCGCGTGGTCCGCCTGGACCGGTACGGCTTCGTGGTCCGGATGGGCGCCCGCAGCGCCCGCCTGGCGTTCCCCCGGCCGGTGCGTGACCGCCACGATCTGGCGCACCTGCTGCACCCGATCCTCTGCCGCCGCTGCGCCTGAGGGCCGGGCCGGCTGCGCTTCGCGCCACGGCAGAACGCCCGGTGACCGGCGTTCTGCGGGGTGAAGGGCTCCGTGGCGGTTCGACTTCCGCGCGGTCCGATCTCGGGGCTCCCGCTCCCTCCTTCTGCCGCCGTCGGGTGAGGGAGCCCCGTCCGCCCTGCTTGCCGGTGCCGCGGTGAGCGGGGCAGCGACGAGGGCGGGCGGCCCCGTGCCGGGGGCCGCCCGCCCTCTGTCGTGTCCGGCGGTTACAGCGAGAGGATCCGCTCCAGGAATTCGCGGTACCCGCGCATCGCCATCCGCATGCTCTCGGTGTCCGGCGTGTCGGTGCCGCGCAGCGGGTCGAGCTCGTCCCGCTCCGCCAGCAGCACCTCGGTGAGCTCGTTCACCGCGTCGGTGAGCAGGTCGTGCGCCCGGGTCAGGGCGGTCACCGGGTCGTCGACGAACTCCGCCTTCACCTCGTGCCAGGCGGCCCGGAAGTGCCGGGCGGCGTCCTCGTCCCAGACGGTGGCCCGGATGATCGGCTCGTCCTCGCCGGACGCGGCCGGCGCGGCGCCGGACTCGGCGTCGTCCACGTCCACGGCCCGCCGGCCCGGCCGGCGGGCCGGCTCGGCGTCCTCCAGGCTGGCCGAGCGGCGGCCCGCCGTGCGCTGTTCCTCCTCCGGCAGGCCGCGCCGGCCGGTGTTGCCCACCGAGACGCCGGTCAGGCCGGACTCCGGGTACGGCTGGAAGTCCAGCGGCGGCGGCGTGACCGAGGCGGCCTGCGGCGCGGCCGGGGTCACCGACGCGACCCCGTAGGCATCACCGGAGCGGCCCAGGCTGTACCCGGTGGTGGCCGGCGAGCCGAAGGCGAAACCGGTGTCCGGGGCGGGCGGCGGGTCGGACGGCATCCGGGTGGCCGGGATCTGGCCGACGGCCGAGGGCATCGCCGGGAACGGCAGCTCCGGCCCGGCGCCGGCCGGCGGGGCCGGGATCGCCGCCGAGCCGGTGGCCGGGGCCGCGGGCTGGGCGGGGGAGACCGGCGCGGCGGACCCGGCCGGATCCGCGGGCTGCTCGGGCGCCTGTTCGGGCCGGCCGGGGGCGGGCTCCAGGGTGGCCGCCGGGTGGTCCGGGGTGAAGTCGGTGGGCAGGTACGGCGCCGGCGCGTACCCGGGCGACACCGGAGCGCCGGAGACCGGGCCGGTCGGGCCGGTCGGCTGCGCCGGCACGGAAGCCCAGCCCGCGGCCGGCCGGGCCTCGGCAGCCGCCTCGTCCGCCTCGTCGGGCGGGCCGTCCGCCGCGGGCGCCTCGTCCGGGCCCGGCGGGTCGCCCGCCTGTGCGTACCCGGGGGCTCCTGCCCGTCCGTTCATGTCCTCACGTCCGTTCTCGTCGCGTGGTTCCGCCGCCTCGGCGGCGTCCTGCCCGGCCTCCGGCGACGTGGCGTCCGCCGGTTCGCCCGCCGGTGTCGCACCGGTGGGCTCCTCGTCGGCCGGGGGTCCGGCGACCTGAGCGTCGCCGGGACCGGCGACCCCGGTCGTGTCCGCGGCCGATGTCTCCGCTGCGGTGGCGTGCCCGTTGACGCCGGGGTGCGGGCGCGGCGCGGCGCGGCCACCGAAGAGGAAGCGCCCGGTGCCACCGAGCCGGAATCCCCCGAACGGGGGCTCCGGGACCGGTGATGCGGCCTCGGGCTCCTGGGACTCTACGTCCTGGCCGGGCCGGGCCTCGCGGTCCGCGGGGATCGAGTGATCAGAATCGCCGTGCCGGCCCCGAGCCGGTGGCCGGACGCCCTGGTCACCGCCGGTGGGAGAGGCTCCGCGGCCGGCCGCGCGGCGCAGGCCGAACGGGTCGCCCGGCGGTGGCTCCCCCGGCGCGCCGGAGAACCGGTCCGGCTCGCCGGGGCCGTGCGGCCGGCTCGCCGAGGCGACCGGGGTGAACGG
The DNA here is from genome assembly GCF_003711105.1 of Actinoplanes teichomyceticus ATCC 31121. Classification (NCBI taxonomy): domain Bacteria; kingdom Bacillati; phylum Actinomycetota; class Actinomycetes; order Micromonosporales; family Micromonosporaceae; genus Actinoplanes; species Actinoplanes teichomyceticus. Next base: position 1,829,678 of record NZ_CP023865.1, read on the forward strand.
CGGCCCCGGTCGCGGGCCGAACGCCAGCGACGACCCGGTCAGCAGGTCGGTGGGCAGCGGCGGCAGCGCCTGCTCCGGCGGCTCGGCGACCCGGCGGGAGCCGAGCGACACCATCTGGGTCTCCGGCTCCCCGGCGGCCGGGGACCGGTCCGTGCCCACTTCGGGGTCGGCGTCCGGACGGACCTGCCAGAAGCGGGCGGGTCCGGGCGTGGGCCGGGCGTTGTCGGAACTGGACGTCGGCTCCATCGGTAAACCACTCCCGTCGCGAGGCGCGCCCACCGGGGCCGGCTGCGGCAGCGCAGCGGCACCGGCGCCGCGCCGGGCATCTCAGGCAGGTACGGCGCCCCGCCGACGGTACCGTCCCGATCGGTCCGGCACATCCCCTGTGACCGGATCGTGGGCCCTTCCCAGGCCCCGCAAATGTTCCGCAACGATGCGAGAGAATCGGGGCGTGCCAGTATCAGATGCCCAGACCTCCCTCGACGCGGCGATCGCCGCCCGGCTCAAGCGCACCCCCGACGGCCTGGTCGCCGCGATCGTCCAGGAGCACGGCACCGGGGAGGTGCTGATGCTCGCCTGGATGGACGCCGAGGCGCTGCACCGCACGCTGACCACCGGCCGTGCCACCTACTGGTCCCGCAGCCGCCAGGAGTACTGGGTCAAGGGCGCCACGTCCGGCCACCACCAGCGGGTCCGGAAGGTGGCGCTGGACTGCGACGGCGACGCGCTGCTGGTCACCGTCGAGCAGACCGGGGCGGCCTGCCACACCGGCACGCACACCTGCTTCAGCCACGAGCTCCCCCTGGAGGCCGGCCAGTGACCAGCGGAGTCGTCACCCCGGACGAGGCCACGTTCGTCGCGTCGCGCCGGCGGATCGTCCCGGTCACCCGCAAGCTGCTCGCCGACGGCGAGACCCCGGTCGGGGTCTACACCAAGCTGGCCGGCGGACCGGGCACCTTCCTGCTGGAGTCCGCGGAGCAGGGCATCGCCTGGTCGCGGTACTCGTTCATCGGCGTACGCAGCGTGGCGACCCTGATCGAGCGGGACGGCGAGGCGGCCTGGCTGGGCGCCCCGCCGGTCGGGGTGCCGCTCGGCGGCGACCCGGTCGAGGCGCTGCGGCAGACCGTGGCCGCGCTCGCCGACGGGCCGGCCACCGGCGGCGACCTGCCCCCGCTGACCGGTGGCATGGTCGGCTACCTGAGTTACGACCTGGTCCGCCGCTTCGAGCGGCTGCCCGCCACCGCCGACGACGACCTGCCGCTGCCCGAGCTGGGCATGATGCTCGCCACCGACCTGGTGGTGCTGGACCACCACGACGGCTCCGCGCTGCTGGTGGCCAACGCGGTGCTGGCCGAGGGCGCCGACGAGGCGGCCCGCCGGGCGGCCTACCACCAGGCGGTCGGCCGGCTGGACGCGATGACCACCGCGCTGTCCCGGCCCACCCCGCCGATGGTGTCCACGGTGGAGCGGCGGCCGGCCGGCGACCCGGTCAGCCGCACCGCTCCCGGCGACTACCAGAAGGCGGTGGAGCAGGCCAAGGAGGCGATCCGGGCCGGCGAGTGCTTCCAGATCGTGGTCGCCCAGCGGTTCGAGCGGTCGACCGACGCGAACGCGCTGGACATCTACCGGGTACTGCGGGCCACCAACCCCAGCCCGTACATGTACCTGCTGCGCTTCGACGACTTCGACATCGTCGGCTCGTCGCCGGAGGCGCACCTCAAGGTCAGTGCCAACCGGACCGCGCTGCTGCACCCGATCGCCGGCACCCGCTGGCGCGGCGCCACCCCGGAGCAGGACGCCGCGCTCGCCGCCGAGCTGCTGGCCGACCCGAAGGAGCGCGCCGAGCACGTCATGCTGGTCGACCTGGGCCGCAACGACCTGGGCCGGGTGTGCGAGCCGGGCAGCGTGGAGGTGCCGGAGTTCGCCCGGATCGAGCGGTACAGCCACGTCATGCACATCGTGTCCACGGTGGTCGGCCGGCTCCGCGCGGACCGGACCGCGTTCGACGCGCTCGCCGCGACGTTCCCGGCGGGCACGCTGTCCGGCGCGCCCAAGGTCCGGGCCATGGAGATCATCGAGGAGTTGGAGCCGACCCGGCGCGGCCTCTACGGCGGCACGGTCGGCTACTTCGGCTTCGCCGGCGACATGGACATGGCGATCGCGATCCGGACCGCGCTGGTCAAGGACGGTGTCGCGTACGTCGGAGCGGGCGCCGGCATCGTCGCCGACTCGGACCCGGCGGCCGAGGAGCAGGAGACCCGCAACAAGGCCGCCGCCGTGCTGGCCGCCATCGCCGCCGCCGAGACGCTGCGCGCCGCGCGATGAGCCGCCGGACCCACCTCGCCGCCATCCTGGCCTGCCTGGCCGGGTCCGGGCTGACCCTCTACGCGGTCACCCGGACGTGGTCGCTGGCCGTCGAGCACCGCACCGGGCTGTCCGACCTGAGCACCGCGCGCACCGGCGCGGACCAGCAGCCGTGGCTCGTCGGGCTGGCCGTGGTCGCGCTGGCCGGGACCGGCGCGCTGCTGGCCACCCGGGGGGTGGCCCGGCGCCTGCTGGGCGGGCTGCTGGCGCTGGCCGGGGCCGGTGTGGTGGCCGGCGCGATCCTGGCCCGCTCCGGCCTGGACGCCGGATCGGCCGGCGCCGGCGCGGCGCTCTGGCCGGCCGCCTGCGTGCTGGGCGGCGTGGCGATCGCGGCCGGCGGGATGCTCGCCGCGCGGCACGGCCACCGGTGGGCGGCGATGTCGGCCCGGTACGAACGGGCTCCCGCCGCCCGGCCGGCCTCGGCCCCGGCCGCCCGGCCGGCCTCCGCCGTGGAGCCGGCCGACAACCGGGCCGCGTGGGACGCGCTGGACCGCGGGGACGATCCGACCGCGTGAGGCGGTTGAGGCCGCCGCGGCGGGGTATTGCGAAGGTCAGCCGCGCACCGTCGCGGCCACCGGACGAGCCCGGCGGGGCCCGGCGGCGACCGTCCGGCGCGGGCCGGTGGCGACGATCGCGGCGACCGCCCGGCTGGTCGCGGCGCGGGCCTCGGCCCGGGCCCGGTCGGCCTGGATCGCGGACCACGCGTTGTCCCGTGCGGTCCGCACGTTGCCCGGTCCCACCATCGCCCGCTGGACGCCGGTCACGACCTCAGCGGCGATGGCGACGAGGGCTCGCGAGACCTCGGCGAAACCCGCGGCCGGAAGGGTCTGATCTGTGGCCATTGGTCGACTCCGCATCATCGTCCGGGTGGGCGGCATCATCCGGGTGGCGGCGCCCTCGGCGCCGTGGACAAGTCTGCCCGAGTCATACGATGCCGGAGTCGTATTTCCGCACGGTGACACGCGGGTCAACGCACGGTGGTGTCGGCCGTTCGGGGGAAGTGTCGCAGCGCAAGCGTGCGATGCCCGTCGGCGCGATGTGAGGGAGAAGACAGTCGGGCGGGGCAGCCTGGCATTATGCCCCAGCCCACCTCGTGAGGCGCGCCATACCCCGGGAGGCCGGTGACCGGCTCGACCTCCTAGCATCGGGCGGAGGACACCCGGAGAGGGGAGTCATTACGTGACATCCGATCAGGCGCAAGCGGGCAGTGGCGGCCCCGCGCGACCGCAGAACGTACTCGAGGAGATCCTCGCCGGTGTGCGCGAGGACGTAGCGGCACGGCAGGCGAAGACGCCGCTGGAGCAGGTGCGCGAGCTCGCCGCGGCGGCGCCGCCGGCGATCGATGCGTACGCGGCGCTGCGCAAGCCGGGCGTGGCGGTGATCGCCGAGGTGAAGCGGTCGTCGCCGTCCAAGGGCGCGCTCGCCGACATCCCCGATCCGGCCGAGCTCGCCGGTGAGTACGCGGCGGGCGGCGCCCGGTGCATCAGCGTGCTCACCGAGGGCCGGTGGTTCGGCGGCTCGCTCGACGACCTGGTGGCGGTGCGCGCCGCGGTCAAGGTGCCGGTGCTGCGCAAGGACTTCGTGGTCTCCAGCTACCAGGTGCACGAGGCCCGGGCGCACGGCGCCGACCTGGTGCTGCTGATCGTCGCCGCGCTGGAGCAGAACGCGCTCGTCGGGCTCCTGGAGCGGATCGAGTCGCTGGGCATGACCGCCCTCGTCGAGGTGCACAACGAGGAGGAGGCCGACCGGGCGCTGGAGGCGAACGCGAAGGTCATCGGGGTCAACGCCCGTGACCTGCGCACCCTGGAGGTGGACCGGTCGGTGTTCGAGCGGATCGCCCCGGGCCTGCCGAACAACGTCGTGAAGATCGCCGAGTCCGGTGTCCGCGGCCCGCACGACCTGATCCGGTACGCCTCGGCCGGCGCCGACGCGGTGCTGGTCGGCGAGGGCCTGGTGACGCAGAAGTCGCCCCGCGACGCGGTGGCCGAGCTGGTCAACGCCGGCAACCACCCGGCGACCCCGAGGCCGGTCCGATGAGCACGCCGACGATGCCCGATCTGGCCGGCCACTTCGGACGGTTCGGCGGCCGGTTCGTCCCGGAAGCGCTGATCAAGGCGCTGGACGAGCTGGAGGCGGCGTACCGGTCGGCCAAGACCGACCCGGAGTTCCAGGCGCGTTTCCAGGATCTGCTGCTCAACTACGCCGGCACGCCCTCCCTGCTCTACCGGGCGGAGCGGCTGTCCGCGGCGCTCGGCGCGGAGATCCTGCTCAAGCGGGAGGACCTGAACCACACCGGCGCCCACAAGGTACGCAACGTGCTGGGCCAGGCGCTGCTCGCCAAGCGGATGGGCAAGCCCCGGGTGATCGCCGAGACCGGCGCCGGTCAGCACGGCGTGGCCAGCGCGACCGCGGCCGCCCTGCTGGACCTCGAGTGCGTGGTCTACATGGGCGAGACCGACACCGAGCGGCAGGCGCTCAACGTGGCCCGGATGCGGATGCTCGGCGCCACCGTCGTGCCGGTGACGAACGGGTCGCGCACCCTCAAGGACGCCCTGAACGAGGCGCTGCGCGACTGGGTCTCCAGCGTGGAGACCACCCACTACCTGCTGGGCACGGCGGCCGGTCCGCACCCGTTCCCGGAGATCGTCCGGGACTTCGTGGGCGGCATCGGGATCGAGGCCCGGCAGCAGTGCCTGGACCAGCTCGGCCGGCTGCCGGACGCGGTCGCGGCCTGCGTCGGCGGCGGCTCCAACGCGATCGGCATCTTCCACGCCTTCGTCCCGGACTCCTCGGTCCGGCTGTACGGCTTCGAGGCCGGCGGTGACGGCGTGGAGACCGGCCGGCACGCCGCCTCGATCACCGGCGGCTCGGTCGGCGTGCTGCACGGCAACCGCACCTACCTGCTGCAGGACGAGGACGGGCAGACCATCGAGTCGCACTCGATCTCGGCCGGCCTGGACTACCCGGGTGTCGGCCCGGAGCACGCCTGGTTGCACGACACCGGCCGGGCGGTGTACGAGCCGATCACCGACGCCGAGGCGATGGCCGCGTTCCAGCTGCTCTGCCGCACCGAGGGGATCATCCCGGCGATCGAGAGCTCGCACGCGCTGGCCGGCGCCGCGAAGATCGCCCCGCGGCTGCGCGAGGAGCTGGGCCGCACCCCGACCATCGTGGTGAACCTGTCCGGCCGCGGTGACAAGGACGTGCACACCGCGGGCGCGTACTTCGGCATCCTGGACCCGGTCGAGCCGGTCGTCCCGGGGGAGAACACATGAGTATCGCGGAGACCTTCGCCAAGGCGAGAGCCGAGAACCGCGCGGTCCTGGTGGGCTGCATGCCGGCCGGCTTCCCGACGATCGACCACAGCATCGAGCAGATGATCGCGATGCACGAGTCCGGCTGCGACGTGATCGAGGTCGAGCTTCCGTACTCCGATCCGGTGATGGACGGCCCGGTCATCCAGAAGGCCAGCGACATCGCGCTGGCGGGCGGGGTCCGTACCCGGGACACCCTGAAGATCATCGAGGCGGTGGCGTCGGCCGGCGCCACGGTCGTGCTGATGACCTACTGGAACCCGATCGAGAAGTACGGCGTCGACGCGTTCGCCCGCGACCTCGCCGCCGCCGGGGCCACCGGGCTGATCACACCCGACCTGATCCCGGACGAGGCGCAGGAGTGGATCGCCGCCGCCGACCGGCACCGGATCGACCGGACGTTCCTGGTCGCGCCGAGCTCCACCGACGAGCGGATCGCGATGACCGTGGCCAACTGCCGCGGCTTCGTCTACGCCACCGCGCTGATGGGCGTCACCGGCGCCCGCACCACGGTCTCCTCGCAGGCGCCCGAGCTGGTCGCCCGGATCCGCGGCATCGACCCGGACATGCCGGTCGGGGTCGGGCTGGGCGTCGGCAACGGCGCACAGGCCGCCGAGGTCGCGGCGTTCGCCGACGGGGTGATCGTGGGCAGCGCGCTGATCCGCTGCATGCTGGACGCCCCGGACCGCGCGGCCGGCCTGCGCCGTCTGGGCGCGCTGAGCGCCGAGCTCGCGCAGGGCGTGCGCAACCGCTGACGCCGGCGCGACCGGCCGCCGTGCGGACGGTCGCGCCGGCCGGCGCGACCGTGGCCGCAACGGCCCCGGAAGCCGGCGATGTCAGCTCCCCCGGGGCATTGCCAACGAGCCCCGCGACGGTAGCGTGTGCACCCGTGAACTACGCCCTCATCCCCAGTCCCACCACGTCGGTGTGGCACCTGGGCCCGTTCCCGGTCCGGGCCTACGCGCTCTGCATCATCGCCGGCATGGTCGCCGCCGCCCTGCTCATGGAGCAGCGGCTGCGGCACCGCGGGGTGGCCCCCTGGGTGTCGCTGGACATGGTGGTGTGGGCGGTGCCGTTCGGCATCATCGGCGCCCGGATCTACCACCTGATCACCTCGCCGCAGGACTACTTCGGCGCCGGTGGCGACCCGGTCCGTGCCCTGTACATCTGGGAGGGCGGCCTCGGCATCTGGGGCGCGGTCGCCGGCGGCGCGCTGGGGGCGTGGATCGCCGCCCGGCAGATCGGCCTGCCGCTGAGCGTGTTCGCCGACGCCCTGGCGCCGGCCCTGCCGGTGGCCCAGGCGATCGGCAGGTTGGGCAACTGGTTCAACAACGAGCTGTACGGCAAGGTCACCACGCTGCCCTGGGGCCTGCAGGTGCACGAGATGGACTCGGCCAACCCGGGCCACGCCTCGATGGTCGACGGCGAGCCGGTCACCCTGGCCGACCTGTACCACCCGACCTTCCTCTACGAGGCGCTCTGGGACCTCGGCATCGCCGCCGTGGTGTGGCTGCTGGACCGCCGGTTCAAGTTCGGCCGCGGGCGGGCGTTCGCGCTGTACGTGATGGCCTACACGGTCGGCCGGGCGTGGATCGAGATGCTGCGCACCGACGAGGCCACCCACTTCTTCGGTATCCGGCTCAACGTGTTCACCTCGCTGGTGGTGTTCCTCGGCGCGGCGATCTACTTCGTCGTGATGCGCGGCCCCCGCGAGTACGTGGTGCCGATCGACGCGCCGGACACCGAGCCGGAGGCGCCCGCCGGCGGGGACGTCTCGTCGGTGGACGTGACCGCGACCGAGCGCAGCGCGCGGAAGTCCCCGGTCGCCTACCAGGTGGTCGACGAGGAGCGGTTCCTGGCGTACCAGCGGACCGGTGTGCTGCCCCCGGCCGGCGGCGCGGACGGTGATCCGGCCGCCGGCGGCGCGGACCGTGATCCGGCCGGGGCGTCGCCGGCCGCCGGACCGGCCGGGCCGCGGGACGAGCCGGGCGACGGGGCGGTGACCACTCCGGTCGTGGAGGCCGACGCCGAGACGGGCCGGGACCGGTCCGCCGGCGAGCGCTGACCGGCGCGGCCCGCGGAAGGCGGCGGCATGATGCGTACGGCCGTGGTGGTGGGCGCGGGGATGGCGGGTCTGGCCGCCGCCGGGGCGCTCTCGCGTACCGGATGGCGGGTGACGCTCCTGGAGCGCGCCGAGCGGATCGCCGCGCCGCCCACCGCCGTGGTGCTCTGGCCGAACGGCCGCCGCGCCCTGGACGCGCTGGACCCGGACGGCGGCTGGTCGGCGATCGCGTCGCCGCTGCCGGACGGCGGGGTGCGCCGCCCGGACGGCCAGTGGCTGGTGCCGCCACGCCCGCGGCCGGGCGCGGGTGGCCCGTCGCCGGCCGTCGCCCATCTGGAGGATCTGTACGACGCGCTGGTCGCCGGCCTGGGCGACGTCGAGATCCGCACCGGCTTCGAGGTGACCACGGTCCGCACCGGCCCGCGCGACCGGCCCGCGGTCGGTGACGGCCGCACCCTGATCGAGGCGGACCTGCTGGTCGCCGCGGACGGCATCGACAGCCGGGTGCGCGCGGCGCTGGCCCCCGAGTCGGTCGCGGTCGGCTCCGGTTTCGCCGCCTGGCAGGCGGTGATCCCCGGGTACCGGGTGCCACGGCTCGCCGAGGGGCACGCGCTCGGCGGCGAGACCCTCGGCGCCGGCTATCGCTTCGTGACCATCCCGCTCGGCGCGCACGCGGCCGGCCGGGGCGGCATCTACTGGGTGGCCACCGCGGCCGGCGCGGCCCGCCCGGAGCCGGCCGCCGCCCAGCTCGCGTTGCTGCAGCGCTGGTTCGCCGGCTGGCACGAGCCGGTGGGGGAGCTGCTCGCGCTGACCCGCCCCGAGGAGCTGGTCCCTCAGGGCGTCCGCGAGCTGCGGCCGCTGCCCCGGACGTACGCCTACCCGTCCGGCCCGGGCGGCGTCCTGCTGATCGGCGACGCCGCCCACGCCATGCCGCACCACCTCGGCCAGGGCGCCTGCCTGGCCTTCGAGGACGCCGCCACGCTGCGCCCGCTGCTCGCCGGCGCGGCCCCGGGCGACGCGCTGATCCGGGCGCTCGCCGACTACACCCGGTTGCGGCAGCCGCGCACCACCACGGTGGTCCGGCAGAACCGCCGGATGTCCGCGGTGGTCCAGGCCCGCGGCCGCCTCGCGCTGCGCGCTCGCGACGCCGCGCTCAACCACATGCGTCCCCGGCTGCTGGGCCGCATCCACGCGGCCTCGGACTGGTCCCCACCGGAGTGACCGCGGCTTCCGGTCCGCCTTCCGGTTGCGGCCCGCATGTGGTCCGAGTCCGCTTCGCACCCCTTCCGGGTACGACCGGGGAGTCCCGTCCGCGGTCACGCGCCCCGTGCCGGTCGCGCGCGACGTCCGCGTCCCGGCGAGGATCCGGCCGCGCTGCCCGGTGTCGGCCGGGGCCGGTGGTGGTGACGGCGAGGGAATCACCACCACCGCCAGCCGGGATCGGGGCCGGGCGCGGTCCATGATCACGATGTGGGAGGCGTCCGCGTCACGGGTGGCTCGGTTCGACACGGTGATTTCACCCATCCGATACACGTGACCACCCAGGGCGCAACCGGTGGTCGGAAGCCTGCCGACCCGCGGATCGGTAAGGGTCCCTTGGCCTTATGGCACTTACGGTGTACCAAAATGTGGGAAGTGTGAGCGATTCGCGCGCCGCTGCCCGGCCCGCGCCGCGGCGCCTCGGGCGAGCCCCCGGTCCGGGCCTCGCCCGAGCCGCCGCGCGGAGTCTGCGCGAGCCCTCGCCCGGCCCCGGGGAGAGCCCCGTGCCGGCGCGCACGGAGGCTGGTGACCAGGGCCGGAGCGGCCCCCGGTGGTCCGACGGGATCCGGTCGGCGAGCCCGCCGCGCGGAGTCCGCGAGCTACCGCGCCGGGCTCGCGGCCGGGCTCAGAGCGGGACCGCCGCCGGCTCGGCGATGCAGGCGGTGCCGATCCGGCGGAACCCGACCCGGGTGTAGAGCCGGGCCACGTCGTCGTCCCCGGCGGAGAGGAAGACCAGGCGGACGCCGCGGTCGAGCAGGTTGCGGGCCAGCGTCGCGGTGAGCTGGGAGGCGTACCCCCGGCCGCGCGCGGACGGCAGCGTGGCGACCCCGGCGATCTCGGCCACGTCACCGACCCGCTGGCTGGTGCCGGTGGCCAGGATGCCCTCGTCCGGCGACTCCACCACCGCGGTCTGGTAGTCCCCGCCGGACAGCATCGTCCCGACCTGCCGGGCCGCCTCGTCGCTGAGGTCCACGGCCGCCGCGGCGTCCCGCTCGGACGGCCCCGCCCCGTCGATGACCAGGGCTTTCTCCGCGATCTCCAGGGCCGAGCGATAGGCCGGCGCGGCGAAGGCGAGCCGGGCCACGGCGCGGGCCGCGCGCAGTTCGGCGGGGAACCCGGGCGTGGCGGGGTCGAGCATCCGGATCGTCGCGCCGGGTACCGGCAGGTCCGGCACCAGGGCCTGCGGGTCGAGCCGCAGCAGCGGCGCGAGCAGCACCTCCAGGCCGGCCGAGCGGGCCACCGCGAGCAGGTCCGGCGTGGTCTCGTGCACCCACTCGAAGGCCTCGGGCAGGCCCAGCTCCCGCTGCCGGGCGCGGACCGCGGTGAGGTCGGCGGCGCTCGGGGTGGCCGCGCCGGGCCGGGGCCGGGCATAGTAGGGCCAGCCCTCGCCGTCGCGGACGAAGAGCACCAGCGAGCCGATCTCCTCGGCCCGCGCCCAGGGTCGGGGCAAAGCGTCGTAGAACCGTTCGAGCCGGTCGAAGAGGTCGGAATCCACTCGTGCCATCGCGCGAGACTACCGGTCTCCGGTTCGGCTGTGCTATTCAGTTCGTCCACGCAGAGCCGAGTGTTCCGGAGCCAGGTGTGATCAATCCGTACCTGGCGGAGATCGGTGTCTTTTACCGTAGACTCGAGTGACTTTGCAGGGCCGACGTCGTCCCGACCTTGAAATGAAACACCAGAGACGACAGGAGGCCCGGTGGCATATCCGCACCCCCAGGGGTTGTACGACCCGGCGTACGAGCGTGACGCCTGTGGCGTGGCCTTTGTTGCTGACATTCATGGCCGTCGTAGCCACGACGTGGTGGCGAAGGGCCTGTCGGCGCTCATCCGCCTGGACCACCGGGGCGCGCGTGGCGCCGAGCAGAACACCGGCGACGGCGCCGGGATCATGATCCAGGTCCCGGACGAGTACTACCGCGCGATCACCGACTTCGACCTGCCGCCGGCGGGCCACTACGCGACCGGTCTGGTCTTCCTGCCGACCGACGCCGACGACGCGGCCCGCGCGATCAAGGTCTTCGAGAAGTACGCGCTCGTCGAGGGTGGCGAGCTGCTGGGCTGGCGCGACGTGCCGGTGGACCCGTCCGGCCTGGGCGCCACCGCCGAGGACGCGCGCCCGGCGATCCGCCAGGTCTTCCTGGCCGCGCACCGGCTGGTCGACTCGCCCGCCGGCCCGGCCGGTGAGCAGCTGTCCGGCCTGGAGCTGGACCGGGTGGCGTTCTGCATCCGCAAGCAGGCCGAGCGGGAGACGTCGCAGCGCGGCGTGCCGGCGTACTTCCCGTCGCTGTCCTCGCGCACCGTCACGTACAAGGGGATGCTCACCCCCGAGCAGCTCCCGGCGTTCTTCCCGGAGCTGTCCGACGAGCGGGTGAGCAGCGCGATCGCCCTGGTGCACTCCCGGTTCTCGACGAACACGTTCCCGTCGTGGCCGCTGGCCCACCCGTACCGCCTGATCGCGCACAACGGCGAGATCAACACCATCCGGGGCAACAAGAACTGGATGGCCGCGCGCGAGGCGCTGCTGGCGACGCCGAACATCCCGGGCAACATCAAGCGGCTGTTCCCGATCAACTCGCCCGAGGCGTCCGACTCGGCCAGCTTCGACGAGGTGCTGGAGCTGCTGCACCTGGCCGGCCGGAGCCTGCCGCACGCGGTGCTGATGATGATCCCGGAGGCGTGGGAGAACGACCTGGGCATGGACCCGGCGCGGCGTGCCTTCTACCGCTTCCACGCCAGCCTGATGGAGCCGTGGGACGGCCCGGCCGCGGTGGCCTTCACCGACGGCACGGTCATCGGCGCGGTGCTGGACCGCAACGGCCTGCGTCCGGGCCGCTGGTGGCACACCCGCGACGGCCTGGTGGTGCTCGGCTCGGAGGCCGGCGTGATCGACGTCGAGCCGGCCGAGGTGGTCGCCAAGGGCCGGTTGCAGCCGGGCAAGATGTTCCTGGTCGACACCGCGGCCGGGCGGATCGTGCACGACGACGAGATCAAGGCCGAGCTGGCCGCCGCGCAGCCGTACGCGGACTGGCTGCACGCCGGGCTGATCGAGCTCGCCGACCTGCCCCCGCGCGAGCACGTGATCTACACGCACGACTCGGTGCTGCGCCGCCAGCAGGTCTTCGGATACACCGAGGAAGAGCTGAAGATCATGGTCGCGCCGATGGCGCGGACCGGCGCCGAGCCGCTCGGCTCGATGGGCACGGACACCCCGATCTCCCCGCTGTCGGCCCGCCCGCGGCTGCTGTTCGACTACTTCCACCAGCTGTTCGCCCAGGTCACCAACCCGCCGCTGGACGCCATCCGGGAGGAGCTGGTCACCAGCCTGGCGTCCACCATCGGCCCGGAGGGCAACCTGCTCGACCCGGGACCGGCGAGCTGCCGGCAGGTGGTCCTGCCGTACCCGGTGATCGACAACGACGAGCTGGCCAAGCTGCTCTCCATCGACGAGGACGGCGACCTGCCCGGCTTCAAGGCGGTCCGGGTCTCCGGCCTGTACCCGCTGCGCGACGGCGCGGCCGGGATCAAGGCGCGGCTCACCCAGATCTGCCGGCACGTCTCCGAGGCGATCGAGGACGGCGTGCGCATCCTGGTGCTCTCCGACCGCGACTCCAACGCGGACCTGGCGCCGATCCCGTCGCTGCTGCTCACCGCGGCGGTGCACCAGCACCTGGTGCGGGAGCAGACCCGCACCCAGGTGGCCCTGGTGGTGGAGTCCGGCGACTGCCGCGAGGTGCACCACGCGGCGGTGCTGATCGGCTTCGGCGCGGCGGCGGTCAACCCGTACCTGGCCTTCGAGAGCGTGGACGACCTGATCGCCACCGGCGCGCTGGTCGGCATCGAGCCGCGCAAGGCGGTGCGCAACTACGTCAAGGCGCTCGGCAAGGGCGTCCTGAAGATCATGTCGAAGATGGGCATCTCCACGGTGTCCTCGTACTGCGGCGCGCAGGTGTTCGAGGCCGTCGGCCTGGACAACAAGCTGCTGCAGCGCTACTTCGCGGGCACGTCGGGCCGGATCGGCGGCGTCGGGCTGGCCGAGATCCACGCCGAGGTCAAGGCGCGGCACGAGAAGGCGTACCCGGCGAACCCGGCCGAGCGGGCGCACCGCCGGCTGGAGGTCGGCGGTGAGTACCAGTGGCGCCGCGAGGGCGAGATCCACCTGTTCAACCCGGAGACCGTCTTCCTGCTGCAGCACGCCACCCGCAGCAAGCAGTACGACGTCTTCAAGCGCTACACCAGCAAGGTCGACGAGCTGGCCGGTCAGGCCGGTTCGCTGCGCGGCCTGTTCCGTTTCGCCAGCGAGCGGGCCCCGGTCCCGCTGGACGAGGTGGAGCCGGCCAGCGAGATCGTCAAGCGGTTCGCCACCGGCGCGATGAGCTACGGCTCGATCTCCGCCGAGTCGCACGAGACGCTGGCCATCGCGATGAACCGGCTCGGCGGCAAGTCCAACACCGGTGAGGGCGGCGAGGACGTCGAGCGCCTGTACGACCCGGAGCGCCGCTCCAGCGTCAAGCAGATCGCGTCCGGCCGGTTCGGCGTGACCAGCGAGTACCTGGTGAACGCCGACGACCTGCAGATCAAGATGGCGCAGGGCGCGAAGCCCGGCGAGGGTGGCCAGCTGCCCGGCAACAAGGTGTGGCCGTGGGTCGCCAAGACCCGGCACGCCACCCCCGGCGTGGGCCTGATCTCGCCGCCGCCGCACCACGACATCTACTCGATCGAGGACCTGGCGCAGCTGGTCCACGACCTGAAGATGGTCAACCCGGCCTCCCGGGTGCACGTGAAGCTGGTCAGCGAGATCGGCGTGGGCACCGTGGCGGCCGGTGTGGCCAAGCTGAAGGCCGACGTCATCCTGATCTCCGGGCACGACGGCGGCACCGGCGCGTCCCCGCTGAACTCGCTCAAGCACGCCGGAACCCCGTGGGAGCTGGGCCTGGCCGAGGCGCAGCAGACGCTGCTGCTGAACAAGCTGCGTGACCGGGTCACCGTGCAGGTCGACGGCCAGCTCAAGACCGGCCGGGACGTGGTGATCGCGGCGCTGCTGGGCGCCGAGGAGTTCGGTTTCGCGACCGCGCCGCTGATCGTCTCCGGCTGCATCATGATGCGGGTCTGCCACCTGGACACCTGCCCGGTCGGCATCGCCACGCAGAACCCGGTGCTGCGCGAGCGGTTCACCGGCAAGCCGGAGTTCGTGGAGAACTTCTTCATCTTCCTCGCCGAGGAGGTCCGGGAGATCCTCGCCGAGCTCGGCTTCCGCAGCATCGAGGAGGCCATCGGCCACGCCGAGGTGCTCGACGTGGTCGAGGCGATCGACCACTGGAAGGCCAAGGGCCTCGACCTGTCGCCGGTGCTCTACGTCCCCGAGCTGCCCGAGGGCGCGGCTCGCCGCGGCGTGGTGGCCCAGGACCACGGCTTGGAGAAGGCGCTGGACAACGAGCTGATCGCGCTGGCCCAGCCGGCCCTGATCAAGGGGGCCAAGGTCCGGGCCGAGGTGACCATCCGCAACGACCAGCGCAGCGTCGGCGCGATGCTGGGCGGCGAGGTGAGCCGGCGCTACGGCGGCAACGGCCTGCCCGACGACACCATCGAGTTCACCCTGCGCGGCACCGGTGGCCAGTCGTTCGGCGCGTTCCTGCCGCGGGGCGTCACCCTGCGGCTGATCGGCGACACCAACGACTACGTCGCCAAGGGCCTCTCCGGCGGCCGGGTGATCGTGCGACCGGCCGAGGACGCGCCGTTCGTGGCCGAGGAGAACACCATCGCCGGCAACACCATCCTGTACGGTGCCACCTCCGGCGAGCTGTTCCTGCGCGGCCGGGTCGGCGAGCGGTTCGCGGTCCGCAACTCGGGCGGCTCCGCGGTCGTCGAGGGGGTCGGCGACCACGGCTGCGAGTACATGACCGGTGGCACGGTCGTGGTGCTCGGCTCGACCGGGCGCAACTTCGCCGCCGGCATGAGCGGTGGCAAGGCGTTCGTGCTCGGCCTCAAGCCGGAGCTGGTCAACCCGGAGCTGGTGGACCTGGCGCCGCTCACCGACGAGGAGGGCGAGCTGGTGCGCTCGCTGGTGGAGAAGCACCACGCGGAGACCGACTCGGCGGTGGCCGGGCGGCTGCTGAAGGACTGGCCGGCCGCGGTCGAGCAGTTCACCGCGGTGGTGCCGCGCGATTACAAGCGCGTGATGGAGCTGATCAGGACCGCCGAAGCCGCCGGTCGCAACGTGGACGAAGCGGTCATGGGGGTCACCAGTGCCTGATCCTAACGGTTTCCTGCGCTACCAGCGGCAGCTGCCGAAGCGGCGGCCCGTCCCGGTGCGGATCATGGACTGGAAAGAGGTCTACCCGCCCGCGGGCGAGGAGCTGATCCGCGACCAGGCCACCCGCTGCATGGACTGCGGCATCCCGTTCTGCCACGACGGCTGCCCGCTGGGCAACCGCATCCCGGACTGGAACGACCTGGTCCGTACCGGGAACTGGGCGGCGGCCGCGGAGGCCCTGCACGCCACCAACAACTTCCCGGAGTTCACCGGCCGGCTCTGCCCGGCGCCGTGCGAGGCGGCCTGCGTGCTGGGCATCGGCGACGACCCGGTGACCATCAAGCAGGTCGAGGTGGAGATCGCCAACCACGCGTTCGACCTGGGCTTCGTCCGGCCGCAGCCGGCGCCGGCGCGGTCCGGCAAGTCGGTCGCGGTGGTCGGCTCCGGTCCGGCCGGCCTGGCCGCGGCGCAGCAGCTGGCGCGCGCCGGCCACGCGGTCACCGTCTACGAGCGCGACGACCGGATCGGCGGCCTCCTCCGGTACGGCATCCCGGACTTCAAGATCGAGAAGCACGTGATCGACGCCCGTCTGGAGCAGATGGCCGCCGAGGGCGTGGTCTTCCAGACCGGCGTCGAGGTGGGCGTCGACATCACCGCCGACGACCTGCGCGAGCGCTACGACGCGGTGCTGCTGGCCGCCGGCGCGCTGGCCGGCCGGGACACCCCGGAGACCCCGGGCCGGCACCTCAACGGCGTGCACCTGGCGATGGAGCACCTGGTCCCGGCGAACCGGATGGTGGCCGGCCTGCAGGACACCACGCCGATCGACGCCCGCGGCAAGCACGTGATCATCATCGGTGGCGGCGACACCGGGGCGGACTGCCTCGGCGTCGCGCATCGCCAGGGCGCTGCCTCGGTGACGCAGCTCGACCAGTATCCCCTGCCGCCGGAGATTCGTACCGGGCTGAAGGACCCGTGGCCGACCTGGCCGATGATCCTGCGCAACTACCCCGCGCACGAGGAGGGCGGCGACCGGATCTTCGGCGTCGCGGTGCAGGAGTTCGTCGGCGACGAGAACGGCAACCTGGTCGCGATCCGGCTGGCCGAGGTCTCGGTGCAGCGGGTCGACGGCGTGCGTACGGTCGTGGTCACCCCGGGCTCGGAGCGCGAGCTGCGCGCCGACCTGGTGCTGCTGGCGATCGGCTTCGAGGGCACCGAGGACCAGCCGCTGCTGGCGCAGTTCGGCCTGACCCGCAACCGGCGCAACGTGCTGGACGCGGACCGGACCTGGCAGACCGGGGCCGAGGGCGTCTTCGTCGCCGGTGACATGCACCGCGGCGCGTCGCTGATCGTCTGGGCGATCGCCGAGGGACGGGCCGCCGCGTCGGCCATCCACGACTACCTCGGCGCGGCCGGCGAGCTGCCGGCTCCGGTGCGTTCGGATCAGCAGCCGCTGTCCGTCTGAGTCAACGGTCGTTAAGGGCGGCCCGTCACCCGAAAGTGCGCGACGGGCCGCTTCTTTGCTGGTCAGCGCTCCGATCGACGTACCCGGAAGGGTTTGTGGCATGTGGTGCCGGTCGCCGTGAGGCGACCGATAAGCTGGTCCGGCGGTCGCTGAAGCCCGCGGACGACGCGGCGAACCCGTGACTTTCCGGGTTGACCTCGCCGTCGACACCCGCAGTTCATGCCGATGACGGGGGTCGGCCGCCGAGCCGCCCCAGGAGAAGGACTAGCCTGATGGCCGTGACACGCCGCGTAAAGATCGTCTGCACGATGGGCCCCGCCACCAAATCGCCGGAGCGGATGCTCGGGCTGGTAGAAGCGGGCATGGACGTGGCCCGGATGAATTTCAGCCACGACACCCGGGACAACCACCGGGAGATGTACGAGCTGATCCGCTCCGCCGCGCAGCGGACCGGCCGGGCGGTGGCCATCCTCGCCGACCTGCAGGGCCCGAAGATCCGGCTGGGCAAGTTCGCCGACGGCCCGCACCGCTGGGAGACCGGCGAGCGGGTGGTCATCACCGGCGACGACATCCTGGGTACCAAGGAGCGGGTCTCCTGCACCTACACGAAGCTTCCGCAGGAGGTCAAGGTCGGTGACCGCCTCCTGATCGACGACGGCAAGGTCGCGGTCGAGGTGACCGGCGTCGAGGGCAACGACATCCAGGTCCTGGTCACCGAGGGGGGCCCGGTCAGCAACAACAAGGGCGTCTCGCTGCCGAACGTCGCGGTCAGCGTCCCGGCCATGAGCGAGAAGGACGAGGAGGACCTGCGGTTCGCGCTCAAGCTGGGCGTCGACCTGGTCGCGCTCTCGTTCGTCCGCTCGCCGGACGACATCAAGCTCGTCCACCACGTGATGGACGAGGAGGGCCGGCGGGTGCCGGTCATCGCCAAGGTGGAGAAGCCGGAGGCGGTGGAGCACCTGGAGGAGATCGTCCTGGCCTTCGACGGCGTCATGGTCGCCCGTGGTGACCTGGGCGTCGAGCTGCCGCTGGACCAGGTCCCGCTGGTGCAGAAGCGGGCCGTGCAGCTGTGCCGGGAGAACGCCAAGCCGGTGATCGTGGCCACCCAGATGCTCGACTCGATGATCGAGAACTCGCGCCCGACCCGCGCCGAGGCCTCGGACGTCGCCAACGCGGTGCTCGACGGCACCGACGCGGTGATGCTTTCCGGCGAGACCTCGGTCGGCAAGTACCCGGTGCTCACGGTCAGCACGATGGCCAAGATCGTCACCACCACCGAGGGCGGCCACGTCGGCATCCCGCGCCTGCAGCACGACCCGCGCACCCACGGTGGCGCGCTGACCATCGCCGCCTCGCAGATCGCCCGCAACATCGGCGCCAAGGCGCTGGTCGCGTTCTCGCAGACCGGCGACACCGTGCGCCGGCTCGCCCGGCTGCACTGCGACCTGCCGCTCTACGCGTTCACCCCGGTCCCCGAGGTCCGCAACACCCTGGCGCTGAGCTGGGGCGTGGAGACCTTCCTGACCGACTTCGTCGAGCACACCGATGACATGTTCATCCAGGTGGACGCGAAGATGCTGGGTCTCGGCCTGGCCAAGCCCGGCGACTACGTGGTCGTCGTGGCCGGCTCCCCGCCGAACGCCCCCGGCTCCACCAACACCCTGCGCGTCCACCAGCTCGGCTCCCTCGTGGACCCGTCCGCGGTATGACGCCACCCCTGCAGGGCCAGGCCGCCGTCGACCAGCTCCTGGAGATCCTCGATCTCAAGCAGGTCGACGCGGCCACCTTCACCGGTGACAGCCCGCAGACCGGTGCCCAGCGCGTGTTCGGCGGCCAGGTCGCCGGGCAGGCGCTGGTCGCCGCCGGCCGGACGGTCGACCCCGGACGGCTGGTGCACTCGCTGCACGGCTATTTCGTCCGCCCGGGCGACCCGACCGAGCCGATCACGTTCCACGTGGAGAACATCCGGGACGGGCGGTCCTTCTCGGTCCGCCGGTCCACCGCGAAGCAGCACGGTAAGACGATCTTCTTCATGTCGGCGTCCTTTCAGGTGCCCGAGGAGGGGCTGGACCATCACGAGCCGGCCCCGTCCGGGGTGCCCGCCCCGGAGGACGTCCCGACCATGCGCGACTGGGTGGAGCGCTACCCGGACCGCCGGAGCGTCTTCAACGCCAGCCCGCAGGCGGTCGACGTGCGCTACATCGGCCAGCCCGGCTGGGTGCCGCCCGGCGACCGGGACGCCGAGCCGAAGCAGCGCGTGTGGATGCGGGTGGACGGCAAGCTGCCCGACGACCCGCTGATCCACGCGTGCGCGCTGACCTACGCCTCGGATCTGTCGTTGCTGGACGCCGTGTTGTCGTACCACGGCGAGGTGTGGGGTCCGGGCGGCGTGGTCGGCGCGAGCCTGGACCACGCGCTCTGGTTCCATCGGACGTTCCGCGCCGACGAGTGGTTCCTGTACGACAGCGCCAGCCCTTCGGCGAGCCGGGCCCGCGGCCTGGCGAACGGGCGGATGTTCACCCGCGACGGCCGGCACATCGCCAGCGCCGTCCAGGAGGGTCTGCTGCGGCGCGTCGGCGCCTGAGGTGACCCCGCCGGTGTGGGTCCACGGCCTGGCGACTGGCCGTTGACGGATCCACCTCCGGCGGGGCCGGGGACAGGACCTTCTAATGACCGCCGGCCGGAGGTTCCGGCCGGGCGGCGTTTCCTGCGGGGGCATTCTCGATGCCCGCCGGGCTGTCCGGCACCGGCGGCAGATCCCGGGCGTCCCGGCCGGTGCGGGCGCCCGCCCGGGGGCCGGTGATCCCGGCCTGGGCCAGCATCGCGTCCAGATCCGCGGTGGTCCGGACCACCCGGTCGTGGAACGACTCGCGGGGCGGCTCGGCGGTGGCCGCGGCGGCCCCGGTGTCCCGGGCCCGGTGCTTGGCGGGTTTGCGGCTCACGCCCTCGAAGTCGGTGCGGCCGGCGGAGTATCCGGCCAGTCCGGTGGCCCGTTCCGGCGGCAGTTCCAGCACGTCGCGGCCCTTCGCCGCGATCTCGCGCAGCCGCAGCGCGGTCACCAGGTCGGCCACCGCGCGCAGCACGCCGAGTCCGCCGAGGATCACCACCACGGTCTGCGCGCCGCGGGCCGACGGGCTCGCGGACACGAAGCCCAGCCCGGTCTCCAGCACCCCGACCGTCACGAGCAGGCTCCACACCCGGTCCGAGCCGCGGGTCATGATCCCCACGGCCACGTCGACCGCGCCGCGGACCAGCAGGTACCAGCCGATCAGCGAGGCCGTGGTGGTGTAGCCGGAATCGTCGCTGACCAGCATGATCACGCCGGTGGCGGTGAACAGCACGGCCAGACCGGCGTTCAGCCACCAGGTGCGGGTGCCGGCCAGCGCGCGCAGCGCCTCGCACACCGCGCCGAACAGCACGATCGGTCCGGCCACCCGGGTCACGTCGATCGGCTCCAGCCGCAGCACGCTCCAGCCGATGACCAGCCAGGCGGCCCCCGCGAACATCAGGAATCCCCACATGCCTGCGCGCGTGACGGTCAGTGGCGAAGAACCGGACCACAACATGAGGCCTCCCGCTGATGCTGTCCCTGCCATGACAGCATCCGGGGCAGGTGGTGGCGGGGCGTTCGCCCAGATTGCCCGGCGAGCCGGGCGGTGTGTGCGAACCTTTTTTCGTACGCCGTCGTCAGCGGACCGGGAAACCGCCGGAGCCGGACCGGGCACGCCTGTCGCAGCGCAGCCTCGCGGGCGGCGCAGCCGGCTTCCCGGCGACGCCCGCACCGGCACTGACGTGCGTGAATGTCTCGGGCGCCTGTGGCCGACGTCACCGCATGGTTGCCGGTGAATGCGGTACTGCCCAGGGTGGTGCGCGATGGTGTCGCTGGTGTCCCCGGTGGGATTCGAACCCACACTGAATGGATTTTGAGTCCATCGACTCTGCCGATTGGTCTACGGGGACAGGCGGATCGGCCGCACCGTTGGAAGCGGTGATGCCAACCTCAGCGAGAGACAGCCTACCCACTACGCTGAGGAGGGTGACACCCAGATACGGGGTGTCGCGACGCAGAGGGTTGGGGGAAGAGGTTCCGTGGCCGACACGCAGGCTGGTGCCGAGCGCAGGCGGGTGCTCATCGCCGAGGACGAGGCCCTGATCCGGTTGGACCTCGCCGAGATGCTCGTCGAGGAGGGCTACAACGTCGTCGGCGAGGCGGGGGATGGTGAGACCGCCGTCCGGCTGGCCGAGGAGCTGAAGCCGGACCTGGTGATCCTGGACATCAAGATGCCGATCATGGATGGCCTGGCCGCCGCCGAGCGGATCGCCGGCGGACGGATCGCGCCGGTGGTGATCCTGACCGCTTTCAGTCAGCGCGATCTGGTGGAGCGGGCGCGCGCGGCGGGCGCGATGGCCTATCTGGTGAAGCCGTTCCAGAAGTCCGATCTGGTGCCGGCCATCGAGATCGCACTGTCGCGGTATTCCGAGATCGCCGCGCTGGAGTCCGAGGTGGCCGGTCTCACCGACCGGCTGGAGACCCGCAAGTCGGTGGAGCGGGCCAAGGGCGAGCTGATGACGAAGTACGCGATGACCGAGCCGCAGGCGTTCAAGTGGATCCAGCGCACCGCGATGGACCACCGGATGACGATGCGTGAGGTGGCCGATCGGATCCTGGCCGAGAGTCAGGAGTCCGGCGGGGTCACCGGCGCCAGTTGACCGCGGGTCAGCCGAACTGATCTTGACAGGACGACGTTGGTAACACTCTCCTCGCGCAAGGCGTCACTGCTTGTAACGGTTCGATGAAAGCCTGACCGGCCCCTATCCTCCGGCTCGGCATGTGGGATAGCGTCCGGCCCCATGACGGGCGACGTGCGTCGTGTGAGGGCGCGCAAGGGCCAATTGGCGCACGGTGGCCCGGTGGGTTCGGTTATGAGGAGGGTTCCAACCTTGAAGCAGGTCTTCGCGCGTGCGATCGGCGGTGTCGCCCTGATCGGGCTGCTGGCCGGTACTGCAGCTTGTAACAAGGATACGAGCAGCGACACAGCGTCAGGTTCGAACTGCGGCTACAAGCTGGCGTTCTTCGGCGCGCTCACCGGATCGGCGGCGAACCTCGGTGTGAACATCGAGCAGGGCTTCGAGCTGGCCGTCAACCAGTTCAACGAGAAGAAGGGCTCGACCTGCATCGAGGTCGCCAAGTTCGACTCGCAGGGCGCGGCCGAGGTGGCGCCGGGTGTGGCCCGCAGCCTGGTGGCCGACAAGAAGGTCCTCGGCATCGTGGGCCCGCCGTTCTCCGGTGAGTCCGAGGCCGCCGACCCGATCTTCGCCGAGGCCGGCATCCCGACGATCACCCCGTCGGCGACCCGGACCTCGCTGGCGTCGAAGGGCTGGAAGGTCTTCCACCGCGCGGTCGCCAACGACGACGCGCAGGGCCCGGCCGCGGCGGCGTACATCAAGGACGTCCTGAAGGCCCAGAAGGTCTTCGTGGCCGACGACCAGTCGGCGTACGGCGCCGGCCTGGCCGACGTGGTCAAGAGCAAGCTCGGCGCCGCCGTGGTCAACAGCGACAAGACCGAGGGCGACGGCAAGCAGACCGACTTCTCCGCGCTGGTGCAGAAGGTCAAGTCCAGCGGCGCGACCGCGCTCTTCTACGGTGGCTACTACACCAACGCGGGTCTGATCCGTAAGCAGCTGACCGCGGCGGGCTGGAAGGGCACCCTGCTCGGCGGCGACGGCATGAAGGACCAGGGCCTGGCCAAGGCGTCCGGCAACGCGGCCGCGGTCGGCACCGTCGTGACCTGCCCGTGCTCCCCGCCGGAGCAGGCCGGCCAGGACTTCAACAACGCCTACAAGGCCAAGTGGAACGTCGCCGCCGGTACCTACTCGGACGTGGCCTACGACGCGGCGAACATCTTCCTGCAGGGCATCGAGGCGGGCAACACGACCCCGGAGAAGCTGAACAACTACCTGTCGACGGTGAACTACAAGGGCATCGCGAACACGTATAAGTGGACGCCCGAGGGGGAGCTCGACCCCACCCTGATCAAGGTGTGGGCGTTCAAGTTCGACGCGTCGGGCGACACCAAGGCGGACCAGGAGATCAAGACTTCCTGACGCCCGCCAGGCGGTAACCCTCTGTAGGGACGGTGTGGCCGGATGATCTCCGGCCGCACCGACCTCGTCGTTTTGGAGCCCCCTTGTGAATTTCTCCGGTCTGATTCAAGACTTCGGGCCGCTGACGATCACCGGCCTGGCACAGGGCGCCATCATCGCCCTGTTCGCTCTCGGCTACACCCTGGTCTACGGCGTCCTCCGGTTGATCAACTTCGCCCACTCCGAGGTCTTCCTCGTCGGCACCTTCGCCTGCCTCATCGTCTGGGGCTTCTTCGGCCTGGACCAGAACTCCGCGACCCCGGGACTGCTCGGTGTCCTGGGCTATCTCGCGATCGGCCTGCTCGCGGCCATCGTCGCGTCCGGGGTGACCGCGCTGGCGGTCGAGCTCGTGGCGTACCGCCCGCTGCGGCGGCGCAACGCCCCGCCGCTGGCCTTCCTGATCACGGCGATCGGCGCCTCGCTGTTCATCTCCGAGGTGGTCGGTGTGCTGACCGACCGCAACCAGCGCGGTGTCCCGCCCCTGATCGTGCAGAAGGACGTGGTGTCCTTCGGCAACACCCACATCACCAACCTGCAGATCCTCATCATCGTGCTGGCGCTGGTGATGATGTTCGCCCTGGACCGGTTCATCAACCGCTCCCGGCTGGGCCGCGGCATCCGTGCCGTGGCGCAGAACCCGGACGCGGCCGCCCTGATGGGCGTGAACAAGTCCCGGGTGATCTCGCTGGTCTTCCTGATCGGCGGCCTGATGGCCGGCATCGCCGCGGTGATGTACGACCTGAAGATCGGCGCCACCAAGTTCGACGCCGGCTTCCTGCTCGGCATCGAGGCCTTCACCGCCGCGGTGCTGGGTGGCATCGGCAACCTGCGCGGGGCGCTGCTCGGCGGCCTGCTGCTCGGCCTGCTGCAGAACTACGCGGCCAGCCTGCTCGGCTCGGAGTGGCTGCACGCGGCCTCGTTCGTCGCGCTGGTGCTGATTCTGCTGTTCCGCCCGACCGGCCTGTTGGGTGAGTCTCTGGGGAGGGCCCGGGCATGAGTGTCGCCACTGACAAGCGCAACGGCGGCGCGGTCCGCGGCTGGCTCGGCCGGCAGCCGCTGCCGGTCCGGCTGGCGCTGGTCGCGCTGTTCGTCGTCGCGGGGTACCTGCTGCCCTACGTCGGCTCGATCCCGGTGATCGGCCCGCAGATCGTGACGCAGGGTATCGACTGGCCGAGCGCGCTGTTCAACATGTCGTACTACGTGCTGCTCGCGCTGGGCCTGAACGTCGTGGTCGGCTTCGCCGGCCTGCTCGACCTCGGGTACGTCGGCTTCTTCGCCGTCGGCGCGTACGTGACCGCGCTGCTGACCTCGCCGGACAGCATCCTGCACACCGAGTGGGCGTGGCTCGCGTCGATCCCGATCGCGCTGGCCGTGACCATGCTGGCCGGTGTCCTGCTGGGCTGGCCCACGCTGCGGCTGCGCGGTGACTACCTGGCGATCGTGACGCTGGGCTTCGCCGAGATCATCCGGATCGTGGCCACCAGCACCGAGGTGCTGCGCGGCGAGCGCGGGTTCAGCAGCATCCCGCACCCGCCGGGGCAGGGCTCGGACGGCAAGCCGATCTTCGGGGTGGCCGACGCGACCCCGTACTTCTGGCTCGGGCTGACCGTCATCCTGCTGGTCATCGTCGGCGTCCGGAACCTCGACCGCAGCCGGGTCGGCCGCTCCTGGCTGGCCATCCGGGAGGACGAGGAAGCCGCCGAGCTGATGGGCGTGCGCACCATCAAGTACAAGCTGTGGGCGTTCGCGATCGGCGCGTTCATCGGCGGCCTGGGCGGCATCATCTGGGCCGGCAACCAGAACTTCATCAACTCGGCGACGTTCCAGCTGCAGTTCTCCATCCTGGTGCTGGCCGGCGTCGTGATGGGTGGTTCCGGCAACATCGCCGGCGCGATCCTGGGCGGCGCGCTCATCTCGTACATCCCGGACCGGCTCCGGGGCATCGAATTCGGCGACACGGACCTCTACGAGTACCGGTTCGCGATCTTCGGCGCCGCGATCATCCTGATCATGGTGTTGCGGCCGCAGGGCCTCATCCCGAGCCGCCGCCGCGCGATGGAGCTGAAGGACCGGCAGAAGGAGGTGGCTCCGCAGTGAGCGAGCCGCACATCGAAACGCCCGAGGAACTGGACCGGGCGAACGAACGGCCGGTCGACGAGCCGGCGCCGAGCGGCTCGGCCCCCGAGTCGCGGCCCACCCCCGAGGCGGCCGGCGACGTCCTGCTGGAGATGGACGACGTCACCCTGCGCTTCGGCGGCGTGGTGGCGCTCGACGGGGTCAGCTTCGCCCTGCGCAAGGGCGAGATCTTCGGTCTGATCGGCCCGAACGGCGCCGGCAAGACCACCTGCTTCAACGCGATGACCGGGGTGTACCGGCCGACCAGCGGGGCCATCCGGTTCCAGGGCCAGTCGATCGTCGGTAAGAAGAAGCACGAGATCACCCGCAGCGGGATCGGCCGGACCTTCCAGAACGTCCGGCTCTTCCCCGAGATGACCGCGCTGGAGAACGTGATGGTGGGCGCCGACGCCCACTTCAAGACCAGCGTGCTCGGCGCGCTGTTCCGCCTGCCGCGGTTCTGGCGCGAGGAGCGCGAGGGCCGCGAGAAGTCGCTGGAGCTGCTGCGGTTCGTCGGCATCGAGCACCGCGCCGGCGAGGTGAGCCGTAATCTCTCGTACGGCGAGCAGCGGCGGCTGGAGATCGCGCGGGCGCTGGCCACCAACCCCACCCTGCTCTGCCTGGACGAGCCGGCCGCCGGCTTCAACCCGGCGGAGAAGGAGGACCTCCTCAACCTGATCCGCAAGATCCGGGACACCGGCGTCACCGTCCTGCTGATCGAGCACGACATGCGCCTGGTGATGGGGGTGACCGACCGGATCGTGGTGCTGGAGTTCGGCAAGAAGATCGCCGAGGGCACTCCGGCCGAGGTGCGTGAGAACCCGGCGGTCATCGCCGCTTACCTGGGAGTGCCGACCGATGCTGCTTGAGCTGAAGGACATCACGCTGCTGTACGGGCGGATCCAGGCCCTGCACGGCATCAGCCTGACCGTCGGCCAGGGTGAGATCGTGGCGCTGATCGGCGCGAACGGCGCCGGCAAGTCGACCACCATGCGGGCCATCTCGGGGCTGCGCCCGGTGGCCCAGGGCTCCATCGTCTTCGACGGCGAGGACATCACCAAGCTGCGCGCCGACCTGCGGGTGGTGCGCGGGGTGTCCCAGTCGCCCGAGGGCCGGGGCATCTTCCCGGGCATGACCGTGCGGGAGAACCTGGAGATGGGCGCCTACACCCGGCGCAACCGAACCGAGATCAACGAGGACATGGAGCGGGCGTTCACCCTGTTCCCCCGCCTCAAGGAGCGGGAGAAGCAGGTCAGCGGCACGATGTCCGGCGGCGAGCAGCAGATGCTCGCGGTCGGCCGGGCGCTGATGAGCCGGCCCAAGCTGCTGCTGCTCGACGAGCCCTCGATGGGCCTCGCCCCGATGCTGATCCAGCAGATCTTCGACATCATCGTCGAGATCAACCAGCAGGGCACCACGGTGCTGCTGGTCGAGCAGAACGCGCAGCAGGCGCTGTCCCGGGCGCACCGCGGTTACGTGCTGGAGACCGGCCGGATCGTCAAGGAGGGCACCGGGCAGGAGCTGCTGCACGACCCCGCCGTCAAGGACGCCTACCTCGGCGTCGCCTAATCTTCGCTCTGCAAACCCCTCTAGGAGTACCCATGTTCCGCATCACCCCCGGCCGGCGGGCGATCCTCGGCGTGGCCGTCGCGGCGGCGCTGACCGTGTCGCTGTCCGCATGTGGCGAGGAGTCCGACACCAGCACCGGCGCCGGCACCGCGCCCAGCGCCGCCGCTGACACCTCGCTCGCCGACAAGGTTCCGGCCGACATCAAGGCCGCCGGCAAGCTGGTCGTCGGCACCGACTCGACGTACGCGCCGAGCGAGTTCATCGACACCGACGGCAAGACCGTCATCGGCTTCGACGTGGACCTGTTCAACGCGGTCGGCCAGAAGCTCGGCCTGACCACCGAGTGGCAGTCCGCGACGTTCGACAGCATCATTCCGGGCGTCAGCACCGGGAAGTACACCGTCGGTGTCTCCTCCTTCACGATCAACCCGGACCGGCTGAAGGAGGTCAACATGATCTCCTACTTCTCCGCGGGCACCCAGTGGGCGGCCAAGACCGGCTCGACGCTCAACCCGGACGACGCGTGCGGCAAGAAGATCGCCGTGCAGACCGCGACCGTGCAGGCCGACGACATCGCCGAGCGGTCGAAGAAGTGCACCGAGGCCGGCAAGCCGAAGATCACCATCGACCAGTACCAGAAGCAGTCGGACGCCACCAACGCCGTGGTCACCGGCAAGGACGAGGCCATGCTGGCCGACTCGCCGATCGTGGCGTACGCGGTGAAGCAGACCAACGGCCAGCTCGCCCTGCTCGGCGACATCTACGACTCCGCGCCGTACGGTTACGCCGTGGACAAGAAGCAGACCGAGTTCGCGGACGTCATCGCCGAGGCCGTCAAGGCGCTCATCGCCGACGGCACCTACAAGACGATCCTCGACAAGTGGGGCGTCGGCGCCGGTGCGATCACCGCGCCCGCGGTGAACCCGGCCGCCTGATCGTCCCGGCATGACGCAACCGACAACCGAGCGGGCACGGCCTGAGGCGATCAAGGCCGTGCCCGTCCGGCACCCCGGCAGGTGGGTGGCGATCGCCGTGCTGGCGGTGCTGGTCGCCATGTTCCTGCACCTGATCCTGACGAACGCCGGGTTCCGCTGGTCGTTCATCTTCCTGTCGTACGCCGAGGGCAAGCGCGGCGTGATGTTCACCGAGCCGGTCCTGGAGGGCCTGCGCGGGACCATCCTGCTCACCCTGTTCTCCATGCTGATCGGCATCGTGCTCGGCATCGTGGTCGCGATCATGCGGCTCTCGCCGAACCGGGTGCTCTCCACCGTCGCCTGGGCGTACACCTGGTTCTTCCGGGCCGCGCCCCGGCTGGTGCTCGCGGTGATCTTCGGCAACCTGAACATCCTCTGGACCCGGATCGGGTTCGGGCTGCCGTTCGGCGAGCAGATCGGCGCCCTGTTCGGGATCGACAACTTCGACGGGCAGATCTTCAGCATCAAGTCGACCGACCTGCTCGCCGGGTTCGTGGCCGGCATGATCGCGCTGGGTCTCTCCGAGGCGGCCTACATGGCCGAGATCGTCCGGGCCGGCATCCAGTCGATCGACCCCGGGCAGTCCGAGGCGGCGGTGGCCCTGGGCATGTCCCGCGGCCAGGTGCTGCGCCGGGTGGTGCTGCCGCAGGCGATGCGGGTGATCGTGCCGCCGACCGGCAACGAGGTCATCGCGATGGTCAAGGACACCTCGCTGGTGGCCTACGTGCCGGTGACCGGCGAGCTGTTCTTCCAGCTCCAGCAGGTCCAGGCGCGTACCTTCGTGGTCCTGCCCTGCCTGGTGGCCGCCCTGATCTGGTATCTGATCATCTGCAGCGTGCTGATGATCGTCCAGTACTTCGTGGAACGGCACTTCGGCAAGGGGTACGGCACGGCCGGCAAGGCCCGCCAGCGGCTCCGCGACCTCCAGGTCGAGCAGGGCGGGCGCATCACCACCCAGACGAATCCCGGGGGAGGTGCGTTGTGACCGAGATGATCCGCGCGGAGAACGTCCACAAGTCGTTCGGCTCGCTGGAGGTCCTCAAGGGCGTCGACCTGACCGTGCCGCAGGGCGGGGTGAGCTGCGTGCTCGGCCCGTCCGGGTCGGGCAAGTCGACGTTCCTGCGCTGCATCAACCACCTGGAGAAGCTCAACGCCGGCCGCATCCTGGTCGACGGTGAGCTGGTCGGTTACCGCGAGCGCGGCGGCAAGCTGCACGAGATGAACGAGCGGGACATCGCCCGGCAGCGGCAGGCGATCGGCATGGTGTTCCAGCGGTTCAACCTCTTCCCGCACATGACCGTCCTGGACAACGTCATGGAAGCCCCCTGCCGGGTCAAGCGGGAGAACCGGTCCGAGGTGCGCGAACGCGCCCTGGCGCTGCTGGACCGGGTGGGTCTGGCCGCCAAGGTCGACAACTACCCGGGCCAGCTCTCCGGCGGTCAGCAGCAGCGGGTGGCCATCGCCCGGGCCCTGGCCATGCGGCCCAAGGTGATGCTCTTCGACGAGCCGACCAGCGCGCTGGACCCGGAGCTGGTCGGTGAGGTGCTCGAGGTGATGAAGGGCCTGGCCCGGGACGGGATGACGATGGTCGTGGTCACCCACGAGATCGGCTTCGCCCGGGAGGTGGCCGACGAGGTCGTCTTCATGGACGGCGGTGTGGTCGTCGAGAAGGGCCCGCCGAGCGAGGTCATCACGAATCCGCAGCAGGAACGTACCAAGGCATTCCTGAGCAAGGTGCTGTAAAGCGGGCGGGGCGGTCGGCAAACCTGTCGGAGGTCG
The DNA here is from genome assembly GCF_003711105.1 of Actinoplanes teichomyceticus ATCC 31121. NCBI lineage: Bacteria > Bacillati > Actinomycetota > Actinomycetes > Micromonosporales > Micromonosporaceae > Actinoplanes > Actinoplanes teichomyceticus. Next base: position 1,858,974 of record NZ_CP023865.1, read on the forward strand.
GGTCTAGAGTTCCCAGACGTGAGCGACGACGCAACGACCCCCCGCCTGCTGCTGCTCGACGGCCACTCGCTGGCCTACCGGGCCTTCTTCGCGCTGCCCGTGGACAACTTCTCCACGCACACCGGCCAGCCGACCAACGCGGTGTTCGGCTTCACGTCGATGCTCATCAACATGCTGCGCGACGAGAAGCCGACACACATCGTGGTCGCCTTCGACGTCTCCCGGGTCTCCTTCCGCACCGAGCTCTACGCCGACTACAAGGCCGGCCGCTCCGAGACGCCACAGCCGTTCCAGGGTCAGGTCAGCCTGATCAAGGAGGTGCTGGAGGCGCTGCGCATCCCGGTGGTCGAGAAACCCGGCTACGAGGCCGACGACGTCATCGGCACCCTCGCCTGCCAGGGCCGCGACGCCGGCATGGAAGTGATCATCTCCACCGGCGACCGGGACGCGTTCCAGCTCGCCGACGAGCACATCACCATCCTCTACCCGGTGCGCGGCGTCTCCGAGGTGCGCCGCATGACGCCCGCCCTGATCGAGGAGAAGTACGGCGTGCCCCCGCACCGCTACCGCGACAAGGCGGCGCTGGTCGGGGAGAAGAGCGACAACCTGCCGAACGTGCCGGGCGTCGGCGACAAGACCGCCGCCAAGTGGGTCAACGAGTACGGCGGGCTGGACGGCCTGGTGGCCCGGGTCGACGAGATCAAGGGCCGCGCCGGGGAGAGCCTGCGCGCCAACCTCGCCAACGTGCTGCGCAACTACGAGATCAACAAGCTGGTCTGCGACCTGGAGCTGCCGCTGCGGCCGGAGGACGCCCGCTGGGCCGGCTGGGACCGCGAGGCGGTCCACCAGCTCTTCGACGCGCTCGAGTTCCGGGTGCTGCGCGAGCGGCTGTATTCGTACCTGGAGTCGGTCGAGCCGGAGGCCGAGTCCGGCTTCGACCTCGACGGCCGGGTCCTGCGCTCCGGTGAGGTGGCCGGCTGGCTGGCCGAGCACGCCGCGAGCGCCCCGGTCGGCGTCGCCGTCACCGGCACGTTCGGGCGCGGCACCGGCCAGGTCACCGGCATCGCGGTGGCCACCGGCAGCGGCCCGGCCGCCTGGTTCGACCCCACCGCGCTGGACGAGGACGACGAGCGTGCCGTCGCCGCCTGGCTCGCCGACCCGCAGCGGCCCAAGGTGATCCACGACGCCAAACCGGCCCTGCTCGCCTTCCGGGCGCACGGCTGGCGGCTCGCCGGCGTCACCACCGACACCGCCCTCGCGGCCTACCTGGCCAAACCCGACCAGCGCGGGTACGACCTGACCGACCTCGCGCTGCGCTACCTCAAGCGCGAGCTGAAGGTCGACACGCCGGACGACGGCCAGCTCGCCCTCTCCTTCGACGGCGTCGACGAGGACCGCGCGGCCGAGGAGGGCGTGATGCTGCGCGCCCGCGCCACCCTCGACCTGGCGGACGTGCTGATCGCCGAGCTGTCCCGCGACGGCGGCGAGTCGCAGCGCCTGCTCGCCGAGGTGGAGCAGCCGCTGTCGGTGGTCCTCGCCGAGATGGAGGCTCAGGGCATCGCCGCGGACACCGACTACCTCTCCGAGCTGGAGGCACACTTCGCCGCCGAGGTGAAGGCGGCCCAGCAGGCGGCGCACGAGGTGGTCGGCCGCGAATTCAACCTGGGTTCGCCGAAACAGCTGCAGGAGATCCTCTTCGTCGAGCGCAACCTGCCGAAGACCAAGAAGATCAAGTCCGGGTACACCACCGACGCGGACGCGCTGCAGAGCCTGTTCGCGCAGACCGGCGACCCGGTGCTGGCCCACCTGCTGCGGCACCGTGACGTGGCAAAGCTCAAATCGACCGTGGACGGGCTGCTCAAGTCGGTCTCCGACGACGGGCGCATCCACACCACGTTCAACCAGACCGTGGCCGCCACCGGCCGGCTGTCGTCCACCGACCCCAACCTGCAGAACATCCCGATCCGTACCGAGGAGGGCCGCCGGATCCGCCGCGCCTTCGTCGTGGGCAGCGGGTTCGAGCAGCTGATGACCGCCGACTACAGCCAGATCGAGATGCGGATCATGGCGCACCTCTCCGAGGACGAGGCGCTGATCGCGGCGTTCAACTCGGGCGCCGACTTCCACGCCGCCACCGCGTCGTCGGTGTTCCACGTCGACCTGGCGGACGTCACCGCCGACCAGCGCCGCAAGATCAAGGCGATGAACTACGGCCTGGCGTACGGCCTGAGCGCGTTCGGCCTGTCGAACCAGCTCACCATCTCGACCGACGAGGCCCGGACCCTGATGGAGGAGTACTTCCAGCGGTTCGGTGGCGTGCGGGACTACCTGCAGGCCGTGGTCACCCAGGCCGGCAAGGACGGCTACACCGCCACCATCCTCGGCCGCCGCCGCTACCTCCCCGACCTGAGCAGCGACAACCGGCAGCGGCGCGAGATGGCCCAGCGGATGGCCCTCAACGCGCCGATCCAGGGCTCCGCGGCGGACATCATCAAGATCGCGATGCTGAAGGTGGACGCGGCGCTGACCAGCTCCGGGCTGACCTCGCGGATGCTGCTTCAGGTGCACGACGAGCTGGTCTTCGAGGTGGCGCCGGGGGAGCGGGAGGCGTTGGAGGAGCTGGTCCGCCGGGAGATGGGTCAGGCGTACCCGCTGGCCGTGCCCCTGGAGGTGTCGGTCGGACACGGCCGGGACTGGAACGGCGCCGACCACTGACCCTGGGGGAACCGCGTCCGCGCAGGCCTGGGGGAACCGCGTCCGTGCGGGCCCTGGGGGCCGCGTGGACGCGCGGGCCCAAGGGGACCGCGCCTGGGCCCACCCGTGGGGCCCGCGCCTGCGCGCGGGACCACGCGGTCCGTGCCTGCGCGCGTAATCCATTTCGGTCCGTCGGTCCGTCGGTCCGTCGGTCCGGCGATGCGGTAGGAGTCCGGCGGCGCGGTGCGGTGGTGGTCCGGCGGCGCGGTCTGGTCCGGCGGCGCGGTGCGGTGGCGATCCGGTGCCCGGGTGTCGTCCGGGCGGGTGATGATCGGTGGCTTTCCGGCTCGTTCGGGTCTTCCTGACCCCTTTCGGGGCACCCCGGAGCCATCGTGGCTTGCCCGGGTCTGCGAGGCTGGACCGATGTCGAGCCGATCGATGTCGATGGAGCAGACCGTAAGTCCGGCCGTGCCGCGTTCGACCACCTCGGCCGCCGGCGCCACCACGCCGCTCGTCCCACCCGAGCGCGCCCGGCTGGCGGCTGCCCCGCCCACCCGGGACGCCGGGTTCGGCGCCGCCCCCGCGGTGCGTGCCGGATTCCGCGGTGTGCCGGGCGTCTCGGCGGTCGGCGGCCTCGTGGCCGCGCCGCTGGAGACGTCCAGGGCGACGGCGTTCGCGGCGATGTTCAAGGCGCTCGGTGACCCGGTCCGGCTCCGGCTGCTTTCGATGATCGCCTCGGCGCCGGCCGGCGAGATCTGTGTCTGCGACCTCAGCGGCGCGTTCCACCTGACCGGCCCGACCATCTCGCACCACCTGCGCATCCTGCGCGAGGCGGGCCTGGTCGACAGCGACCGCCGTGGCACCTGGGTCTACTACCGCGCCGTCCCGGCCACCCTGATCCTGCTGGCCGGGCTGCTGCACACCCCCGCCTGATCAGTCCTTGAGCGGGTCGTGGCCCCAGTTCATCAGGGAGTACCGCCACTTCGTCTCGGTGATGTCCCCGTCCGGGCGCTGAGCGAGGTGGCGGTGCACGTACCCGATCACCTTCCGCATGTGCTGCTCGTCGTCAGCGGTCAGCGCCGACTTCTTCTTCCCGAGCAGCCCGACGATCTTGCGGCCGGAGTCGTGTCCCACGGACTCGGATCCGGCCGACGCCTTCTGGCCGACCGCCTGCGACTGCTCGCTGTCGAGCCACTTGCGCAGGTCGGCGGCGCTCATGTTGACCGCCGCGCGGAACTCCTCATACACCTCAGTCACGTCGCAACGCCCCCGGCTTGTGCACCGCGTCGTGCCCGGTCTTGTCACTGCGTACCCGGTACTGCGGCTCGTCCTTGGACGCGGCGACGGTGCGGCCGGCGGCCTCGGTGCGCTCGGTGATCTTCTCTTCCACGGTGCCGTGTACGTCCTCGCCGTGGCTGCGCCAGGTGACCTGGTCGCCCTTCTTCAGCTCGTCTTTCGCCATCAGTCGCGGATACCCGGCCCCGGACCGGAAAAACCGCCCGCCGGGCGCCGCCGCGCAGGTGTGCCGGGGGCTGAGGAGTAGGGTCGCCGCCGCGCAGGTGTGCCGGGGGCTGAGGAGTAGGGTCGCCGCCGCGCAGGTGTGCCGGGGGCTGAGGAGTAGGGTCGCCGCCGCGCAGGTGTGCCGGGGGCTGAGGAGTAGGGTCGCCGCCGCGCAGGTGTGCCGGGGCCGAGAAGTCCGGCCGCGGTCGCGTAGGCGTGCCGGGCCGGGAAGTCCAGCCGTCGTCACGCCGACGTGCCGGGGCCGGAAAGCCCCGGCCGCCGTTCAGTGCGCGGGCAGGTCGCAGACGAAGATCGCGGTGCCGGGGAAGAGGCGGCCGCGCAGCGGGCTCCACTGCCCCCAGGTCTCCTCGTGGCCCTCCGGCCACTCCGGTTCGACCAGGTCGCGCAGCACGAAACCGGCGCCCACCAGCTCCCGGATCCGGTCGCCGAGGGTCCGGTGCTGCTCCAGGTAGGTGAGCCGGCCCCGCTCGTCGCGTTCCACGTACGGCGAGCGGTCGAAGTACGAGTTGCGTGCGACCAGGCCGCTCTCGTCCGGCTCGTCCCAGAAGACCCACCGCATCGGATGTGTGACGGAGAACACCCAACTCCCGCCGGGCCGGAGGACCCGGGCCACCTCGCGCATGGCGGCGGCGGAGTCGGCCACGAACGGGATGGCGCCGAAAGCGGTGCAGACGATGTCGAACGACGCCGCCCGGAACGGCAGCGCGAGCGCGTCCGCCTGCACCAGCGGCACCCGTACGCCGCTGCGGTCCGCCGCCTCGCGGGCATGCCGCAGCATGCCCGCGGACAGGTCCATCGCGATCGGCTCGGCGCCCTGCAGGCGCAGCCACCGGGCGCCGGCCGCGGCCCCGGCGCCGAGCTCCAGGACCTTCTTTCCCCGTACGTCACCGAGCAGTCCCGCGTCCGCCTCGCGCAACCGCTCGGGGCACCAGACGAAGTCCACGTCGCCGAGGAAGGCGCCGTGCTCGTCCTGGTAGTCGTCGGCGTCGAGGTCCCACCAGGCACGGTTGGCGTGGCGCGTCTCATCCTCGGTCACGCGGCGGTGCGAGGGCGTCTCGATGGTGGGGATCTCGGTCACCCGACCACGGTACGACAGGCGCGTCGCACGCCCTGAATTAGTCTAAAACGGGCATGATGACGGGTTGCGACCGAACAATGTGCCGCGCTCATCAGGAGGGCTTGCAACCTGTGGTAATGCGCACGGTAAGCTAGTCGATGCGCTCGCGGAACGTGTGCCTCGGCAGGGAGCAGGTTCCGTGGTCGCCGGTCTTGGCATGATCGACTGGCAATGATCTGACTGCTCCTGGGTTGGTCGTCTCGTTCGCTCGTGCCGCTTCCGGTGGCAGTTCCGTCGAGTGCGAGAGACACCACGAATCCATCCGTTCGGAGCAACTGTCCACATGACGAGCAGCATCGAGGCCACCTCGAGCGCCAACAAGGTCACCGTCGACGACCTCGGCTCTGAGGAAGCTTTCCTCGCAGCCATCGACGAGACCATCAAGTACTTCAACGACGGCGACATTGTCGAAGGCACCGTCGTCAAGGTCGATCGGGACGAGGTCCTGCTCGACATCGGCTACAAGACCGAGGGCGTCATCCCCTCGCGCGAGTTGTCGATCAAGCATGACGTGGACCCCGCGGAAGTGGTGTCGGTCGGTGACCACATCGAAGCCCTCGTCCTCACGAAGGAGGACAAGGAAGGCCGTCTGATCCTCTCGAAGAAGCGCGCTCAGTACGAGCGGGCCTGGGGCACCATCGAGAAGATCAAGGAGGACGACGGCGTCGTCCGCGGCTCGGTCATCGAGGTCGTCAAGGGTGGTCTCATCCTCGACATCGGCCTCCGTGGCTTCCTGCCGGCCTCCCTGGTCGAGATGCGTCGCGTCCGCGACCTGCAGCCGTACGTCGGCCGCGAGCTCGAGGCGAAGATCATCGAGCTGGACAAGAACCGCAACAACGTGGTCCTGTCCCGCCGCGCCTGGCTCGAGCAGACGCAGTCCGAGGTCCGCACCGAGTTCCTCAACAAGCTGCAGAAGGGCCAGGTCCGCAAGGGCGTCGTGTCCTCCATCGTCAACTTCGGCGCCTTCGTGGACCTGGGTGGCGTGGACGGCCTGGTGCACGTCTCCGAGCTGTCCTGGAAGCACATCGACCACCCGTCCGAGGTCGTCGAGGTCGGCCAGGAGGTCGAGGTCGAGGTCCTGGACGTCGACCTGGACCGCGAGCGCGTCTCGCTGTCGCTGAAGGCGACCCAGGAGGACCCGTGGCGGCAGTTCGCCCGGACCCACGCGATCAACCAGATCGTCCCGGGTAAGGTCACCAAGCTGGTTCCGTTCGGCGCCTTCGTCCGCGTGGACGACGGCATCGAGGGCCTGGTGCACATCTCCGAGCTGGCCGAGCGGCACGTCGAGCTGCCCGAGCAGGTCGTCCAGGTGGGCTCCGACGTCCTGGTCAAGGTCATCGACATCGACCTGGAGCGTCGCCGGATCTCGCTGTCGCTCAAGCAGGCCAACGAGGGCTTCGTCGAGGGCGAGGAGCACTTCGACCCGACCCTCTACGGCATGGCCGCGACCTACGACGCCGAGGGCAACTACATCTACCCGGAGGGCTTCGACCCGGAGACCGGCGAGTGGATGGAAGGCTTCGAGAAGCAGCGCGAGGCCTGGGAGAAGCAGTACGCCGAGGCGCGCGAGCGCTGGGAGGCCCACACCAAGCAGGTCCAGGCGAGCCGCGAGGCCGACGCCGACGCCGCGCTCAACCCGGCTCCGGCCGGCGGCGTGACCTCCTCCTCGTCGAGCTCGCCGGCCCCGGCGCGCGCCGCCGAGGAGCCCGCGGGCACCCTGGCCACCGACGAGGCCCTCGCCGCCCTGCGCGAGAAGCTGGCCGGCGGCAAGAGCTGAGTCACCCGGTTGCTCCGGTGATTCTGTTCCGGTAACAGCGTGAAAGGCCGTCCCGACCTCAGGTCGGGGCGGCCTTTTCGCTTCCCTGCCCGGGACCGCTCCGAGGCGGACGCGCGCCGGTCTCCCGGCCGTGGGCCCCGGATGCGCGGCGGTCGCCCCGGCCGGCTCCCCTCCTGGTCGGCTCCCCTCCTGGTCGGCTTCTCGCCTGGTCGGCTCCCCGCGTGGTCGGCTTCTCGTCCGGTCGGCTCCTCGTCCGGTCGGCTCCTCGTCCGGTCGGCTTCTCGCCCCCGGGGGGCGATCCGTCCCCGCGGTCGCGTGCCCGCCCCGGCCGGGCGAATTCGGGGTGACTGTCGTCCTTGCGCCTTTCGCCAAGTCGTGACCGGCGGCCGCGAGGCGCGCGGCGTCCTGTGCCGGGATACTGAGTCCATGCTGATGGTCGGTCTCACGGGTGGCATCGGCGCCGGCAAGAGTGCCGTCGCCACACGACTGGCGGAGCGCGGTGCGGTGATCATCGACGCCGACCGGCTCGCCCGCGAGGTGGTCGAGCCGGGCACCGACGGGCTCGCCGAGATCGTCGCGGCGTTCGGCGCGGGCGTGCTGACCCCCGAGGGTGAGCTGGACCGCCCGGCCCTGGGCGCGAAGGTCTTCGGTGACGACGAGGCGCGCCGTCGCCTGGAGCGGATCATCCACCCACGCGTCCGGGCGCGCACCGCCGAGATGGTCCGGGCCGCGCCGCCCGACGCGATCGTGGTCAACGACGTACCGCTGCTGGTGGAGACGGGGCTGGCTCCGACGTACCACCTGGTGATCGTGGTCACCGCGGACCGGGAGATGCGGATCCGGCGGTTGATGCGCGACCGTGGCATGTCGGCGGCCGAGGCCGCCGCCCGGATCGGCGCGCAGGCCGACGACGCCACCCGGCGGGCCGCGGCGGACGTGCTCCTGCCCAACGAGGACGACCTCGCTACCCTGCACGCCCGGGTCGACGAGCTGTGGCGCGACCGGCTGGTCGAGTTCGAGCACAACGTCCGGCTGCGCCGGCCCGCCCGCAAATCGCCCGAGCTCAGCATCGTGCCGCCCGAGCCGGACTGGCCGCAGGCGGCCGCCCGGCTGATCGCGCGGATCCGGCAGCACCTCGGCGGCGCCATCGGCTCCGCCGAGGTCCACCACATCGGATCCACCGCGGTGCCGGGTCTGCCGGCGAAGAACATCATCGATCTGATGCTTTCCGTACGCACCCTGGCCGAAGCCGACGCGCTCGCCGACCGGCTGGCCGCGGCCGGGTTCCCGCGCCGGTCGGGGGAGTGGGCGGACAATGCGCGCCGGCTGCCGGGGGAGACCTGGCCGAAGCGGATGCACGGCTCGGCCGACCCGGGCCGGCCGGTGATCCTGCACGTGCGGGTGGCCGGGTCACCGGGCTGGCGGTTCGCGCTGCTGATGCGTGACCACCTGCGGGCGGTCCCGGCGGCGCGGGACGCCTACGCGGCGGCCAAGGCGGAGCTGGCGCTGCGGTTCGCGGACCGGACCGGCTACGCGGCGGCGAAGGAGCCGTGGTTCGACGAGGAGGCGCGGGCGGCCGACGACTGGGCGGAGGCCACCGGCTGGCAGCCGCCGATCTCCTGAGCCGGCCCGTCGTCGGCTGGGCGTGCCGGTGCCTCCGCCCCGCCGGGGGCTTCTGTCGGATTGTCGTCTCCACCGGGCGTTCGCTCGGCGTGGACCGGTGTCCCGGCCGGGCCGCGACGCACGTCCGGCGCTCGATGGCGCGGTGGGCGTTCGGTGGCGGGGAGCGGTGCTCGATGGCTCGATGGCGCGGTGGGCGTCCGGTGGCGGGGAGCGGTGCTCGATGGCGCGGTGGGCGATCGGCGGTGTGGAGCGGTGCTCGATGGCTCGATGGCGCGGTGGGCGTTCGGTGGCGGGGAGCGGCGCTCGATGGCGCGGTGGGTGTTCGGTGGCGGGGAGCGGCGCTCGCGGCGGCCGGCCGGCTCGGGAGCGCGACCCCCGCAGGTGCGCTCGCCGGATGTCGGGGCGCATCGACCGCGGTGCGGCACGGCTGGATCGTTGGGTGACCCCGACCGTGCTCGTCGGCCGCCGCGAGCGGCCTACCCCGCCAGGGTAGGGGGCGCGGTAAAGACCAGACAATGCCGCACGGTGCGGTCGAATGTGCACCATCGGCACGGCGCGGGCCGCACCGGATCCCACCGGTGGCGGGCGAAAGTTGTCGTACCCCCGACGTACGGTGGTGTGCATGGCGCTCGACATTCCACGACTCGACGGCCGGTTCGAGGTAGTCAGCGACTACCAGCCGGCCGGTGACCAGCCCGCGGCGATCGACGAGCTGGAGCGGCGGGTGCGCCGCGGCGACCGGCACACCGTGCTGCTCGGCGCCACCGGCACCGGCAAGAGCGCGACCACCGCGTGGCTGATCGAGCGGCTGCAACGGCCGGCGCTGGTGCTCGCGCCCAACAAGACGCTCTGCGCGCAGCTCGCCAAGGAGTTCCGCGAGCTGCTGCCGAACAACGCGGTGGAGTATTTCGTCAGCTACTACGACTACTACCAGCCCGAGGCGTACATCGCCCAGACCGACACCTACATCGAGAAGGACTCGTCGGTCAACGAGGAGGTGGAGCGGCTGCGCCACTCGGCCACCATGTCGCTGCTCACCCGGCGCGACACGATCGTGGTGGCCACGGTCAGCGCCATCTACGGCCTGGGCACCCCACAGGAGTACATCGAGCGCGCCGTCCAGGTGAAGGTCGGCGGCGAGATCGACCGGGACAAGCTGCTGCGCCGGCTGGTCGACATCCAGTACACGCGCAACGACATGGCCTTCCAGCGCGGCACGTTCCGGGTCCGGGGCGACACACTGGAGATCATCCCGGCCTACGAGGAGCTCGCGGTCCGCGTGGAGCTGTTCGGCGACGAGGTGGAGAAGCTCTACTACCTGCACCCGCTCACCGGCGAGGTGGTCCGCGAGGTGGACGAGCTGATCATCTTCCCGGCCACGCACTACGTCGCCGGTCCGGAGCGCATGGAGCGCGCGATCCGTGACATCGAGGCCGAGCTGGCCGAGCGGCTGGCCGAGCTGGAGCGCCAGGGCAAGCTGTTGGAGGCGCAGCGGCTGCGGATGCGGACCACGTACGACATCGAGATGATGCGTCAGGTCGGCTTCTGCAACGGCATCGAGAATTACTCGATGCACATGGACGGCCGCCGTCCCGGTGAGCCGGCCTACACGTTGCTGGACTACTTCCCGGACGACTTCGTCACCGTCATCGACGAGTCGCACCAGACGATCCCGCAGATCGGCGGGATGTACGAGGGCGACGCCTCCCGGAAACGTATCCTGATCGAGCACGGTTTCCGGCTGCCCAGCGCGGCCGACAACCGTCCGTTGCGGTTCGACGAGTTCCTCGACCGGGTCGGCCAGATGGTCTTCCTCTCCGCGACCCCGGGCACCTGGGAGATGGATCAGGCGCAGGGCGAGTTCGTCGAGCAGGTGATCCGGCCGACCGGGCTGGTCGACCCGCAGGTCGTGGTGAAACCGACCAAGGGCCAGATCGACGACCTGATGCACGAGATTCAGCTGCGCACCGAGCGGGACGAACGTGTCCTGGTCACCACGCTCACCAAGAAGATGGCCGAGGACCTCACCGACTACCTCCTGGAGAACGGCATCCGGGTGCGCTACCTGCACTCCGAGGTGGACACGCTGCGGCGGGTCGAGCTGCTCAAGGAGCTGCGCAAGGGCGACTACGACGTCCTCGTCGGCATCAACCTGCTGCGCGAGGGTCTCGACCTGCCCGAGGTGTCGCTGGTGGCGATTCTCGACGCGGACAAGGAGGGCTTCCTGCGCAGCGGCCGGTCGCTGATCCAGACCATCGGGCGTGCCGCACGTAACGTCTCCGGCGAAGTGCATATGTACGCTGACAAGATCACCCCGTCGATGCGGGACGCGATCGACGAGACGGACCGGCGCCGCGCCAAGCAGATCGCCCACAACGAGGCGAACGGGATCAAGCCGCAGGCGCTACGCAAGAAGATCCACGACATCCTCGACGACATCTACCGCGAGGCGGAGGACACCGACTCGGCGGTGGCCGGGCCGATGGTCGGTGGCGGAGGCCGCCAGATGTCGCGGGGCAAGGCGCCGGTGCCGGAGACGCGTTCCAAGGGCCGCGGGTCGGCAGGCCCGGCCCGCGAGGGCATGGCCCGGGCGGAGCTCGCGCAGCTCATCCAGGATCTCAACGACCAGATGCTGGGGGCGGCGCGCGAGCTGCAGTTCGAGCTGGCGGCGCGGATCCGGGACGAGATCGGCGAACTGAAGAAGGAGCTCCGGGGGATGGACATGGCCGGGGTGAAGTAGCCCGCTGCCGTGGTTTGGCCTGGTGTTTCCGGGCTGCGCGCGAGGTGGGGCCGTTGTGGGCGGGGAGTGCCTTTCGGAGCCCGTCAGGCTTTTGATGTCTCCGAAAGGCACTCCCCGCCCACAATCTTGCGTGGCTGGGGTGGCTGCCGCGCGTGTCGGAGGCGGGGGTGCCATCGGTTCTGGCCGCGTGCTCACCTGCGGATTCGTTCGAGCTGAGTCTTGACTGTCTTGCGGCTCGGATGCGTTCGCGGCCCGGGTTGGGCTGGTCCATGGCGGTTCTCGGCTTTGGACGCCGCGCGGCCCGGGTTGGGCTGGTCCATGGCGGTCTTCGGCCTTGGATGCCGTGCGGCCCAGGGCGGGCTGCTCCAAGGCGGTCTTCGGTTTTGGCCGCTTCGCGGCCCAGGTTGGGCTTCCGGGTGCCTTCGGCCTTCGGCGCTTCGCGGGCAGGTCTGTTCGGCCGGGCCGGGTGGGTTCGGGCTTGGCTCGGTCGGGTTTGTGGTCTGTGGCTTGCGGATCGAGCCTGGGGTGGGGGTCCGACGGATCCGCGACCCGGAGGACCGGTCCGGTGTGGTGGGCGGATTCCCGGCCTCGGACAGTTCCGGTGAGGCGGACGGCGCGCTGGTCGTGAACCGCCTTGGGCCGTGGTCGTGCCTGGTCCCGCCTCCGATCTCGGAAAGTCCTCGGTTGCCGGCGCGGTGGTCTCTGCGGAGGTGGATCCGGCCGCCGGTCGTGAACGCCTCTCGGCGATCGGGATCCGGCGGCCCTCGGCGTCAGGCTGCTCGTGCCGGCGAGCGCCGCTCCGAGTCGGGACTGTTCGTTGCGCCGGCTCGGAGGGGTGCGCCGGCACGAGCAGGCTGACGAGTCGGGACTGTTCGTTGCGCCGGCTCGGAGGGCCTCCGGCGGGGGCGTGTGCCGTTTTCGATTGATGTTCGCTCGGAGCGACCCGGCGAGTCGAGCCGTGTGCCGCCCTCGGCCGGGTGCTGGTGACGCCGGGGCCGTCCGGTCAGGCGGCGAAGAAGTCGTGATCCGGGTCGGGGCGGCCGGCCGGGGTGGCGATCTCGGTGAAGTATTCGGACAGCGGGGGCTGGGCCAGGGTGGCGGAGATCGAGGCACGCCACTGGGCGAAGCGGTCGGTACGGCGGAAGTTGTGCTCGTTGGCTTCCATGGAGTCCCATTCGACCAGGAGCACGAAGCGGTTGGATGACTCGGCGCCACGCTTGAGCCGGAGCCCCCGGCAGCCCTCGGCGCCCGCGATCTGGGGGCGGGCGAGCTGGTAGGCGGCGATGAAATCGTCCTCCCGGCCCGGGAGGATGTCGATAAGCGTGACTTCGAGGATCATGCCCGCAAGCGTCCCATACGCACCAGATGGCTAGCTTACTAGGATGCCTTAGACCGAGTTTTGCCTGGCACAGGTGTGTGCAGCCACTCGAATCCGGACCACGCCACTCGGATCCGGGCCACGCCACTCGGATCCGGGCCACGCCGCTTGAACGAAGACAGCGCTGCTCGAACCAAGACAACGCTGCTCGCAGCAAACAGTGCCGCGCCAGTTAAGAGAAGCCTGCTCGCAACGGGGCCGGCGATGTGCCGGAGCGGCGGGCGCCGACCGATCCGGGCCGACGGGACGGAGGGCCGCGGCGCCCGACCGGCATGATGGTGGGCTGCACGGTGGTGGCCCGGCGGGGTGCGGGCTGCACGGTGGTGGCCCGGGCAGGCTGCACGGTGGTGGCCCGGCGCGGGGTGCGGCGTGCACGATGGGTGGTGGCCCGGGGCAGGGTGCACGGTGGTGGCCCGGCGCGAGTGGCGGAGCGTCGCTTCTGCGGCGTGACCGCCCGCTCGGGGCCTCCGGCGGCATCGGCGGCGCGGGGAACGGTTGCACCCGCGACGGTGTGGTGACCGGCTACCCGGGTCCAGGACGGTGACCGCGATGCATGAGTGAAACGGGTGGTCAGCGCGGCGGGTCGTTGCGCCAGCCGGGGGACCGGGGCTGCGGGGGACGCCGGGTCAACGGCGGCCGGCGGTCCCTTCGCGGGCGGGAAGTGGCTGGTGAAGGCGCTGATGTACGACCTCGGCCAGCTGCCGGGTGGGTGGCGCCGGGGTGACCGCGGAGTTACGTGGCAGTAGTCGCCCCGGTGAGGGGTTTCGGAAGCGAGCCCTGCCACTGTTGGGCTCCCGGTGTGTCGATCGAGCCCCGGATGCGCAACAATGGGCAACGTGGGAGGGGAGTATTCCCCCGCTCCGGTCTCGTCAACACGGCATGCCCGGCTGGGTCACCAGCAGGGTTGACCCGGGGCCGGGGGTCGCGGGTGTCCGCGGCGGAAGAGACCTCCGACAGTCGCACGTCGCTGCTTCGTCTCGAAATCTCGAGTCGGCGCAGCGACGACACGTGTCTGCCGGAGGGTCGCATTGAACGTTTCAACATGGGTCTGGCTCGCCACCTTGGTGGCGCTGGTGGCGGTGCTCGCCGTCGATCTTCTGATCATCGGGCGTCGGCCGCACGAGCCGACGATGAAAGAGGCCGGCGGCTGGGTCGCGTTCTACGTGGCGCTGGCGCTGCTCTTCGGAGCGGGGGTCTGGGCCGTCGCCGGTGGCCGCTATGCCGGGGAGTTCTACACCGGCTGGCTCACCGAGTACTCGTTGAGTGTCGACAACCTGTTCGTCTTCGTCATCATCATGGGCCGGTTCGCGGTGCCGCGCCGATTCCAGCAGAAGGTGTTGCTGATCGGCATCGTGCTCGCGCTGGTCATGCGAGGCGCGTTCATCGCTGCCGGCGCGGCGCTCATCGCGCAGTTCTCCTGGGTGTTCTACATCTTCGGCGCGTTCCTGGTGTACACCGCCGTGACCCTGGTCAAGGGCGGCGAGAACGACGAGGACGAATTCAAGGAGAACGTGCTGATCCGCTGGGCGAAGCGGGCGCTGCCGATCTCCTCGTCGTTCGCCGACGGGCAGTTCCGGGTGGTCACCGCGGCCGGCAAGCGCCTCTTCACGCCGATGCTGATCGTGATGATCGCGATCGGCACGACCGACCTGATCTTCGCGCTCGACTCGATTCCGGCGATCTTCGGGATCACCAAGGAGCCGTACCTGGTCTTCACCGCGAACGTCTTCGCGCTGATGGGCCTGCGCCAGCTCTTCTTCCTGCTCGGCGGCCTGCTGGAGCGTCTGGTCTACCTCAACGTCGGGCTCGCCGCGGTTCTCGCCTTCATCGGCGTGAAGCTCTTCCTCGAAGCGCTGCACACCAACAGCCTGCCGTTCATCAACGACGGCCACGGGCTGCACTGGGCGCCGGAGATCCCGATCTGGCTGTCGCTGCTGGTCATCCTCGGCACGCTCGGCGTCGCCACGGTCGCCAGCCTGGCCAAATCGGCCCGCGACCGCAAGAAGGATCTGGTCAGCGCAGACCGCTGACCCAGAACCCGATTTCCAGTACGCCGTGAGCACCGCTCCCGCACACCCGTGAGCACCGGGCCCGGGCGACCGATGTCGCCCGGGCCCACGCGTAGCTACGTCCCGGGGAGGGGCGGGAGCGGCCTGGCGTCCCGGGGAGGGGCGAGAGCAATCCGGCGGCCCCCGGAAGGGGCGAGAGCAATCCGGCGGCCCCCGGAAGGGCGGGAGCAGTCCGGCGGCCCGGGAGGGGCGGGAGCAGTCCGGCGGCCCCGGAAGGGCGGGCACAGCCTGGCGGCCCCGGAAGGGCGGGCACAGCCTGGCGGCCCCGGGAGGGGCGGGAGCGGCTCGTGCCGCCCAGCGCTCCGCAGCGGGCGGCCGCAGGCGCGCGGGTGGGTGCCGTCCCGGCGGAGTGGGGTCGTACCGGAAGGGACGGTTCGTGGGGAACCCGCGGCCCGGCGCGGAAACGGCGACGCCCCCGCCGTCGGGCGGGGGCGTCGGCGCGGTGTGGAGCGTTACTGCTGGTGCTTGCGGCGGGCGGCGGCGCGGCCCCGCGCGGTCTGGTCGAGGACGACCTTGCGGATGCGGACGGCGGCCGGGGTGACCTCGACGCACTCGTCCTCGCGGCAGAACTCGAGGGCCTGCTCCAGCGACAGTTTGCGCGGCGGGATCAGCTTCTCGGTCTCGTCCGCGGTGGACGAGCGCATGTTGGTGAGCTTCTTCTCCTTGGTGATGTTGACGTCCATGTCGTCGGCGCGGGAGTTCTCGCCGACGATCATGCCCTCGTAGACCTCGGTGGTCGGCTCGACGAAGAGCTGGCCGCGCTCCTGCAGGTTGGTCATCGCGAAGGCGGTGACCACGCCGGCGCGGTCGGCGACCAGGGAGCCGTTCTGGCGGGTACGCAGCTCGCCGTACCACGGCTCGTAGGCCTCGAAGAGGTGGTGCATGATGCCGGTGCCGCGGGTCTCGGTGAGGAACTCGGTGCGGAAGCCGATCAGGCCGCGCGCCGGGACCAGCCACTCCATCCGCAGCCAGCCGGTGCCGTGGTTGGTCAGCTGCTCCATCCGGCCCTTGCGGGTGGCCAACAGCGAGGTGATCGCGCCCATGTACTCGTCGGGGGCGTCGATGGTGAGGCGCTCGACCGGCTCGTGCACCTTGCCGTCGATGATCCTGGTGACCACCTGCGGCTTGCCGACGGTCAGCTCGTAGGACTCGCGGCGCATCTGCTCGACCAGGATGGCCAGGGCCAGCTCACCACGGCCCTGCACCTCCCAGGCGTCCGGGCGCTCGGTCGGCAGGACCCGGAGCGAGACGTTGCCGATCAGTTCCTTGTCCAGGCGGTCCTTCACCATGCGCGCGGTGACCTTGGCGCCCTTGACCTTGCCGACCAGCGGGGAGGTGTTGGTGCCGATGACCATCGAGATGGCCGGCTCGTCCACCTTGATCAGCGGCAGCGGGACCGGGTTCTCCGCGTCGGCCAGGGTCTCGCCGATCATGATGTCCGGGATGCCGGCGACGGCCATGATGTCGCCGGGGCCGGCGCTCTCGGCCGGCTTGCGCTCCAGCCCCTCGGTGATCAGCAGCTCGGAGATGCGCACGTTGGAGACCGAGCCGTCGGTCTTGCACCAGGCCACGGTCTGGCCCTTGCGGATGGTGCCCTCGTGCACGCGGCAGAGCGCGAGACGGCCGAGGAACGGCGAGGCGTCCAGGTTGACGACGTGCGCCTGCAGCGGCGCGCCCTCGGTGTAGGTGGGGGCCGGGATGGTGTTCAGGATCGTGGTGAACAGCGGCTCCAGGTCGGCGCTGTCCTGCGGGACGGCGCCGTCGGCCGGCTGGTTCAGCGAGGCGATGCCGTCGCGCGCGCAGGCGTAGACGATCGGGAACTCGATCTGGTCCTCGTCGGCGTCCAGGTCGAAGAAGAGGGCGTACGTGTCGTCCACCACCTCCTTGATCCGGGCGTCCGGCCGGTCCACCTTGTTGATCACCAGGATGATCGGCAGCTTGGCCTGCAGTGCCTTGCGGAGCACGAAGCGGGTCTGCGGCAGCGGGCCCTCGGACGCGTCGACCAGCAGCACCACGCCGTCGACCATGGTCAGGCCGCGCTCGACCTCGCCGCCGAAGTCGGCGTGGCCGGGCGTGTCGATGATGTTGATGGTGACCGGCGCGCCCTCGGCCGGCTGGTAGCTGATCGCGGTGTTCTTGGCGAGAATCGTGATGCCCTTTTCCCGCTCCAGGTCCATGGAGTCCATCACGCGGTCGGCCATCTCGCCGCGCGCGTGAGACTGTCCGCCCTGCCGGAGCATGGCGTCGACCAGGGTGGTTTTGCCATGGTCGACGTGAGCGATGATGGCGACATTGCGGAGGTCGGTGCGGGTCTGCATGCGGCCATTGTCCCCGGTTCGGGTTGCCGTTCGCGGCGCGGGGTCAAGTCCGGAACATTGGGATCTTTTGGGCGTTTTGCGGGTCGGCCGGTGCTGGTCCGGGGTGGTCCCGGGTCGGGCCGAGCCGCGAGCTACACTGGTCGGCGGACCCGAGACCCCGCTTATCCAGCCGTTTTGACCCTCCCGTCAGGGCGGTAGTAAGGTCTCGGGGTTGTCGTGTGTCGTTGATGCTGGCGAGCTGCGTTGTCTCGGCCCGTGCAGCTCACCCTAAGGAGCCCTACTCAATGCCGCCCAAGAAGAAGACTCATGAGGTAACCCTCGCGCTTGAGGCGGGTAACGCCGCGATGGTCGACCTCGGTAAGATGCTCGGTCCGACCGGTGCCAACATGCGTGCCGTCAAGGTCGAGTACGACGAGGCCACCGCGAAGAACCGGGGCGAGATCATCCCGGTCATCGTGACGGTCTACGAGGACCGCAGCCACACGCTGGCCTACAAGACCCCGCCGACCAGCTTCCTGATCCGCAAGGCGCTGGGCATCCAGTCGGGCGCGTCGAACCCGCTGACCCAGACCGTCGGCACCCTCAGTGCCACGCAGGTCAAGGAGATCGCGGAGCGCAAGCTTCCCGACCTGAACGCGAACGACCTGGACGCCGCGATCAACATCGTGAGCGGCACCGCGCGTTCGATGGGTGTCAAGATCGCTTCTTGATCCCCGCGTCGGCAGAACGGCCCCGGACCTCGGTCCGGGGCCGTTCTGCGTCTCAGCGGGCCTTGGGCGTGATGACCTCGTCCAGCAGGCCGTACTCCAGGGCCTCGGCGGCGCTCAGGCTGCGCCCGGCGGACAGGTCGTCCTCCACCCGGCTGCGTGGCCGGCCGGTCACCTCGGCCAGTCGCACCACGACCTCCTCCAGCTCCCGCAGGTGCTGCCCGGCCGCGGCGGCCACCTCGTCGGCCGTCCCGGTCACCCCGGCCGCCCGCGGCTCGGTGAGTTTGAACCGGGCGTGCCGGTAGGCCGCGCGCCGGTCGGCGGCCGCCAGCACCGCCAGCGCGGCGCCGCCCGCCTCCGCGGTGACCAGCGAGTGCACCGGGGACACCAGCGCGTCGAGCACGTCGACCACGGCCAGAGCGGCGCTCAGATCGCCGCCCGGGCACGCCACGTGCAGCTGGATCGGCGCCTGGCCGGCCGCGTCCAGGGTGAGCAGGGCCGCCGAGAGGGCGGTCGCCACCTCGCTGGTGAGCTGGCCGCGCAGCATCACGATGCGCTGTTCGAAGAGGCGTTCCTCCAGCCAGCCGGGGAGACCGGGGCCGGCGGGTGGCAGGTCGGCCGGCTGGTTCGGCTGCTGCGGCGGGAAGCCCCACCGCGACGGATCATGTCTCAGGTTCATGCGGCGCCTCCACGTCTGCCGGCGGGCTCCCGCCAGCGTACGTGGGAAACAGCCGCGACTCCGGGGTCCGGCACCGGCCATGCAACCCGTGGTGTCCGCGAGTCGTCAGGGAGGTGTGACAGCGAAGGAGGTCTCGTGAGAAACGAGCGCGACGAGCAATTCCACCGCTTCGTGGTGTCCCGGAGATCCGGTCTGGTGCGTACGGCGACCCTGCTCACCGCGGGTGACCCCCACCTGGCGGAGGACCTGGTCCAGTCGACGCTGACCAAGCTCTACGTGGCTTGGCCGTCGTTCCAGCGGGCCGGCAATCCGGACGGTTACCTGCGCCGTGTGCTGGTCAACGCGTTGACCGACGAGAAGCGGCGGTGGTGGCGTCGGCGGGAGGAGCCGATGGCGGACGTGCCCGACCGGGCCGTGGCCGTCGACCCGTTGGCGCACGGCGAGCTGGCGGACGGGCTGCGCGCGGCCCTGAAGCAGCTGCCCCCACGGATGCGGGCGGCCCTGGTCTTCCGCTACGTCTACGACCTCGACGTCGCTGACACCGCCGACGCCCTCGGTTGTTCCGAGGGCACGGTGAAGAGCCAGACCGCCCGGGCCCTCGACCGGCTCCGGGCCGTCATCGGCCAGAACCCGTCACTCGCCCACCTCTGAGCAGGGAGGAATCCCATGACGAATCTGCGTGAGCAGCTCGCCGGCCTCGCCGGGACGCCGATCGAGACGACCACCGCCCAGGCCGACGCCGACCTGGCCCGCGGCCGTGGCGCGCTGCGCCGCCGCCGGGCCGTGCAGACCGCCGCCGGTTCCGCGTTCGCCGTCGCCGTCGCGGCCGCGGCCGTCGCGTTCACCACGGCCGGCAACCCCACCGACGCCGCCCCGATCGCCGGTGCGGTGCCCGCCACCGCCGTCGCCGCGCCCACCACCGGCTCGTTCCAGCTGGTCGCCTACACCGGCAAGCAGCCCGCCGGCTTCTCCGTGGACCGGGTTCCGGCCGGCTGGGAGGTCCAGGGCATCGACGAGTACTCGCTGGTGCTGGCCCCGGAGGGCGCCAAGCCACGGAACAGCGCGGCGCCGCTGGGCGACACCGCCGACACCGACCCGAACAGCTTCGTCGGCAAGGTCGCCGTGATGCTGCAGTCGGTCGACGAGAAGGGCACGCCGTCCGGCGAGCGGGTCCAGGTCGGCGGGCTGGCCGGCACGCTGGTCAAGAAGGAGGGCAACAGGGACGGCCGCACCCTGTACGTGCCGCAGCCGTCCGGGGTGAACCTCCAGGTGCAGGTCTGGGACGGGATCGGCTGGTCCGCCGAGCAGATCGTCGAGTTCGCCGAGGGCATCCACGTCAACACGAACGCCAAGCCGGGCCGGGGCTGACCGGGCAGTAACGCCGTGCCCGGCCGGCAGTGACCGGATAACAACCGACGACAGACACCGGATCCGGGCGCGCCAATCGCCCGGATCCGGCGTGCATCAAGCTTTACCAGCCGCGCGCACGCCACTCGGCCAGGTGCGGGCGCTCGGCGCCCAGAGTGGAGTCCCGGCCGTGGCCCGGATAGAACCAGGTGTCGTCCGGGAACCGGTCGAACAGCTTGCGCTCCACATCGTTGATCAGCGACTCGAAGTTCTCCCGCACCCCGCGGGTGTTGCCGACCCCGCCGGGAAAGAGGCTGTCGCCGGTGAACAGGTGCGCCCGGCCGCCGCCCGGTTCCTGATAGGCCAGCACGATCGAGCCCGGGGTGTGGCCGACCACGTGGATCACCTCCAGGCTGTGCCCGCCGACCTCGACGGTGTCGCCGTCCTGCAGGGTGCGGGTCACCACCGGCAGCGGCGGCGCGTCCGCCGCGTGCGCCAGCGACGCCGCGCCGGTCGCCCGGACCACCTCGGCCAGCGCGAACCAGTGGTCGCGGTGCTGGTGCGTGGTCACCACCGTGGCCAGGCCCGCGTCCCCGGCTAGTTTCAGCAGCTCGGGCGCGTCGTTGGCGGCGTCGATCAGCAGCTGCTCGGCGCCGGCGCTCAACAGATACGCGTTGTTGTCCATCGGGCCGACCGACACCTTGGTCAGCGTCAGCCCGCCGCCGAGATCCCGGACGCCCGGCGCCTCGCCGGTGTACTCCGTGGTCATCGCTGCCTCCGAGGGCTCATTTCCAGCGCACCGGCCGGGGAAGCTCGCCGTCCGGCGAGACGGTCAGGTCGGCGCCGTCGGCGCGGCCGGCCAGCCACGCGGCGATCGACCGGGCCGGGCCGCCGATCACCGGGGCCTGCGTCGTGCCGGTGGGCGAGCCGACCGTCAGCGGGTGCTCCAGGCCGAACGGGCGCAGCACCATCGCCGGGGCCGACGCCGGCAGGTCACCGGCGATCTCGCGGAGCAGCCGCAGGGCGAACGCGTCCGGCCAGTCCGCCGGGGTGTAGCCGCGGCCCAGGTCGACGTGGTGCACCTCGACCTCGCGCAGCCGGGCCCACGGCACCGCGGCCGCCGAGCGGTCGATGACCGGCAGATGGAACGTCCAGGCGGTGGCCGGCATCGCCGCGGCGGCGTCGGCGAACCGCTCGTGCGCGGCGCGGATGTCGGCGATCTGCTCGGCCAGCGGCCGCGCGGCGCCGGCCGCGATGCCCGCCTCGCGCGCCGCGGGCGACGGGTACGGCGGCGTCTCGACGCCGGTCCGTGCCCAGGTCAGCAAATTCGTGTACGCGTCGGCGTTGCGCGCCACGTGGGTCAGCACGTGCCCGACGGTCCAGCCGGGCAGCGCGGACGGCTCGCCGACCACCGTGTCGTCGAGCTGCTCGGCGGTGCGCAGCAGTGCCTCGGTGGCCTGCTCGACGTCGGTCATCAGCACCAGCGGGTCGATCGTCATGCGCGCACCGCCCCACCCGGACAGGTGGCGAGAGCGCGGGGCAAAGGCGTCACGGGAACGACCCTAGCCGGTCCCGGGACGAAACCCGCGCGCTGTCCACAGGCCCGCGGAATTCGGTTTCGCGGCGGTGACCGTGACCGTACCGTCGGTGGGCGAGACGCGCCGCCAGACCGGACCCGCGGAGGAGGTGAGGCACGTGTCGTTCGTCGTTGTCGCGTCCCTTCACCCGGGGGCCTTCGCCCCTCCCCGACCGTAAAGGGTTCCCATGTCGTATCACCTGTCCCAGCTCGGCTGGGACGAGACCTTCGCATCCGCATATCGCCGCTTCGACCGCCCGGACACCGCCCCCGGCCGGGTGCTGCGCGCCGACCGGGGGATCAGCACCGTGCTGACCGCGGACGGCGTCACCCGTGCCAGCCTGGGCGGCAACGCGCTGATCGAGGCCGCCCGCGACCCGTCCCGGCTGCCCTGCGCCGGCGACTGGGCGGTGCTGCGCACCTGGCCGGACCGCCGGGTCACCCTGGAGCTGGTGCTGCCCCGGCGCACCGCGCTGATCCGGCGCACCGCCGACAAGGATTCCTCCGGCCAGGTCCTGGCCGCCAACATGGACACCGTCGCGGTGGTCGAGCCGATCTTCCCGGAGCCCAGCGACGCCCGGGTCGAGCGGCTGCTGGCCCTGGCCTGGGAGTCCGGCGCCGACCCGGTGCTGGTGCTGACCAAGAGCGACACCGCCCGCGATCCGGGCGCGGTGGCCCGGCAGCTCGGCGAGCTCGCGCCCGGCGTGACGGTCCTGCCGGTCAGCGTGCAGCGCGGCGCCGGCCTCGGCCCGTTGCGCGAGCTGGTCGCCCCGGGCCGCACCCTGGCCCTGCTGGGCCGCTCCGGCGCCGGCAAGTCCACCCTGGCCAACGCCCTGGCCGGCACCCCGGTCATGCCGGTGCAGGCGATCCGGGACGCGGACGGCAAGGGCCGGCACACCACGGCGTACCGCAATCTGATCACCCTGCCCGGCGGCGGCTGCGTGGTGGACACCCCGGGCATCCGCGGCGTCGGCCTGCTCGACACCGGCTCCGGGCTGGACCGGGCGTTCGCCGACGTGCTGGCGCTGGCCGGGCGCTGCCGCTTCGACGACTGCGGGCACGAGGCCGAGCCCGGGTGCGCCGTGCAGGCCGCGCTCGCCGACGGCTCGCTGCCCCCGCGGCGGCTGGCCAGCTGGCGCAAATTGCACCGCGAGGTGGCGGTGGAGAGCGGGCGCCGATCCGCGCGCCTGGCGACCGCCTCGCGGCGCCGGCGGCACTGACCCGGCGACCGCGACCGGTCGTGGCGCGCCGCGGTCGCGCGGTGAGCTGAGCGTGACCGTGGTGCGCCGATCGGCGTACCGCCGAATCGGGCGCACGGGCCCGGATCGCGGCGTAAGCGCACCTCACGCCGTGCCCCGCCGCTGCGCCGCGTGTTCCGGCCCGGTGCCGGGCTCTGGCAGAATCCTCCCGGTGCGTGCGGCGGAGGAGATGCTCGAGAAGCGGGAAAGCGTGCCGTCCGGTGCAGTCGTGCCGGACGGCCGGACCGGTTTCGCCGGTTGGCGGCGCGCCGATCTCGGGGTGCTGCTGAGCTTCCTGGCCCTCGCGGTGTTCGTGCTGATCCGGCTCTGGGCCGACCCGAACGGCCGGATCCTCGACCGCAACGACGACGACCACGGCATCTTCCTGTTCATGCTGGCGCACGGCGAGCGGGTGGTCTTCGACGGCGCCTCGCCGTTCTTCGAGGCCCACGTGAACGCGCCGGTCGGCGTGAACATGATGGCGAACACCTCGACCCTGGCGCTCAGTCTGCCGCTGGCCCCGGTCACCCACTTCCTGGGCGCCGGGGTGTCGGTCGCGCTGCTGCTGACCCTGGGCCTGGCCGGCACCGCGGCGGCCTGGTACTGGTTGTTCGCCCGGCATCTGGTGCGCAGCCGGGTGGCGGCGCTGATCGGCGCGGCGTGGTGCGGGTTCGCCCCCACCATGATCTCGCACGCCAGCGGCCATGTGAACTTCGTCAACCAGTACCTGGTCCCGCTGATCGTGTGGCAGGTGCTGCGGCTGCGCGAGCCGGGCCGGGCGGTACGCGGCGGGATCGTGCTGGGCCTGCTGATCGTGCTGCAGATCTTCATCAACGAGGAGACGCTGCTGTTCATCGCGCTCACCATGGGCATCTTCGTGATCTCCTACACGGTGATGCGCCCGGGTGTGGCGCGCGCGGTGGCGCGGCGTTTCGTGGCCGGGCTCGGCGTGGCCGCCGGGGTCGCGCTGACGCTGGCCGGTTACCCTCTGTGGTACCAGTTCTTCGCGCCGGGCAACTACCACGGTCAGCCGTTCGCCCCGTCGGACTTCGTCACCGACCTGTTCTCGGTGGCCGCCTTCCCGCGGCAGTCCGTGGCCGGGTCGGAGACGCTGGCCCAGCGGCTGAGTGTCAGCGCCACCGAGGACAACACGTTCTTCGGCCCGGTCGGCCTGGTCATGATCGTGGTGGCGACCCGGATGCTGTGGCGTTCGGCGGCGGCCCGGTCGGCGGCCGTCGCCGGGTTGGTGCTGCTGCTGGCCTCGATGGGGCCGAGGTTGCAGGCGGGCGGGACCCGGACGTCGATCCCGCTGCCGTTCGGCCTGATCAGCCACGTGCCGGTGATCGACCTGGTGAGCGTCACCCGGTTCGCCATGGTGCCGGCCACGATCGCCGGGGTGCTGCTGGCGCTGGCCGCCGACCGGATCCGGTGGTCGTCGCCGGGGCGCCGGCGGCGGTTCTGGGCCGGCATGGCGCTGGCGCTGGTCCCGCTCTTCCCGACCCCGGTGCCGGTGATCCCGGGCGACCCGCTGCCCGAGTTCCTGACCGCCGGGATCTGGAAGCGCTACGTGCCGCCGGGCCGGACCCTGGTGCCGGTCCCGCTGCCGGACGTGACCGTGGGGCGCACCGCGCAGCGCTGGGCCACCCTGCAGAACCTGGACTTCGCGGTGCCCCGCGGCTACTTCATGGGCCCGACCGACCCGCCGGGCGACCGTACCGGCTCCTGGCGGGCGCCGGTCCGGTTCACCTCCGAGCTGCTGATCCAGGTGCAACTGACCGGGATGCGGCCGTACCTGAACGACGAGGCGCGCAAGCGGATCGTGGCGGATCTGGTGTACTGGCGGGCGTCGGTGGTGGTGCTGGTGCCGCAGAGCCAGAACGCCCCGGCGCTGCGGGCCACCCTGACCGACGCGCTCGGTGAGCCGCAGCTCGTCGGCGGGGTGGAGATCTGGGACGTACGGTCGTTGCCGGTTCCCCCGGCCGAGTGACGGTCCAAGGTCCGTTCTGCGGGAATGTCCGCCATGTGCGAGGCGCTGCACCTAGGCCGCCGAAAAATGTCATACCGCGTGGCTAGAGTGTCTGCTCGACTTCAAACACATGTACGGAGAGGCTGGCAGTGGCCGACCGACTGACTATTCGTGGCGCTCGCGAGCACAACCTTCGCGACGTCAACCTTGATCTGCCCCGCGACGCCATGATCGTCTTCACCGGGCTCTCCGGTTCGGGCAAGTCCAGCCTCGCGTTCGACACGATCTTCGCCGAGGGACAGCGCCGTTACGTCGAGTCGCTCTCGTCGTACGCGCGGCAGTTCCTCGGCCAGATGGACAAGCCGGACGTCGACTTCATCGAGGGCCTGTCCCCGGCCGTCTCGATCGACCAGAAATCGACCTCGCGCAACCCGCGCTCGACCGTGGGCACCATCACCGAGGTCTACGACTACCTGCGACTGCTGTTCGCCCGCACCGGCATCCCGCACTGCCCGGTCTGCGGCGAGCGGATCAGCAAGCAGACCCCGCAGCAGATCGTCGACCGGGTGCTCGCCATGCCGGAGGGCACCCGGTTCATGGTGCTCTCGCCGGTCGTCCGGGGCCGCAAGGGGGAATATGTCGATCTCTTCGCCGAGCTCCAGGCCAAGGGTTACGCCCGGGCCCGGGTCGACGGCGTGGTGCACCCGCTCACCGAGCCGCCGAAACTGAAGAAGCAGGAGAAGCACACCATCGAGGTGGTGGTCGACCGGCTCAGCGTCAAGGCGAGCAGCAAGCAGCGCCTGACCGACTCGGTGGAGTCCGCGCTCGGGCTGTCCGGCGGCGTGATCCTGCTCGACTTCGTCGACCTGCCGGAGGGCGACCCGGAGCGTGAACGCCGCTTCTCCGAGCACCTGGCCTGCCCGAACGACCACCCGCTGGCGATCGAGGACCTCGAACCCCGGGTGTTCTCCTTCAACGCGCCCTACGGCGCCTGTCCCGAGTGCTCCGGCCTCGGCACGAAGAAGGAGGTCGACCCGGAGCTGATCATCCCGGACGAGGAGAAGAGCCTCAACCAGGGCGCGATCCAGCCGTGGTCCGGCGGCACCACCCAGGAGTACTTCCTGCGCCTGCTGGAGGCGCTGGCCAAGGCCGAGGGCTTCAGCCTGGACGCGCCCTGGCGGGCGCTGCCCAGCCGGGCGCAGAAGACCATCCTGTACGGCGCCGACGACCAGGTCCACGTGCGGTACCGCAACAAGTACGGCCGGGAGCGCTCCTACTACACCGGCTTCGAGGGCGTGGTGCAGTGGATCGAGCGGCGCCACAACGACACCGAGAGCGACTGGTCGCGCGAGAAGTACGAGGGGTACATGCGCGACGTGCCCTGCTCGGTCTGCGGCGGCGCCCGGCTCAAGCCGGAGGTGCTGGCGGTGACCGTGGCCGGCAAGAGCATCGCCGAGGTGTGCAACCTGTCCGTCGGCGAGTGCGCCGAGCTGCTCGCCGGGCTCCAGCTCGACGACCGGCAGAAGATGATCGCCGAGCGGGTGCTCAAGGAGATCAACGCCCGCCTGCGCTTCCTGGTCGACGTCGGCCTGGACTACCTCTCGCTCGACCGGGGCGCCGGCACCCTCTCCGGCGGCGAGGCGCAGCGCATCCGGCTCGCCACCCAGATCGGCTCCGGCCTGGTCGGCGTGCTCTACGTGCTGGACGAGCCGTCCATCGGGCTGCACCAGCGGGACAACCACCGGCTGATCGAGACCCTGGTCCGGCTGCGCAACCTGGGCAACACGCTGATCGTGGTGGAGCACGACGAGGACACCATCCGCACCGCGGACTGGATCGTCGACATCGGCCCGGGCGCCGGGGAGCACGGCGGCAAGATCGTGCACAGCGGGACGGTCGAGGGCCTGCTGGCCAACGAGCACTCGCCGACCGGGGCGTACCTCTCCGGGCGCAAGTCGATCCCGGTGCCGTCCGGCCGGCGGCCGCAGACCCCGGGCCGGGAGGTGGTCGTGCACGGGGCGCGGGAGCACAACCTGCGCAACCTCACCGTGCCGTTCCCGCTCGGCCAGTTCATCGCGGTCACCGGGGTCAGCGGCTCCGGCAAGTCGACGCTGGTCAACGACATCCTGCACACCGTCATGGCGAACCAGATCAACGGCGCCCGCCAGGTTCCCGGCCGGCACACCAAGGTCACCGGGCTGGAGAACGTGGACAAGGTCGTCGGGGTGGACCAGTCGCCGATCGGGCGTACCCCGCGGTCCAACCCGGCCACCTACACCGGTGTCTTCGACCACATCCGCAAGCTGTTCGCGGAGACCGCCGAGGCCAAGGTGCGGGGCTACGGCCCGGGCCGGTTCTCGTTCAACGTCAAGGGCGGCCGCTGCGAGAACTGCTCCGGCGACGGCACCATCAAGATCGAGATGAACTTCCTGCCGGACGTGTACGTCCCGTGCGAGGTGTGCAAGGGCGCCCGGTACAACCGGGAGACCCTGGAGGTGCACTACAAGGGCAAGACCATCTCCGAGGTGCTGGAGATGCCGATCGAGGAGGCGGCGGGCTTCTTCGAGGCGATGCCGGCCATCCACCGGCACCTGCGCACCCTGGTCGACGTCGGGCTGGGCTACGTCCGGCTCGGCCAGCCCGCGACCACCCTCTCCGGTGGTGAGGCGCAGCGCGTCAAGCTCGCCTCCGAGCTGCAGAAACGCTCCACCGGCCGGACCGTCTACGTGCTCGACGAGCCGACCACCGGCCTGCACTTCGAGGACATCCGCAAGCTGCTGCTGGTGCTCAACGGGCTGGTCGACAAGGGCAACACGGTGATCACGATCGAGCACAACCTCGACGTGATCAAGACCGCGGACTGGCTGATCGACATGGGCCCGGAGGGGGGCAGCAAGGGCGGCCTGGTGCTGGCCGCCGGGACGCCGGAGGAGCTGGCCGAGGTGCCGGAGAGTCACACCGGGCAGTTCCTGCGTCACATGCTGGGCCTGGAGGGCGAGCCGACCGGGTCGCCGGCCGCGACCGCGCGGGCGGCCAAGGCCAACGGGGAGCGGGCGACCGGGTCCCGGGCGGCCGGCGCGACCAAGCCGCGGGCGGCGCGGTCGCGGGCCAAGGCCGCGGTCTGACCCTTTCGTACGTCGCTCGCGGCGGCCGGTCCTCGCGGGCCGGCCGCCGCGAGCCGTGTCCGGCGCCGGTTCGCTCGCGTCCGGTGCTCCGCCCGGCCCGTTCCCGCTGGGAGCTTCGCGTGGGGCGGCCGCGGGCGAGTGCGAGCGGGGGACGTCGCGGCGGGACGGCGGGGCTCCGGGAGGGACCGGAAGTGTGCCACCGCGGGAAAATTGATTTAGAAAATTCTTAGCCGGCTCATAGCGATGCCGCCGCTCCGGTCTCCTAGGGTCGAGCGGGACGGCCGGCATGCGACATCACCGGCGAAACCGGCCGTCCGGATGCGTACGAATCGGGAAAGCCGCCGCCTGGCGGCGAGTTAATCTCACCGCACGCATGAACCGATCGCGGTGGCGGCCGCGTACTCAAGGTCGACTCCGCGTGACTTCGGGCGCGGACACCAGGTACTGGAGGGCGATACATGACTGACGTGCAGACCGGGACCGGCGCCGACACCCAGGTGGAGCAGACGGGCCCCGCTTCGACCCGCCGCGTCGTCCTGCTGGGCGCCGGCGGCCTCGGCGCCGCCGCGGTCCTGGCCGCCTGCGGCACCGACACCAGCGGCACCAACCCGAACGGCTCGGACTTCGCCGCCGATCCCGCCCCGGCCGGCAGCAAGGGCGCCGACGCGCAGGGCGGCAGCACCGGCGGCGGCGACTCCGCGGCGGGCGCGGCGCTCGCGCTGGTCGCCGACGTGCCCGCCGGTGGCGGCATCATCCAGGGCGACTACGTCATCACCCAGCCCAAGCAGGGCACCTACAAGGCGTTCACCAAGATCTGCACGCACCAGGGCTGCGAGGTCGGCGAGGTGAAGAACGGCACGATCAACTGCCCGTGCCACGGCGCGAAGTTCTCCATCGAGACCGGCTCCCCGGTCTCCGGCCCGGCGCAGAAGCCGCTCGCCGAGACCAAGGTCAAGGTGGACGGCGACAACATCGTCGCGGCCTGACACTCCGCGGCGGAACGGGCGCTCCGCGCACCGGCCGGAGATCCGGCGCCGTGGCGGCGGCACCGGACCTCCGGTCGGGCAATTCTGTCAGTCCCACGCACTACTGTTGTGGTTGTGCCAGACCCGTCCACTTATCGCCCGGCGCCCGGTACCATCCCGGACGCTCCGGGCGTCTACCGCTTCCGCGATCCGGCCGGCCGGGTGATCTACGTCGGCAAGGCGAAGAGCCTGCGTAACCGGCTCAATTCGTACTTCGCCGACGTGTGGTCGCTGCACCCGCGCACCCAGCAGATGGTCACCACCGCCGGCAGCGTCGACTGGGTCACGGTCGGCACCGAGGTGGAGGCGTTGCAGCTGGAGTTCTCCTGGATCAAGGAGTTCGACCCACGCTTCAACGTCAAGTACCGCGACGACAAGTCGTACCCGTTCCTCGCCGTCACGGTGAACGAGGAGTTCCCCCGGCTGCAGGTGATGCGCGGGGCGAAACGCAAGGGTGTGCGCTACTTCGGGCCGTACTCGCACGCCTGGGCCATCCGCGAGACCCTGGACCTGCTGCTGCGGGTCTTCCCGGCGCGCACGTGCTCGGCCGGGGTGTTCAAGCGCAGCAGCCAGATCGGCCGCCCCTGCCTGCTGGGCTACATCGGCAAGTGCTCCGCCCCGTGCACCGGCCAGGTCACCGCCGAGCAGCACCGGGCCATCGTCGACGACTTCTGCGATTTCATGGCGGGCCGGACCGACACGTTCGTCAAGCGGCTGGAGCGCGACATGATGCGCGCCTCCGACGAGCTGGAGTTCGAGCGTGCCGCCCGGCTGCGTGACGACATCGCGGCGCTGCGCCGGGCCATGGAGAAACAGACCGTGGTGCTGGGCGACGGCACCGACGCCGACGTGGTGGCCTTCGCCGAGGACCCGCTGGAGGCCGCCGTCCAGGTGTTCCACGTCCGTGACGGCCGGGTTCGCGGCCAGCGCGGGTGGGTGGTGGACAAGGTCGAGGAGCTGAGCACCGGCGACCTGGTGCACCACTTCTGCAGCCAGATGTACGGCGGTTCGCAGGGCGAGGCCGACGTGCCCCGCGAGCTGCTGGTGCCGGCCCTGCCCGACGACGCCGACGCGCTCGCCGACTGGCTCTCCGACCACCGCGGCAGCCGGGTCAGCCTGCGCGTCCCGCAGCGTGGTGACAAGCGCGCCCTGATGGAGACCGTGGCGCGCAACGCCGGCGAGTCCCTGCAGCGGCACAAGCTGCGCCGGGCCGGTGACCTGACCACCCGCAACCGGGCGCTGGAGGAGATCGCCGACGCGCTGGGGCTGGACTCGGCGCCGCTGCGCATCGAGTGCTACGACGTCTCGCAGATCCAGGGCACCGACGTGGTCGCCTCGATGGTGGTCTTCGAGGACGGCCTGGCCCGCAAGGCGGAGTACCGCCGGTTCGCGGTCCGCGGCAACCCGGACGGCAGCGGGATGGACGACCTCTCCGCGATGAGCGAGGTGATGCGGCGCCGCTTCGCGCGCTACCGGGCGCAGGCCGGGGCGGAGGCGCCACGTGACCTGCCGGACCCGGACGAGGCCGGCGAGGCGCCCGGCGAGCTGCCCGGCATCGACCCGCTGACCGGCAAGCCGCGCCGGTTCGCGTACCCACCGCAGCTGGTCGTGGTGGACGGTGGCCAGCCGCAGGTGAACGCGGTCGCGACGGTGCTCGCCGAGCTCGGGATCACCGATGTGGCGCTGTGCGGGCTGGCCAAGCGGCTGGAGGAGGTGTGGCTGCCGGGCGAGGACTTCCCGGTCATCCTGCCGCGCACCTCCGAGGCGCTCTACCTGCTGCAACGGCTGCGTGACGAGGCGCACCGGTTCGCCATCACGTTCCACCGGCAGCGCCGCTCCAAGCGGATGACCCAGTCGGCGCTGGACACCGTCGCCGGCCTGGGGGAGACCCGGCGCAAGGCGCTGCTGCGGCACTTCGGTTCGGTGAAGCGGCTCGCGGCGGCCACCCCGGAGGAGATCATCGAGGTGCCGGGGATCGGCCGCCGGACCGCCGAGGCGGTGCTCGCCGCGTTGAACCCGCCGGTCGCCCCGGACCAGACCGGAACGGGCTGATGCGAGACCTCGCAACGACGCCGGACAGCCTGTCCGGCGCTTGCAGCGGTGCCGATCGGCCTACCATGTTGTGTCCGCCGACAGGGGAGCGGGCGAGGCGACGCGGGAGGCGTGCGTGACGGAAGCGATGTCCGAGTTCGGATCCGGCGACGTGGTCGACCCGGACGAGGCCGGCACCGACCTGGTGGTGGTCACCGGCTTGTCCGGGGGTGGCCGCAGCACGGTGGCCCGGGCCCTGGAGAACGTCGGATTCTACGTGGTCGACAACCTGCCGCAGGCGCTGATGCTGGAGATGGCCGAGCTGGCCTTCGCCGCCGGCGGCGCGGCCCGGCGTACCGCGATGGTGCTGGACGTGCGCAGCCGCGCGTTCTCCACCGACCTGGCCGGCGCGGTGCGGGCGCTCAAGGAGCGCGGCTTCTCGCCGCGGGTGGTGTTCGTGGACGCCGACGACGAGGTGCTGATCCGGCGCTTCGAGTCGGTGCGCCGTTCGCACCCGCTGCAGGGCGACGGCCGGCTGGCCGACGGGATCGCCGCCGAGCGCAAGCTGCTCGCCGAGGCACGCGAGCAGGCCGATGTGATCATCGACACCAGCCACCTGAACGTCAACCAGCTCCGCCGCCGGGTGGAGGAGCTGTTCGGCGGGGAGGACGCCCGCAAACTACGGATCACCGTGCTGTCCTTCGGCTTCAAGTACGGCCTGCCCCCGGACGCCGACTACGTGCTCGACGCCCGGTTCCTGCCCAACCCGTTCTGGGTGCCGGAGCTGCGCGAGCACACCGGCCTGGAGGAGGGCGTGAGCAGCTACGTGCTGGGCCAGGAGGGCGCCACCGACTTCGTGGCGACCTACGCCGGCCTGATCGCGGCCACCGCGCCCGGGTTCGAGCGGGAGGGCAAGCGCTACCTGACCGTGGCCATCGGGTGCACCGGTGGCAAGCACCGCAGCGTGGCGATCGCCGAGGAGTTGACGTCGCGGCTGAGCGGGATGCGCCTGTCGGCGCACACCTCGCACCGCGACCTGGGGCGCGAGTGACCGCCGCGGTCGGCGGCCGAGCGGACCGGCCGATCCGCGTGGTGGCGTTCGGTGGCGGGCACGGGCTCAGCGCCTCGCTGCGCGCGCTGCGGCACGCCGCCACCGAACTGGAGCTGGACCTGACCGCGATCGTCACGGTCGGCGACGACGGCGGCTCCAGCGGCCGCCTGCGGGTCGAGCGGGACGCCCTGCTGCCCCCGGGCGACCTGCGCCAGGCGCTCGCGGCGCTGGCCGACGAGCATCCCACGACGCAGCTGACCGCGACGCTGATGCAGCACCGGTTCGTGGCGATGCCCGAGCCGGGCGCCGGGCACCTGCCCCCGGTCGTCCGCGGGCCCCGGCTGGAGCGGCGGGCCGACCGTTCCAAGGACACCCTGGCCGGGCACACGGTCGGCAACCTGCTGCTGCTGGGGTTGATGGAGATGCTCGGCGACCCGGTGCGGGCGCTGGACCACGCGGCCGCGATGGTCGGCGCGTGCGGGCGGGTGCTGCCGATGGCGTTGCACGCGGTCGGCATCGAGGCGGATGTGGCCGGCACCGACCCGGCCCGTCCGGGTGACACGGTGACCGTGCGCGGCCAGCACTCGGTGGCGGTCGCCGACGGCCGGGTGGAGGCGGTCCGCCTGGAGCCGGCCGACCCGCCGGCCTGCCCGCAGGCGGTGGAGGCGGTGCTGGCCGCCGACTGGCTGATCTTCGGGCCGGGGAGCTGGTACACCAGCGTGCTGCCGCATCTGCTGGTGCCCGGCCTGGCCCGGGCCATCGTGGCCAGCCCGGCCCGCCGCCTGGTCACCCTCAATCTGGGCACGGACAAGGAGACGCACGGGCTCTCCGCCGCCGGCCACCTCGTCACCCTGCAGCGCTACCTGCCCGAGTTGCGGGTGGACGCGGTGCTGGCCGACGTGAAATGGGCCGGCGAGCCGGAACCGGTGCGCGCGGCCGCCCAGCGGATGGGAGCCGAGCTGGTATTGGCACCCGTCGCCGTCGACGACGGGAGCCCACGGCATGATCCTGAGGCACTGGGTGTTGCACTGGTGCCAGTATTGGGCGCCGCTCGTTAATTACTGGCGTAAGTGCGGCACACACTGTCCAAGATCCGGCGCATGAGGTGACAACACGATGGCGATGACGGCAGCGGTCAAAGACGAGCTGAGCCGGGTCGACGTGCCCAAGCCCTGCTGCCGCCGGGCGGAGATGGCGTCCCTGCTCCGGTTCGCCGGCGGCCTGCACATCGTCTCCGGCCGGGTGGTCGTCGAGGCCGAGCTGGACACCGGCGCGGTGGCGCGCCGGCTGCGCCGGGAGATCGCCGACGTGTACGGCTACCCCAGCGAGGTGCACGTGCTGGCCTCCGGTGGCCTGCGCAAGGGCAGCCACTACATCGTCCGGATCGTCAAGGACGGGGAGGCGCTGGCCCGCCAGACCGGGCTGCTGGACGTGCGCGGCCGTCCCGTCCGTGGCCTGCCGCCGCACGTGGTGTCGGCGAACGTCTGCTGCGCGGTGGCCGCCTGGCGCGGCGCGTTCATGGCGCACGGCTCACTGACCGAGCCGGGCCGCTCCAGCGCTCTGGAGATCACCTGTCCGGGGCCGGAGGCGGCGCTCGCCCTGCGCGGCGCGGCCCGCCGGATCGGGATCACCGCCAAGGAGCGGGAGGTCCGCGGCGTGGACCGGGTGGTGATCAAGGACGGGGACGCGATCGCCGCGCTGCTCACCCGGATCGGCGCGCACTCCAGTGTGCTGGCCTGGGAGGAGCGCCGGGTACGCCGCGAGGTGCGGGCCACCGCGAACCGCCTGGCGAACTTCGACGACGCGAACCTGCGGCGCTCGGCCCGTGCGGCGGTGGCCGCCGCGGCCCGCGTCACCCGCGCGCTGGAGATCCTCGCCGACGAGGCTCCGAACCACCTGACCTCGGCCGGGCAGCTGCGGCTGGAGCACCGGCAGGCGTCGCTGGAGGAGCTGGGCGCGCTGGCCGACCCGCCGCTGACCAAGGACGCCATCGCCGGGCGGATCCGGCGGCTGCTGGCGCTGGCCGACAAGCGGGCCCGTGATCTCGGCATCCCGGACACCGAGGCGGCCGTCACCCCGGAGATGATGGCCTGCTGACCGACGGTCACCGATTTCGGTGATCTCGGTCACCCGGTCGGATGCCGGGGTGGCTCATCGGGTGCCTCCGCGGGCGGAACGTGCCTTCCGGCTGCACATCGGACTCGTTGTTCGTACCGTGGAGAAGGCGGACGGACCGTCGGCCCGGCGGCCCGGGGCAGACCTGTGCCACCGGCCCCGCCGGGGAAGGTGTGCCCGGGTTTGCGGGACCTTTGGTCCTTAACGCCGGGCGGTGTCCGGGGAAGGCTCAAGGAGGCGACGGCGACGTCGCGGTGATCCGTTTTAGATAACGTTCAGGTCGCGCCCCGCTGCGGCCCGGACGGGTGGTCTCGGATAGGGTCACTGGTGACGGCGACGGTGCCGGCAGTTCGGCCGAACCCCGCTGTGACGCCGCCAATGTCTCTGCTGCGGCGTTCTCGCTCCGACGGGCGCGGCGGCCGGACGCCCCCTGTGCCTGCCTCCACGCGGCCGGCACGAGACCCTCCGCCGGTCGCAGAATCCGGCGGACCGAAACGAGGAGACCACCTGTGACCATCCGGGTTGGCATCAACGGCTTCGGCCGTATCGGCCGTAACTTCTTCCGGGCGGTGCTCGCCTCCGGTGCGGACATCGAGATCGTCGGTGTGAACGACCTCACCGACAACAACACTCTCGCGCACCTGCTGAAGTACGACAGCATCCTTGGCCGCCTGGGCGAGGAGGTCAAGGCCACCGCTGACGAGATCACCGTCGGTGGCAAGACCTTCAAGGCGTTCGCCGAGCGTGACCCGAACAACCTGCCCTGGGGCGACCTGGGTGCCGACGTCGTCATCGAGTCGACCGGTTTCTTCACCGACGCCACCAAGGCCAAGGCGCACGTCGACAAGGGCGCGAAGAAGGTCATCATCTCGGCGCCGGCCAAGAACGAGGACATCACGATCGTGATGGGCGTCAACGACAACCTGTACGACGCCGCCAAGCACACGGTCATCTCGAACGCCTCGTGCACCACCAACTGCCTCGCCCCGATGGCGAAGGTCCTGAACGACACGATCGGGATCGAGAAGGGTCTGATGACCACGATCCACGCGTACACCCAGGACCAGAACCTGCAGGACGGCCCGCACAAGGACCTGCGTCGCGCCCGCGCCGCTGCCCTGAACATCGTGCCGACCTCGACCGGCGCCGCCAAGGCCGTCAGCCTGGTGCTGCCGGAGCTCAAGGGCAAGCTGGACGGCTTCGCGCTGCGGGTGCCGATCCCCACCGGCTCGGCCACCGACCTGACCTTCACCGCCGCCCGTGACACCACGGTCGAGGAGGTCAACGGCGCGATCAAGGCTGCCGCCGAGGGTGCGCTCAAGGGCTTCCTGACCTACACCGAGGACGCCATCGTGTCCGCGGACATCGTCACCGACCCGGCCTCCTGCATCTTCGACGCCGGCCTGACCAAGGTCATCGGCGGCAACCAGGTCAAGGTCGTCGGCTGGTACGACAACGAGTGGGGCTACTCGAACCGCCTCGTCGACCTGGTCAAGCTCGTCGGGGCCTGATCAGTCATGCGGACTCTCGACGACCTGCTCGGCGAGGGTGTCTCGGGTCGGCGCGTCTTCGTGCGCGCCGACCTGAACGTCCCGTTCGACAAGAACAACCCGGGCGTGATCAGTGACGACGGCCGCGCCCGCGCGGTGCTGCCGACGCTGATCGCGCTGCGGGACGCGGGCGCCAAGGTGATCGTGGCGTCCCACCTGG
Organism: Actinoplanes teichomyceticus ATCC 31121; assembly: GCF_003711105.1. Classification (NCBI taxonomy): domain Bacteria; kingdom Bacillati; phylum Actinomycetota; class Actinomycetes; order Micromonosporales; family Micromonosporaceae; genus Actinoplanes; species Actinoplanes teichomyceticus. Next base: position 1,894,781 of record NZ_CP023865.1, read on the forward strand.
GCCGCCCGAAGGGCGCGCCGGACCCCAAGTACACGCTGCGCCCGGTCGCCACGCGGCTGGCCGAGCTGCTCGGCTCGTCGGTGGTCTTCGCTGACGACACCGTCGGCCCGGAGGCCCGGCAGGCGGTCGCCTCGCTGCAGGACGGCCAGGTGCTGCTGCTGGAGAACCTGCGCTTCAACGAGGGCGAGACGTCGAAGGACGAGGCCGTGCGCGGCGCGTTCGCCGACGAGCTGGCCCGGTTCGCCGACTTCTACGTCGACGACGCCTTCGGCGCCGTGCACCGCAAGCACGCTTCGGTGTACGACGTGCCGGCCCGCCTGCCGCACTACGCCGGTGGCCTCGTCCTCAAGGAGGTCGAGGTCCTCAAGAAGGTGTCGGAGGCGCCGGAGCAGCCCTACGTGGTCGTGCTCGGCGGTTCCAAGGTGTCGGACAAGCTCGCCGTGATCCAGGCGCTGCTGCCGAAGGTGGACAAGCTGCTCGTCGGTGGCGGCATGTGCTTCACCTTCCTCAAGGCGCAGGGCCACGAGGTGGGCAAGTCGCTCCTCGAAGCCGAGATGATCGACACCTGCAAGGGCCTGCTGGAGCAGGCGGCCGGCCGGATCGTCCTGCCGGTCGACGTGGTCGCCGCGACCGAGTTCTCGGCCGACGCGGACCACGTCACCGTGGACGCGTCCGAGATCCCGGCCGACCGGCTCGGCCTGGACATCGGCCCGAAGTCGGTGGAGCTCTTCGCCTCGGCGATCGCCGGTGCGAAGACCGTCTTCTGGAACGGTCCGATGGGCGTCTTCGAGCTCGCCCCGTTCGCCGCGGGCACCCGGGGCGTCGCCGAGGCGATCACCAAGATCGACGGCTTCTCGGTCGTCGGCGGCGGCGACTCGGCCGCCGCGGTCCGTACGCTCGGCCTGGACGAGTCCGCGTTCGGCCACATCTCCACCGGCGGGGGCGCGTCCCTGGAGTACCTCGAGGGCAAGACGCTGCCGGGCGTCGCCGCGTTGGAGAAGTGATGGGTGACGTGACCCGCAAGCCGATCATCGCCGGCAACTGGAAGATGAACCTCAACCACTTCGAGGCGAATCTGCTGGTCCAGAAGCTGGCGGCGAGCCTGACCGGCGAGCAGCTGGAGGCGGTGGAGGCGGTCGTGCTGCCGCCGTTCACCGACCTGCGCACCGTGCAGACCGCGATCGAGGGCGACAAGCTGGCGATCGTGTACGGCGCCCAGGACATCTCGGCGCACGCGTCCGGCGCGTACACCGGGGAGATCTCCGGCGCGATGCTGGCGAAGCTCGGCTGCACGTACGTGGTGATCGGGCACTCCGAGCGCCGCGAGTACCACAACGAGTCCGACGAGCTGATCAACGCGAAGATCAAGGCGGCTTTCACGGCCGGCCTGACCCCGATCTTCTGCGTCGGTGAGGGCCTGGACATCCGGGAGGCCGGTAACCAGGTCACGCACGTGCTGGCCCAGGTCGACGCGGGCCTCGACGGGCTCAAGGAAGACCAGATCAAGCAGATCGTGATCGCGTACGAGCCGGTCTGGGCGATCGGCACCGGCAAGACCGCGACGCCGGACGACGCGCAGGAGGTCTGCGGCGCCATCCGGGCCCGTCTGGTGGAGAAGTACGGCAGCGACGTCGCCGAGGCGGTGCGCATCCAGTACGGTGGATCGGTCAAGGCGGCGAACATCGCCTCGATCATGGCCCAGCCGGACGTGGACGGCGCCCTGGTCGGCGGCGCGAGCCTGGACGCCGAGGAGTTCGCCTCCATCGTGCGCTTCCCGGAGCACGTCGCTCGCTGAGCGTGAAAGGCGTGTGCCCGGCCGTATGAAACGGCCGGGCACCCGCTATTGTGGGACCGCTGCTGTGCCCTTCGAGAGGAATGAACCCGACCATGCCGATCGCGTTCGCGTACACGTTGATCGTGTTGCTGATCATCACCAGCATTCTGCTGACCCTGCTGATCCTGCTGCACCGGGGCAAGGGCGGCGGCATGTCGAGCATGTTCGGCGGCGGCGTGACCTCCAGCCTGGCCGGTTCCTCGGTGGCGGAGAAGAACCTCGACCGCTACACGGTTCTGGTCGGCGTGCTGTGGCTCGCCTGCGTCATCGGGCTCGGCTTCTGGCTCAAGCAGGCGATCCCTTCCTGACGCGCGGTAACCGTCGTACAATCTGCCGCGCGGCCGGTTTCTCCGGTCGCGCGGCTTTTTGTCGTCATCGTCCTTATTGATCGGGAGTGACGTACGTGTCCAGTGGCAGCGCCATCCGCGGCAGCCGCGTCGGGTCCAGCCCGATGCGCCCCGACGAGCGCAGCGAGCCCGCGCCGCGCCGGCAGGTGAGCTACTTCTGCTCCTCCGGCCACGACAGCCGGATCTGGTTCGCCGCGGACGTGCCGGCGCCGGAAACCTGGGACTGCCCGCGATGCGGCCAGCCGGCCGGGCTGGACCGGGAACGGCCACCCGGGCGGCTGCGCACCGAGCCGTACAAGTCGCATCTGGCGTACGTCAAGGAGCGTCGCTCGGCGGAGGACGGCGCGGCCATCCTCGCCGAGGCCCTGGCCAAGGTGCGTCAGCGCCGCGGCCGCGACTGATCCTCGCCGGCAAGCGGCCCGGTGTCGCGGGCCAGATAGATCGCGCCGGGTTCCGCGATCGGCAGATCCCGGAACCCCATGCGCCGGTAGAAGGCGCGCGCCCCGTGGTTGTCCGGCGCCATGCCCAGGTGCACCCCGGACACGCCGGCGGCGCGCAGCCCGGCCAGGAACGCGGCCATCAACGCGCGCCCCTGCCCCCGGCCCTGCCACTCGGGCAGCAGGTCGATGTGCAGGTGGGCCGGGTAGTCGTCGAGCACGGGCAGCAACATCCGCTCCGGGCTCCGGTGCAGCTCAAGCATGAGCTCGTCACGCGGATCGCCGTCGCGCAGCCGGTCCGCGGTGGCCGGTAGCCACTCGTTGCGGTAGCGCTCGACGAACGTGGCGGTGTCCGCGGTGCCGATGATGTAACCGACCGGGCGGCCGCTGCCGTCGTCCAGCACGTGCGCGTGCTCCGGTTCCAGGACCACGTAGGGCGCCGCCCAGATGTCCCCGAGCAGACGGTCCGAGCTGTACTTCCCGCGCGCGTCGCGGCCCGCGTCGCCGGTGCGGGCACAGATGTCGTAGACGGCGTCGAGGTCGCTCGATCGGTAGGCGCGAATCGCAACAGGCACCTGCCGGAGTCTACGGATGGCAGCATGGGTCGATGAACTGGACTCTCGAGGTGGTCATCGTCCCGGTCACCGACATCGACCGGGCCAAGCGGTTCTACGCCGAGCAGCTCGGCTTCCACGTCGACCACGACACCGCGTTCGGCGACCAGGTGCGGATCGTGCAGCTGACCCCGCCGGGCAGCGGCTGCTCCATCGTGATCGGCCGTGGCGCGGTGCCCCAGATGCCACCCGGGTCGCTCAAGGGCTTGCAGCTGGTGGTCCGCGACATCCGGGCCGCGCACGCCGAGCTGGTGGCCCGCGGGGTCGAGGTCAGCGACGTGACCACGCTGGGGGAGAACCCGACGCCGACCCCTGATCCGCTGGACAACGTCGGGTTCATCTTCTTCAACGATCCGGACGGGAACGGCTGGGCGGTCCAGCAGATCTCGTCACGCCCCTGAGGCCGCGCAGGGTTTCGCGGCGGCAAAACCGCGCAGCCTTTCGCGGCGGCAAAACCGCGCAGCCTTTCGCGGCGGCGAGGCCGCGCGGCGCTTCCCGGCGGCAAAACCGCGCAGCGCTTCCCGGCGGCGAGGCCGCTCAGCGCTTCGCGGCGGCCGCCTCGTCGAGCAGGAAGAGCGTCCTGCGTACGCCCTTCGCCCGTGCCGCCGGCAGATCGCCGCCGGCCAGCGCCGTCGCGATCGGGCCGGCCTTGTCCGGTCCGGCCGCGACCAGCCACACCTCGTCGGCGGCGCCGATCGTGGGCAGGGTCAGCGTGATCCGGGTGGGCGGGGGCTTCGGGCTGTTGAAGGTGGCCACCGCGGCGCCCTCCTCCTTGAGCACCGGGTGCCCGGGGAAGAGCGAGGCCACGTGCCCGTCCTCGCCGACGCCGAGCATCAGCACGTCGAAGCGGGGCAGGGCGCCGTCGCCGGCCGCGGTCAGCTCGGCGGCGTACCGGGCGGCGGCCGCGGTCGCGTCGTCGCCGTCCGGGCCGTCCGAGGCCGGCATGGCGTGCACCCGGGCCGGGTCCAGCGGCAGCGCGTCCAGCAGCGCGGCACGGGCCTGTGTCTCGTTGCGGTCCGGGTCGCCGGACGGCAGGAAGCGCTCGTCGCCCCACCACAGGTCCACCCGGGACCAGTCGATCGCGGCGGCGGCCGGCAGGTCCCGCAGCGTGCCCAGCACCTTGGCGGCCACCCGGCCGCCGGTCAGCACCACGCTCGCCGTACCGTGCACCGCCTGCGCGTCGATGATCCGGATGGCGAGCCGTGCCGCCACCGTGGACGCCAGGATGTCGGCGTCCGCAACCACCACGACCACGGTCTCACTCACTGCGCTCTCCTTGTCGAAGGGCCGCCCGCGTGGCGGACGGCCCTCTGTCAGTCGTTCCTCGTGTGCCTATCCGGCCAGCGCGTCGGACGTGCTGGCCGCCCGGGCCGCCAGCGCCGGGTCCTTCCAGACGTGCACCCGCGCCGCCGGTCGGTGCTCCAGACCGGTGGTCCCGGCCATGGCGGCCAGCGCCTCCGCGTAGATCTGGTCCGCGTCGAGCCGGCGCAGCTCCTCGGCGAGCTCGTCGCCGACCGGCCGCCTGGGCAGCGGCATGTACCGATCCTCCTGGCCGGTCCGGCTGAACAGCGCGGTGCCCTCCTCGCGGGTGACCCGCACGCATTCGCCGTTGGCGCACTGCAGCTCGACCGAGTGCATTCGCGGAGCCTTGTCGGTGTGCTCCAGCACCGGCTCGATGCCCAGCCGGGACTTGAGCCAGCCGAGCATCAGCCAGGCGGTGGGGTCCCGCTCCGGCGCCACGATGCGTGCGCCGGTCACCTGCGCGTCGGTGGTGTCGAAGGCGCCGGCGACCAGGGTCCGCCACAGCGTGATCCGGGTCCAGGTCAGGTCGGTGTCGCCGGGCGCGTAGTCGACCGCCCGCTGCCGCAGCGCGGCCACCGGGTCCGGCGCCTGCGCGCTGTCGGTGATCCGGCGTTCCGCGACCACGCCCAGGAAGTCGTTGGCGATCATGTCCGGCGGCTCCTGGTGCCACCAGGTGACGACCGGGACGTCCGGGGCGAGCAGCGGGATGACCACCGACTCGGCGTGCAGCGCGAGCCGGCCGTACATCCGCATCACGACCGCCTCGGCCGGGCCCAGCCGGCCGCCCACCACGATCTCCGCGTCCAGCCGGCTGCGGCCGTCCAGATCGGAGCGCACCACGATCAGCAGGCGGCACGGGTGCGCGGCGGCGGCGATGGTGGCGGCCGCCTCGGCCTCGCGGACCTTCTTCTCCTCGACCACCGCGATCAGGGTCAGCGCCAGGCCGGAGGCCACGCCCCCGGCGCTGCGGCGCTCCGCGGCGAGCGCCTTGACGACCTCGTTACCGGTGGTGTCCCACAGCCCGATCATGCTCGCCTCCAGGCACGGCCCTCGCGCTCCAGCATCTCGTCCGAGGCCCGCGGGCCCCACTCACCGGCCCGGTAGGGTTCCGGCGTGGTGCCCGCCCAGGCGGCCTCCAGCGGGTCGATGACCCGCCACGACTGCTCCACCTCCGCGGCGTCCGGGAACAGCGTGCGGTCGCCGATCAGGACGTCCAGGACGAGGCGTTCGTACGCCTCCGGGCTGGACTCGGTGAAGGCCTCGCCGTACTGGAAGTCCATCGCGATGTCGCGGACCTCCATGGCCGTGCCGGGCACCTTGGAGCCGAACTTGAGGACCACGCCCTCGTCCGGCTGCACCCGGATGACCAGCTGGTTGTTGCCCAACATCTCCACGTCGGCCGGGTCGAACGGCAGGTGCGGCGCCTTCTTGAACATGATCGCGATCTCGGTCACCCGGCGCGGCATCCGCTTGCCGACCCGGACGTAGAACGGCACGCCCGCCCACCGCCGGTTCTGGATGCCGAGGCGGACCGCGACGTACGTCTCGGTCTTGGAGTCCCGCGGGATGTTCGCCTCTTCGAGGTAGCCGACCGCCCGCTCGCCGGCGACCCAGCCGGGAAGGTACTGCCCGCGCACCGAGCCGGCGGCGATGTCGGCCGGCAGGCTGATCGCCCTGAGGACCTTGAGCTTCTCGGCCCGCACCTCCTGCGGGTCGAAGCTGGTCGGCTCCTCCATCCCGACCAGCGCGAGCAGCTGCAGCAGATGGTTCTGGAGCACGTCACGGGCGGCGCCGGAGGCGTCGTAGAACGCGGCCCGGGTGCCGATGCCGACGTCCTCGGCCATGGTGATCTGCACCGAGTCGACGTACTTGGAGTTCCACACCGGCTCGAACAGGCTGTTCGCGAAGCGCAGGGCCAGGATGTTCTGGACCGTCTCCTTGCCGAGATAGTGGTCGATGCGGTAGACGTCGTCGGGGTTGAAGACGTCGTCCACCAGCTGGTTCAGCGCGATCGCGGTCTTGAGATCGTTGCCGAACGGCTTCTCCACCACCACCCGGCGCCAGCCGCCGGTCTTCGCGTTGTCCGCGAGCCCGGTGCGGTTGAGCTGGTTGAGCACCAGCGGGAACGCCGCCGGCGGGATGGAGAAGTAGAAGGCCGTGTTGCCCTGGATGCCGTTGCGCTCGCGCAGCTCGTCCAAGGTCTCGGCGAGTTTGTCGAAGTCGTTGTCGTCGTCGAACGAGCCGGGAACGAACTGGAACTGGCTGGAGAGCCGTTGCCAGACGTCCTCGCGCCAGGGCGTCCGGGCGCCCTTCTTGGCGGCCGCGTAGGCCAGCGACTCGAAGTCGCCGTCGCCCCAGTCGGCCCGGGCGAAGCCCACGACCACGAAGCCGGGGGGTAGCAGACCGCGGTTGGCCAGGTCGTACACGGCCGGGATGAGCTTTTTACGGGACAGGTCACCGGTGACCCCGAAAATGACCAGAGCGCAGGGCTCCGGGATCCGCGGGAGCCGACGGTCCTGTGCGGTGCGCAGCGGATTACCCACGTTGCCATCCTGCCAGTTTTTCGCCAATGGAGCGGCCTGTCGCGAAGGGTTCCGCGACAGGCCGCGCAGGGGTCCGGATCAGGCCGCGTCGCTGGGATTCGCGGCGCCGCCGGCGGCTGCCTTCAGCGACTTGGTGACGCCGTCCAGCAGGTCGTTCCAGCTCGCCTCGAACTTCTCGACGCCCTCCTCCTCGAGGACCTTGACGACGTCGTCGAAGTCGATGCCGACCGCCGCCAGGTCCGCGAAGACCTGCTTGGCGTGGCCGAAGTTGCCGGTGACGGTGTCGCCCCGCGTGGTGCCGTGGTCCTCGAACGCGAAGATCACCGACTCCGGCATGGTGTTCACCGTGCCGGGCGCGATCAGCTCCTCGACGTAGATGGTGTCCGGGAAGTCCGGGTTCTTCGTCGAGGTGGAGGCCCACAGCGGCCGCTGCGGGTGCGCCCCGGCGTCGGCCAGCGCCTTCCACCGGTCGGTGCCGAAGACCTCGGTGTACGCCTCGTACGCCAGCCGGGCGTTGGCGATCGCGGCCTTGCCCTTGAGCGCCTTGGCCTCGTCGCTGCCGATCTTGTCGAGTCGCTTGTCGACCTCGGTGTCCACGCGCGAGACGAAGAACGACGCGACCGAGCCGATCTTGGACAGGTCGTGGCCGTTCGCCTTCGCCTGCTCCAGGCCGGCCAGGAACGCGTCCATGACCGCCCGGTAGCGCTCGAGCGAGAAGATCAGCGTCACATTCACGCTGATGCCGGCCGCGAGCACCTGGGTGATCGCGGGCAGGCCGGCCAGCGTCGCCGGGATCTTGATGAACAGGTTCGGCCGGTCGACCAGCCACCACAGCGTCTTCGCCTCGGCGACGGTCGACTCGGTCTCGTGCGCCTTGCGCGGGTCCACCTCGATGGAGACCCGGCCGTCCACGCCGTTGGAGGCGTCGTACGCCGGGCGCATCACGTCCGCCGCCGCGCGCACGTCGGCGGCGGTCATCAGCCGGACCGCCTCCTCCACCGTGACGCGCTGGGCGGCCAGGTCGCGCAGCTGCTCGTCGTAGGCGTCCGCGTCGGCGAGCGCCTTCTGGAAGATGCTCGGGTTCGTGGTGACCCCGACCATGTGCTGTTCACGGCGCATCTTGTCCAGCGAACCGCTGGTCAGGCGTACCCGGGAGAGATCGTCGAGCCACACCGCCACACCCGCGGCGGAGAGCTCGGCCAGCCTGTCGGTCATTGACTTCAACTCCTGTCAGTTGCCGGTCTTGTGACCAGTGATCTCGCCGACCTTGGCGAGCGAGGCGTGCGCCTTGGCGACGACGTTGTCGGCGGTGAAGCCGAACTGCTCAAAGAGGATCTTGGCGGGTGCGCTGGCGCCGTAGTGCTCGATGCTGACCGCCTCGCCGGCGTCGCCGATGATCCGGTCCCAGCTCATCCGGATGCCGGCCTCGACGCTGACCCGGGCCTTCACCCCGCGCGGCAGGACCTCCTGCTGGTACGCCGTGTCCTGCTGGAAGAACCACTCCTGGCACGGCATCGAGACGACCCGGGTGGGGGTGCCCTGGGCCTCCAGGCGCTCCTGCGCGGTGAGCGCGATCGCCACCTCCGAGCCGCTGGCGATCAGGATCACCGACGGGTCGCTGTTCGACGCCTCGGACAGGATGTAGCCGCCCCGGAGGGTGCCCTCCGCCGACGCGTACTTCGAGCGGTCGATGGTCGGCAGGTTCTGCCGGGACAGCGCCAGCGCGGTCGGCCGGTCGGTGTGCTCCAGCGCGCCGCGCCAGGCGTACACCGTCTCGTTGGCGTCGGCCGGGCGGACCACGTCGAGGCCGACGATGGCGCGCAGCGCGGTCAGCGTCTCGATCGGCTGGTGCGTCGGGCCGTCCTCGCCGAGACCGATCGAGTCGTGCGTCCAGACGAAGATGACCGGCAGCTTCATCAGCGCGGAGAGCCGGACGGCGCCGCGCATGTAGTCGCTGAAGACCAGGAAGGTGCCGCCGTACGGGCGGGTGCCGCCGTGCACCGCGATGCCGTTGAGGATCGAGCCCATGCCGTGCTCACGGATGCCGAAGTGCAGCGTGCGGCCGTACTCGTGGCCGGGGAACTCCTTGGTGGCGTACTCCGCCGGGATGAACGACGGCTCGCCCTTCATCGTGGTGTTGTTGCTCTCCGCCAGGTCGGCGGAGCCGCCCCACAGCTCGGGCAGCACCGGCGCGAGCGCCTCCAGCACCTTGCCGGACGCGGCACGGGTGGCCAGGCCCTTCTCGTCGGCCGGGAACTCCGGCAGCGCGGCGGCCCAGCCCTCGGGCAGCTTCTTCGCGGCGAGCCGGTCGAAGAGCGCCTTGCCCTCGGGGTTGCCGGTGGCCCAGGCCTCGAACGCCTGGTTCCACTCGGCGTGCGCCGCCTTGCCGCGCTCGACGGCCCGGTGGGCGTGCTTGATCACCTCGGCGTCGATGGCGAACGGCTCGGGCGCGAAACCGAGCACCGCCTTGGTGGCCGCGACCTCGTCGGCGCCCAGCGCGGAGCCGTGGATCTTGCCGGTGTTCTGCTTGTTCGGCGCGGGCCAGCCGATGATCGTCTTGAGCACGATGAACGACGGCTTGTCGGTCACCGCCTTGGCGGCCTGGATCGCGTCCCAGAGCGCCTCGACATCCTCGGTGTACGGGTCGGACGAGCGCCAGTCGACGACCTGCACGTGCCAGCCGTACGCCTCGTAGCGGGCGGCGACGTCCTCGGACTTGGCGATCCGGGTGTCGTCCTCGATGGAGATCTCGTTGTCGTCGTAGATCACCGTGAGGTTGCCCAGCTTCTGCACCGAGGCGATGGCGCTGGACTCGTGGCTGACCCCCTCCTCGATGTCGCCGTCCGAGCAGATCGCGTAGACCTGGTGGTCGAACGGCGACTGCCCGGGCTCGGTCTGCGGGTCGAACAGGCCGCGCTCGCGGCGGGCGGCCATGGCCATGCCGACCGCGTTGCCGATGCCCTGGCCCAGCGGGCCGGTGGTGACCTCGACGCCGGGGGTGTGGCCGTGCTCCGGGTGGCCCGGGGTCAGTGAGTCCCACTGGCGCAGCGACTTCAGATCGTCCAGCGACAGGCCGTAACCGCTCAGGTAGAGCTGGATGTAGAGGGTGAGGCTGGAGTGACCGCAGGACAGCACGAACCGGTCGCGGCCCGCCCAGTGCGGATCGGTCGGGTCGTGCCGCATCACACGGTTGAACAGCAGGTAGGCGGCCGGCGCCAGGCTCATGGCCGTGCCGGGGTGGCCGTTGCCGGCCTTCTCGACGGCATCCATGGCCAGCACCCGAACCGTGTCGACCGCCTTGCGGTCGAGGTCGGACCAGTTGAGAGCAGGATCTGTGGCACCCACGTCTGTTGTGCTCCTCGGGCAGGATTGTGGAACCCTTTTCGGCTTGACCCTATCCAGTAGGTCTAAACGTCTGCGCAGCGAACGTCCCAGGCACATACGCTGTGAGCGGACACACGGTTGAGGGGTGTGATGGCGTCCACCCGTGCTGGGTGCCCCGAGCAGCGGAGACGATGGCGCGTAGGCTGTCCGGGCGGCTCGGCCGGGTCGATGGTCACCCGGCGGCAGGTCGCGAGTTGGTCCAAATGCCGGAAGGTGGCTGTCCGTGAGCATGATCACCGAGCGTTCCGTCCAACGACGGTCGCCCGGCGTGGTGGAGCCTGCGCCACGCGTCGAGACCCGACGTGACCGGATGGCGGTGTTCCGGGCGTACCTCGCGCTGACCAAGCCGGCCATCGTCGAGCTGCTGCTGGTCACCACGGTGCCGACGATGATGCTGGCCGCCGGTGGCTGGCCGGACCTGGTCACCTTCTTCGCGGTGCTGGTCGGCGGCGCGCTGGCCGGCGGCGCCGCGAGCGCGCTGAACTGCTACATCGACCGGGACATCGACCAGTTGATGAAGCGGACCAAGCGGCGCCCGCTGCCCACCCACCAGATCAGCCCGCGCGCGGTGCTGATCTTCGGGTTGACGCTCGCCGTCGTGTCGGTGGCGCTGATGGCGGCGCTGACCAACTGGCTGGCGACCGCGCTCACCGCGTTCTCGATCTTCTACTACGACGTGATCTACACGCTCTGGCTGAAGCGGCGCACCCCGGCGAACACCTTCTGGGGCGGTGTCTGCGGCGCGGCGCCGGTGGTCATCGGCTGGGCCGCGGTGACCGGATCGATCGCCCCGATGGGCTGGGCGCTTTTCGCAGTTGTCTTCTTCTGGCAGATGCCGCATTTCTACGCGCTCGCCGTGAAGTACAAGGACGACTACGCCCGGGCCGGCATCCCGATGCTGCCGGTGGTGCGCTCCGCCGCCCGGGTGAACTTCGAGATCCTGCTCTACACCGTGCTCACCGTCGGCTCCTCGCTGATCGCCTGGCCGCTGGGCCGGGAGCTCGGGCTCGGCTGGATCTACGGCGTCGCGGCGGTCCTCACCGGCGCGCTGTTCCTCGGTGAGTCGGTGCGGCTGGTCTACCAGACCCGCCACGGCGGGCTGGTGAAGCCGATGCGCCTGTTCCAGCTGTCGATCACGTACCTGACGCTGCTGTTCATGGCGATCGCGGTGGACGCGTTGATCTGAGATCGCCGTGAGTGATCCGGTAACGGGTAAGTCGCACAAGACGCCCGGATTGTGACCAGTGTCAACTACTGTCCGTCACTCAATAGTGGGATTCTGGCTACGCGGCAATTCGGGCGCAATTGGTGCAAAACTATGCCGCTGACGCCGAAACCTGCTGGTAACGAGAGTCACAGAAGGCCTCCGGAGTACCGCGGGAGGCGTCGCTGATTGCTTAGGCTGCGAGACATGGCAGAAGGTTCCGTAACGACACTGACCTCCGAGATCAAGTCTTTCGCCGCCGGGCACGGCGGCGCCAAGGCGGTCATCGAGTACGTCGGTAAGCGCGGCGCCCGCATCGTTCTCGTCGGCGAGGACGGCGAGTGGTCCGACCAGTTCGCCCAGGACACCGGCGTCGCCCGGGAGGCGTGCTCGCACGCCGGCGTCGAGGTGGAGAACGCGTGGGAGCGGGAGCTGCTGGAGCAGATGCGCCCGAGCAACGACCTGTGGCGGTCGATGGCGCGCCGGAGCATGGCCCGCTGATGGCCGCCGACGCCCGTATCGCCCTGGTCACCTGCGCGGCCTTCCCCGACCTCTGGGACGACGACCACCCGCTGCGCGACGCGCTGCTCGCGCGTGGGCTGGCCGTCGACGTGGTGCGCTGGGACGACACGGACGCCGACTGGTCCCGGTACGACCTCACCGTGATCCGCTCGCCGTGGGACTACGTCCCCCGCCGCGAGCAGTTCGTCGCCTGGGCGCACAGCGTGCCCCGGCTGGCCAACCCGGGCGACATCATCGCCTGGAACACCGACAAGCGTTACCTCGCCGAACTCGCCGCGGCCGGCGTCCCGGTCATCCCGACCGACTTCGTCGGCCCCGGCGAGACCTGGACCCCGCCCGCGGAGGGCGAGTGGGTGGTCAAGCCCACCGTCTCCGCCGGCAGCCAGGACACCGCCCGCTACCGGCTGCCCGCCCAGGCCGCCGAGGCCGCGGCCCACGTGGCCCGGCTCACCGGCGCCGGCCGGACCGCGATGATCCAGCCGTACCTGACCGCCGTCGACACCGCCGGTGAGACCGCGGTGCTGTGCCTGCCCGACGCGAGCGGCGAACTGACGTTCAGCCACGGCATCCGCAAGGGCCCGATGCTGCGGCGGACCGGCGAGCACACGATCGACCCCGGCAGCGAGGACATCAGCCCGCGCACACCGTCCGAGGCCGAGCTGGCCGTCGCCCGCCGGGCGCTGTCCGCCGTCCCGGGCGGCGCGAAACGCCTCCTCTACGCCCGGGTCGACGTGATCCCGGGCCCGGACGGCGCGCCGCAGCTCGTCGAGTTGGAGCTGACCGAGCCGTCGCTGTTCCTGCGTGAGGGGCCGGGCGCCGCGGAGCGTCTCGCCGACGCGATCCTCGCCCGGGTCTGACCGGTTCGGTTCCCCCGCAGCCGCCGGTCACCTCTCCGGCGTCCGCCGGTCAGCGTTTCCGGCGTCCGGCGGTCAGCGTTTCCGGCGTCCGGCGGGCGTTCTTTTTGCTTGCGCGGGTTGTTCTTTCCGCTTGCGCGGGTTGTTCTTTCCGCTTGCGCGGGTTGTTCTTTCCGCTTCCGCGGGTTGCTCTTTCCCGCCTCCGCGGGTTGCTCCTCTGGCATCCACTTACTGCATCCGCGCGGGTCGCTCTTTCCGGCGGCCGCGGGTCACCTTTTCGCATCCGCGCGGGTGGTTCTTTGCGGCGGCCGTAAGTCGCCCTTTTCAGCATCCGCGCGGGTCGTCCTCTTCCGTACCCGCCGTCGCCCTTTCCCGCAACGACCGGATGCGCTTCATGCGCGCGTCTTTCCGCCCTCTCGGTGCGACTGTCCGGGTCCCATGCCCGCATGGTCCTGTCCGGTGGGTGCGACGTGAAGGGGACTCCGTGCACGGGCCGCCCGGCTGATCCGGCGGCCCGGAGGATGGCGGCCCGGAGGATGGCGGCCCGCCGGCGCCTCCGCGAGCGTCGGGCTGGTGGTGGCGGTGGTATCCACAGTCCCTTGGCCACCGTCAGCGCCGGCTGGTCGATTGCGGCTGGTCGTGGCGGTGGTTTCGGCGCTTTCTCAGGCGCGGTGAGTGCCGGCCGGGCTGCGCTCCGAGTGGTAGGGGGTCGGCGCGGCCAGGCGCCCTGGAATGGAGCGCGGCGGGGGGAGTGCGCAGAGCGGGGTGGGGGCAGGGGCGGCGCGGGGTCGGGCGTGGCGGTGCCCGGCGGGTCGGCGCGGCCAGGCGCCCTGGAATGGAGCGCGGCGGGGGGAGTGCGCAGAGCGGGGTGGGGGCAGGGGCGGCGCGGGATCGGGCGTGGCGGTGCCCGGCGGGTCGGCGCGGCGCGGAGTGCGACAGGGCGGCGCCGGATGCGGTGCGGTGCACCGGGTCCGCGGGGCGGCCCCGGTGGCGCCCTCAGGCGGCCGGGACGGGCTCGCCGGCCGGGAGCGGGGTGGTGGCGGCCGGTTCGGGCGCGGTTCGGGCGGGGCGCTCACGCAGCGACCACAGGACGGCGAGCGTCGCCCACCACACCACGCCGGCGCCGAGCATGTGCGCGGCGACCAGGACCACCGGGAGGTGGGTGAAGTACTGCACGAAGCCGATCAGCCCCTGCGCCAGCTCGATCACCACGAGCATCCCGGCGGCGCGGATCGCGGCGGCCGGGGCGGCGACCGCGCGCAGTGCGAACCAGATCGCCAAGGACAGGCCGATCAGCAGGAAGACCAGGTCGGCGTGGACCTGGCTGACGGCGGCCGGGTCCAGGCCGTTGCGCTTGGCGCCCCGGTCGCCGGAGTGCGGCCCGCTGCCGGTGACCACCACGCCGACCGCGACCACGGCGAGGCTGGCCAGCGCGGTCAGCCGGCCCAGGGCGCGGAGGGGGGCGGGGACCAGGGAGCGCGGCGCACCGTCGCCCTCGTCGATCCGGCGCCAGAACGCGTACGCCACGGTGATCAGCGCGACGGAGAGCAGGAAGTGCAGCCCGACCACCCACGGGTTCAGGTTGGTCAGCACGGTGATGCCGCCGACCACGCCCTGCATCGGGATGCCGAGGCCGACCGCGATCGAGAGCCGGACCAGCGACCTGCGGCGTGGCTGGGCGAGCGCTCCGAGGAAGCAGGCGATGGCGAGCCCGGCGAGCACGAAGGTGAGCAGCCGGTTGCCGAACTCGATCATGCCGTGCACGCCCATCGCGGCGGTCGTCGTGTACGACGCGTCGGTGCATTTGGGCCAGGTGGGGCAGCCCAGGCCGGAGTCGGTGAGCCGGACCGCCGCGCCGGTGACGATCAGGACGACGTTCGCGATCAGTGACGCCAGCGCGAGCGGGCGCAGCGCGGCGGCGAACGGGCGGAACAGCGGCTCGAACTTCACCCGGGGAATCGTACGCTCGAAGTTGATCTTGATTGCGGGTGTCCCCGGGCTCCGGTGTGGTGGATCACCGGAGTTCGGGTTTGCAGCCCCCGGAGGAAATACGTAACGTTGCCGTAGTGAAAAACGAGGTGCTGGCCAGGAGCGGTGCGGTGGCGTCGGCCACCGCGTCGGACGGCCGCACCCGTGACCGGGTCGCCCGGCTGCTGCTGGAGCGCGGCGCGGCCACCGCGGCCGAGCTCGGCGCCCAGCTCGGGCTGAGCCCCGCGGCGATCCGCAAACACCTGGACGCGATGCTGGCCGACGAGCTGGTCGAGACCCGCGAGGTGCGCCGCACCGGCCCGCGCGGCCGGGGGCGGCCCGCCAAGGCGTTCGTGCTCACCGCCGCGGCCCGGGAGAGCTTCCCGCACCACTACGACGGCATCGCCTCGGCCGCCCTGCGCTGGATCGCCACGCACGGCGGCCCCGGCGCGGTGACCGCTTTCGCCGAGTCCCAGGTCGAGGCCCTGGAGGAGCGTCTGCGCACGGCGATGCTGTCGGCCGGCGCCGATCCGCTCGCCCGGGCGGAGGCGCTCGCCGATGCGTTGACCGCGGAAGGTTACGCTGCCAGCGCGACCACGATCGCGTCCGGCGGACAGTTGTGCCAGCACCACTGCCCGGTGGCCCACGTGGCTGCCGAGTTCCCTCAGCTGTGCGACGCCGAGACCGAGGTCATCTCCCGGCTCGTCGGCACCCACGTGCAGCGCCTCGCCACCATCGCGCACGGCGACGGGGTGTGCACCACGCACATCCCCGCCCCGCAGTGCGCACCCGCCGCAAACACGGTTAGGACAGATAGATGACTGACCAGATCGTCACTCAGGAAGAGCACCTCGCCGCTCTTGGAAAGTACGAGTACGGCTGGGCCGACGCCGACATCGCGGGCGCCGCCGCCACGCGTGGCCTGTCCGAGGCCGTGGTGCGCGACATCTCCGCGAAGAAGAACGAGCCGCAGTGGATGCTCGACCTGCGGCTCAAGGGTCTGCGCCTGTTCGACCGCAAGCCGATGCCGTCCTGGGGCGCCGACCTCACCGGCATCGACTTCCAGAACATCAAGTACTTCGTGCGCTCCACCGAGAAGCAGGCCGCCACGTGGGACGACCTGCCCGCGGACATCAAGAACACCTACGACAAGCTGGGCATCCCGGAGGCCGAGAAGCAGCGGCTCGTCTCCGGTGTCGCCGCGCAGTACGAGTCCGAGGTCGTGTACCACAAGATCCGTGAGGACCTCGAGGAGCAGGGTGTCATCTTCCTCGACACCGACACCGCCCTCAAGGAGCACGAGGACATCTTCAAGGAGTACTTCGGCACCGTGATCCCGGTCGGCGACAACAAGTTCGCCGCCCTGAACACGAGCGTCTGGTCCGGCGGCTCGTTCATCTACGTGCCGAAGGGCGTGCACGTCGACATCCCGCTGCAGGCCTACTTCCGGATCAACACCGAGAACATGGGCCAGTTCGAGCGGACCCTGATCATCGTCGACGAGGGCGCGTACGTGCACTACGTCGAGGGCTGCACCGCGCCGATCTACTCGTCCGACTCGCTGCACTCCGCGGTCGTCGAGATCATCGTGAAGAAGAACGCCCGCTGCCGGTACACCACCATCCAGAACTGGTCGAACAACGTCTACAACCTGGTCACCAAGCGCGCCACCTGCGAGGAGGGCGCGACCATGGAGTGGATCGACGGCAACATCGGCTCCAAGGTCACGATGAAGTACCCGGCCGTCTACATGACCGGCCCGCACGCCAAGGGCGAGGTGCTCTCCATCGCGATGGCCGGTGAGGGTCAGCACCAGGACTCCGGCGCCAAGATGGTGCACGCCGCGCCGTACACCTCCTCGACGATCGTGTCGAAGTCGATCGCCCGGGGCGGCGGCCGCACCTCGTACCGCGGCCTGGTGCAGGTGCTGGAGGGCTCGTCGCACTCGAAGAGCACGGTCAAGTGCGACGCGCTGCTGGTCGACACGATCTCCCGCTCGGACACGTACCCGTACGTCGACATCCGTGAGGACGACGTGAACATGGGGCACGAGGCGACCGTCTCCAAGGTCAGCGAGGACCAGCTCTTCTACCTGATGAGCCGGGGCCTGACCGAGGACGAGGCGATGGCGATGATCGTGCGTGGCTTCATCGAGCCGATCGCCAAGGAGCTCCCGATGGAGTACGCCCTGGAGCTGAACCGCCTCATCGAGCTGCAGATGGAGGGCGCGGTCGGCTGACCGCCCGCCCCGCCGGACTATCGAAGACTCACGAAGCAAGGACGAGATGACTACCGAGGCCATCGCCCCGCCGAGCACCAAGTCGCAGGTGCTGCGCTCCTTCGACGTCGCCGACTTCCCGGCCCTCAACGGCCTGGAGGAGGAGTGGCGTTTCACCCCGCTCAAGCGCCTGCGTGAGCTGGTCAAGGCCACCTCGCTGTCCGGCACCGCCCCGTCGGTGGAGCACGCCGGCCTGCCCGCCGGGGTGACGGTCTCGTCCGTGGACGACGCCGACCCGGTGCTGATCCCGTTCGACCGGATCAGCGCGCTGGCCCACGGCTCGGCCGCCGGGGTGACCCTGATCGAGGTGGCGGCCGAGGCCGAGCCGGCCGAGGCGGCCGTGATCCGGCTGGTCGGCAAGGGCGGCGAGGCCGCGGCCGCGCGCACCGTGGTCCGGGTCGGCAACTTCGCCAAGGCGACCGTCGTGCTGGAGCAGACCGGCACGGTCACCCTGGCCGACAACATCGAGGTGGTGCTCGGCGACAGCGCCCAGCTCACCTTCGTCACGCTCGCCGAGTGGGACCGCGACGCGGTGCAGGCCCAGCACGTGAAGTTCCGGGTCGGCAAGGACGCGCGCGTCCAGCACGTGCAGGTGACCCTGGGCGGCGACCTGGTCCGCCAGTTCACCAGCGTGGAGTACACCGGGCGTGGCGGCGACGCCGAGCTGTTCGGCCTGTACTTCGCCGACGCCGGCCAGCACCACGAGCACCGTCAGCTGGTCGACCACAGCGTGCCGGACTGCCGCAGCTACGTCGGTTACCGCGGCGCGCTGCAGGGCTCGTCGGCGCACACCGTCTGGGTCGGCGACGTGCTGATCCGGGCGGCGGCGACCGGCACCGACACGTACGAGATCAACCGGAACCTGGTGCTGACCGACGGCGCCCGCGCCGACTCGGTGCCGAACCTGGAGATCGAGACCGGTGAGGTCGCCGGCGCCGGGCACGCCAGCGCCACCGGCCGGTTCGACGACGAGCAGCTGTTCTACCTGATGGCGCGCGGCATCCCGGAGGCGGAGGCGCGCAAGCTGGTGGTCCGCGGCTTCTTCGCCGAGCTGATCAACAAGATCCCGGTCGAGGAGCTGCGCGAGCGGCTCGGCGACGCGATCGAGGCCCGCCTGGCCGAGGTGGGACAGTGACGTTCGAGAACGTCGGACCGGCGTCCGACATCGCGAAGGGCACCGTGCTCCAGGTGGAGATCGACGGGGTCGAGATCGCGGTCGTGCACGCCGACGACGACAACTACTACGCGGTCCGCGACGAGTGCAGCCACGCCTCGGTGGCGCTCTCCGAGGGCGAGGTGGACGGCTGCACGCTGGAGTGCTGGCTGCACGGCTCCCGCTTCGACCTGCGTACCGGCGAGCCCTCCGGACCGCCCGCCATCGACCCGGTGGCGGTCTACCCCGTCGAGATCCGCGACGGAGACATCTACGTTTCGACGACCCCGAGCAATGGAGTAGAGCCGTGAGCACCCTGGAGATCCGCGACCTGCAGGTTTCGGTGAAGCTGCCGGATGGCGAGCTGAAGCCGATCCTGGCCGGGGTCGACCTGACCGTGAAGTCGGGCGAGACCCACGCCATCATGGGCCCGAACGGCTCCGGCAAGTCGACGCTGGCCTACTCCATCGCCGGCCACCCGAAGTACGAGATCACCGGCGGCTCGGTGACCCTGGACGGCCAGGACGTGCTCGAACTGAGCGTGGACGAGCGGGCCCGGGCCGGCCTCTTCCTGGCCATGCAGTACCCGGTGGAGGTGCCCGGCGTCTCGGTGGCCAACTTCCTGCGTACCGCGAAGACCGCGATCGACGGCGCGGCGCCGAAGCTGCGCACCTGGGCCGGCGAGCTGCGCGGCGCGATGGAGAAGCTGCAGATGGACCCGTCCTTCGCGCAGCGCAACGTGAACGAGGGCTTCTCCGGCGGTGAGAAGAAGCGTCACGAGATCATGCAGCTGGAGCTGCTCAAGCCGAAGATGGCGATCCTCGACGAGACCGACTCGGGCCTGGACATCGACGCGCTGCGGATCGTCAGCGAGGGCGTCAACCGGGTGCGCGCCACCGGCGAGACCGGCTTCCTGCTGATCACCCACTACACCCGGATCCTGCGCTACATCAAGCCGGACTTCGTGCACGTCTTCGTCGGTGGCCGGATCGTCGAGGAGGGCGGTCCGGAGCTGGCCGAGCAGCTCGAGGCCGAAGGCTACGAGAAGTTCCTGACCCGCGCCTAGTCACTGAGGGATTCAACGTGAGCTACGACGTCGCACGGGTGCGCAAGGACTTCCCGATTTTCGAGCGGGAGGTGAACGGCCACCCGCTGGTCTATCTGGACAGCGCCAACACCTCGCAGAAGCCGGTGCAGGTGCTCGACGTCATGCGTGCGCACCAGGAGAAACACAACGGGAACGTGTCGCGCTCGGTGCACACCCTGGGCACCGAGTCGACCGAGATGTACGAGGCCGCCCGCGCCCGGATCGCCACGTTCATCGGCGCGGGCCGCCCGGACGAGGTGGTCTTCACCAAGAACTCCACCGAGGCGATCAACCTGGTCGCGCACGCCGCCGGACAGCTGCTCGCGCTCGGCCCGGGCGACGAGATCGTGATCTCCGAGATGGAGCACCACTCCAACCTGGTGCCCTGGCAGCTGCTGTGCGAGCGGACCGGCGCCACGTTGCGCTGGTTCGGCATCACCGACGAGGGACGGCTCGACGAGTCGCGGCTCGACGAGCTGGTCAACGAGCGCACCAAGCTCGTCTCGGTGGTGCACATGTCGAACGTGCTCGGCACGATCAACGACGTGTCCGCGCTGGTCGCCCGGGCCCGCCAGGTCGGCGCGCTGGTCATGCTGGACTGCTCGCAGTCGGTCCCGCATCTGCCGGTCGACGTGCGCGCGCTGGGCGCCGACTTCATCGCGTTCACCGGGCACAAGATGCTCGGCCCGACCGGTATCGGCGTGCTCTGGGGCCGGTACGAGCTGCTCGAACGGATGCCGCCGTTCCTGGCCGGCGGTTCGATGATCGAGACGGTGACGATGGCGGGCACCACGTACGCCGCGCCGCCGGCCCGATTCGAGGCCGGCACCCCGCCGATCACCGAGGCGATCGGGCTCGGGGCGGCCGTCGACTACCTGACCGGGCTGGGGATGGCCAACATCCACCGGCACGAGCAGGAGATCACCCGGTACGCCCTGGAGCAGCTGTCCGCCGTCCCCGGTGTGCGGATCTACGGTCCGGCGAAGCCGGAGGGCCGCGGCGGCACGGTGTCGTTCGGGGTCGACGGGGTACACCCGCACGACGTGGGACAGGTCCTGGACGCGCTCGGTGTCGAGGTTCGGGTCGGCCACCACTGCGCCCGGCCGGTCTGCGCGCGTTTCGCGGTGCCGGCGATGACCCGGGCCTCGTTCTACCTCTACACGACCACGGATGAGATCGACGCGCTGGCACGCGGTCTCGACCAGGTGCGGAAGGTGTTCGGCTGATGATGCTCGACGCGCTGTACCAGGACATCATCCTGGATCACTACAAGAACCCGCACGGCCGGGGGCTGCGGGACCCGTACGACGGCGAGGCGCACCACGTCAACCCGACGTGCGGCGACGAGATCACCGTGCGGGTGTCGGCCGATCTGTCCAACGTCTCGTACGACGGGCTGGGCTGCTCGATCAGCCAGGCCTCCGCCTCGGTGCTGCACGAGCTGCTGCAGGGCAGGAGCCGGCAGGAAGCGGCGGAGATCCACCACGCGTTCGTGGAGCTGATGCAGAGCCGCGGCCAGATCGAGCCGGACGAGGAACTGCTCGGCGACGGGATCGCGTTCGCCGGGGTGGCGAAGTTCCCGGCCCGGGTGAAATGTGCCCTCCTGCCGTGGATGGCATTCAAGGACGCGGCGGTTCGCGCGGGCGTCGACGTGGGCGCGAGCCCGGAGGTGAAGGCATGACAGACAGGATCGACACGCGGGAGGACGTGGTCGCCGAGACCGCGCCGGCCGCGAACTCCGACGAGGTGCCGGCCTGGCTGGCCGCCGAGCGGGCCGAGGCGGCGGCGGCCGGTACGCCGGTCGAGGTGCCCGCGGCCGGCGTCTCGGAGGTCGCCGACGGCGCGCCGGCCGGCGCGGCCGTGCCCGCGGGCGACGCCGCGCCGGTGAAGAAGGCGTCCGTCGACGACATCGAAGAGGCGATGAAGGACGTCGTCGACCCGGAGCTCGGCATCAACGTCGTCGACCTCGGCCTGGTCTACGGCGTCCACGTGGACGACGACAACGTGGTCACCCTGGACATGACGCTGACCTCGGCGGCCTGCCCGCTGACCGACGTCATCGAGGACCAGACCCGCCAGGCGCTGACCGCGGGCCCGGGTGGCGGCCTGGTGCAGGACTTCCGGATCAACTGGGTGTGGCTGCCGCCGTGGGGGCCGGACAAGATCACCGATGATGGGCGCGAGCAGCTGCGCGCGCTCGGCTTCAACGTCTGACGACGCCGCGCGACGATCCGGGCGTGGTCCCCACCGGGGGCCACGCCCGGTCGCGTCTCACCGGAGCGGGCCGGTCGGGCGTACGCCCAACGGACGGCGCGCCACGAAGCGTGCCGTCCGCCGCCCCGGTCCGGTGGTACAAACCGGGCATGACTCCGACTCCGCCCTTCCCCGAGCTGGTCACCCTGATCGAGGAACGGTCCGCGGCCCTGCGGGAGGCCGCCGTGCGGGCGCCCGATCCGGCCGCCCGGGTGCCCGGCTGCGCTGACTGGTCGCTGCGTGACCTGGTCGCCCATCTCGGCGAGGTGCAACGTTTCTGGGCGGTCGTGGTGACCGAGGCCGACCCGTCCGGGCCGCCGTCGCGGGAACGGCACGGCAGCACCGTCCCGCAGAGCGACCTGCTGCAGTGGTCCGCGGAGTCGACCCGGATGCTCGGCGCCGCGCTGCGCGCGGCCGGCCCGCAGTCGCCGTGCTGGGCGTGGTGGCCGGAGACGGCGGCGCCGCACACCGCCGGCGCGGTGGCCCGGCACCAGGTGCAGGAGGCGGCGGTGCACGCGTACGACGCCCTGGACGCCCTGGGCGAACCCGAGCCGCTGCCGGCCGCGGTGGCGGTCGACGGGGTGAGCGAGTTCCTCGGCACGGCCCTCGGCTCGCTCGGGGCGTGGCCGCACCGCCCGGCCCGGGTGATGTACCGGGCGATCGAGGGGCCGTCCTGGACGGTGGACCTCTCGCCCAGCGGCGCCACCGCCGACCCGGCGGCCAGCGGCGCGCCGGTCACCACCGTCCACGGCACGGCCAGCGACCTGGTGTTGCTGCTGCACCGCCGGATCCCGCTGGACGCCGTCCGCATCGACGGCGACCGCGAGGTGGCCGCGCAGCTGCGCGAGTGGACCGGCACCGGTTGAGGTGGCCGCCGGGCTGCGGAGGAGGCCGGGACCGGTGGAGGTGGCCGCCGGGATGCGCGAAAAGACCGGGACCGGCCGGGACCGGTTGAGGTGGCCGCCCGGCCTCGTGCGGAGGCCGGGACCGGCCGGGAGCCGGGCGGGTCGGCGCCGCGGTTGATCGACGCCGACGCATAGGATCCCGGCGTGGAAACCTTCGACGCTCCCGACGGCACCCGGCTCGCGCTGCACCGCCGCGGCTCCGGCGAGCCGCTGATCTGCCTGCCGGGCGGCCCGATGCAGGCCTCCGCCTACCTCGACGACCTGGGCGGGCTGTCCGCGCACCGGCTGCTGCTGGCCCTGGACCTGCGCGGCACCGGGGACTCACAGATCCCGGCCGACCCGGCGACCTACCGCTGCGACCGGCAGGTCGCCGATGTGGAGGCGCTGCGCGAGCACCTGCGGCTGGACCGCTTCGACGTGCTCGGCCACTCCGCCGGGGCCACCCTGGCGCTGCTCTACGCGGCCCGGCACCCGGAGCGGGTGCGCCGGCTGGTGCTGGTCAACCCCAGCCCGCGCGCGGTCAACCTGGAGATCAGCGACCTGGACCGGCGCCGGGTCGCCGAGGAACGCCGTGGCGAGCCGTGGTTCCCGGAGGCGTTCGCCGCGCTGGAACGGGTGCAGACCGGCCAGGCCACGCCGGCCGACGGGCGGGCCCTCGCGCCGTTCATCTACGGGCGCTGGGATGCCGAGACGCAGGCGTACTCGGCCCGCGAGGCCGGCCAGAAGAACCGGGTGGCGGCCGCGGCCTACAACGCCGAGGGCGGATTCGACCCCGACGACGTACGAACCCGGCTGGCCCGGCTGGCCGCGCCGGTGCTCCTGGTCACCGGCGAGGTCGACCTGCAGCTGCCGCCGAAGAGCGCCGCCGAGTACGTCGGCCTGTTCCCGCAGGCCGAGCTGGCCACGGTGCCCGGTGGCGGGCACTTCGCGTGGCTGGACGACGCGGAATGGTTCGTGCAGAAGGTGGTCGGCTTCCTGCGCCGTCCGTGAGCGGGCCGGTGCCGGATCACTTGACGACGGCCAGGGTCTTGCCGGCCGTGACCCGGTGCTCGTCCAGCGCGTGCCAGGTGGAGAAGAGGAACGGCGCCAGCGTCACGGTCAGGTAACCGATCCCGGCGAGCAGCGCTCCGGTACGCAGGCCCAGCTCGTCGGCGGCCCACCCGCCCAGGACGCCGCCGAGCGGGATGCCGGCCCAGGAGAACGCGATCAGCACGCTCATCACCCGGCCCTGCACGCGTACCGGGATCCGCTCGTAGACGGACGCCAGCAGGATCGGATTGATCGTCGCCATCAGCGTGCCGGCCAGCGCGGCCACCGCCAGGACCAGCCACAGCCGGTCGGTCAGGGCGAGCGCGAAGAGCTGTGCCGGGCCGCCGATCAGGAAGCAGACCGCGAACGTGGCCCGCCGGGGCAGGCGCGGGCCGAAGATCGTCCACAGGATGTTCCCGGCCACCGCGCCCGCCCCGAACGCGCTGCCGAGCACCCCGAGCGCCGCCGGGCCGTGTGGGCCCTCGCGCACCCACACCGGCACGAACACGGTTGCGAACGCCTGGTCGAAGAGGTTCGTCGCGAACAGCATCGACATGATGCCGATGATCAGGCGATCCTGGCGTACGTACCGGAAACCGCACCGCAGCGCCGCGGCGTACCCGCCCTCCTCGTCCTCCGCGGGGTTCTGGCCGGCGGAGCCGGAGCGCACGTAGACCGAGACCAGCACCGCGCCCACGGCGAACGTCGCCGCGTCCACCAGCAGCACCCGGGTCGGGCCGACCGCGGCCACCAGGAGCCCGGCCAGCGGCAGGCCGAGCAGCGTGGCGACCCGGCTGATCCCGTCGTAGAGGGTGGTGCCGCGCTCGGTGGTCAGCCCGGCGTCGGCGATCACCCGGGGCAGCAGCGCGCGCTTGGCCGTGTCGCCGAACCCGCGCAACGCCCCGGCCAGGGCGATCAGGCCGAGCAGGGTGTGGTACGAGATCGCCTCGGTGGCGGCCAGCAGCGGGATGCCGCTCACCGCGAGCACGCTGGCGGTGTCGGCGGCCACCGCGGTCGGCCGCGGCCCGACCCGGTCCACGATCGGCCCGCCGAGCAGACCGGCCAGGACGTACGGCAGCATCTCGGCGAAACCGGCCACCCCGGCCAGCAGCGCGGAGCCGGTGGTGGTGAGCACCAGCCAGGGGAGGGCCACGAAGGTGATCCGGCTGCCCAGCAGGGAGACCGCCTCGGCCGCGAGCAGCCCGGCCAGCCCGCGCCTCACCGCTCGATCCGCAGGTCGCCGCGCGGCCGGTCGTCCCGGGGCGGGGCCGGGAGCGGGAACGCCTGCCACTGGAAGATCACCCGCTCGCTGCCGGGCAGCGCCGGCTGGTCCGGGTCGTCGGCCGGATAGCCGGTGAGCAGCGCGCCGAGCCGGGACAGCAGCTCGGTGGCCTGCGCCGGGGTCATCCGCAGCGCGACGTTGCTGACCGCCACCCCGGAGTACCACTCCGGGGGCAGGCCGCCGGCCACGCTGAGGAAGTCCTGCACCCGCTGGAAGTCGGCGGCCGCGATGGCGCGCAGGTGATGCTCGGCGTCCGCGGGCGCTTCCGCGGTGGCCCTGGTCGCCGCACGCCACCAGCGCTCCCGGCCGGCGCCGCGGCCGGGCTCGTCCTCGACGAATCCGTACGCCGCCAGCCGGCGCAGGTGGTAGCTGGTCGCCGCGGACGACTCGTCGAGCCGGTCCGCCAGGCGGGTCGCGGTCGAGGCGCCCTGCTCGCGCAGCTGGGCGAGGATGCGCACGCGGAGCGGATGAGCGAGGCCGCGCAGCGCTTGCGGGAGACGGGCGTCGATGGGAGCGGGCATCGATCCAACCTATCGATGCAAAGAAACCTTTGGAAGATGCCGATCGATGTATCGTCGCGGGTTCAGGCCGGTGGGAGATGGTCGATCACGTTGTAGCGGTCGAGTTTCAGAGCCCCGCCGCCGTCGTCCACGAAACGGGTGACCGATGCGTTCCGGACGTTGCCCGACGCCTTCTCCACCGCGGCCAGCTCCGCCCAGTCCAGATCCTCGATCACCGCGCGGGTCATCAGCACCACCGAGTCGTGCGCGACCACCGCCACCCGCCGGCCGGCGTGCTCGCGGTGCAGGTCGGCGAGGAAGGACGCCAGCCGCGCCCGGATGTCGGCGAACGACTCACCACCCGGCGGGCGGTACTCCCACACGCCGGCCTCGGCGAGGCGGGCCGCCTCACCCGGGAACCGGGCCGCCACGGCGGCCCGGGTCAGCATCTCCAGCTCACCGAGAAGCCGATCGACGAGACGATCATCCGTACGCGGGTCGGGCCACGGCACGCCGGACGCCTCGGCGGCGATCCGCCACGTCTCCCGCGCCCGCAGGTAGGGCGAGGTGACCACCACCTCGGGGCGTCGCGGCGCCGGCAGCGTGGCCAGCCACACGCCGAGCGCACGGGCCTGCTCCACGCCCAGCTCGGTGAGCGGGACCTCGGCGTCCCGGCCGCTCACCTCCGCCTCCAGCAGGCCCCGCGCATCCGCCGCGGGAAACGCGACGTTGGCCAGGCTCTGCCCGTGCCGGATCAGGATCAGTTCCGCGACGACACCCATGGTCGGACCTTATCTGTCACCATCCGTCGCCAGGGAGGCCGCATCGAGTGACGGTAATCTCGTCCGGGCGCCTCCGCTGATCGTGCCCGGCGGCCCGCTCGTCGGCTCGACCTCGGCGGCCCGGCTCCGGCGGCTGGGTCTCGGTGCCCGGTCTCGGCGGCTGGGTCTCGGCGCCGGTCTCGGTGGCCCGCTCGTCGGCTCGGCTCCGGCGAGCGAGTCCCCAGCCGCCTCGCCGCTCCGCCGGGGATCGCCCGGCCCGGGCGGCGCGGAATTCGGTGGCCGGCCGGCGCCGGCCGGTCGGATGATGGCGGCGTGACCGAGCCGAGAGCCTTCCGCATCCTCCCCGTCGCCGCGGCCGGACGGAGCGGGCGACAGCAGCGGGCCGTCCCGGGAACGGCGGTGTCCGGCCCCCGGTCATGAGCGCGTCCTTCCTGGCCGGTGTGGTGGCCGGCTACGGGATCGCGGTTCCGGTCGGGGCCATCGGCGCGCTGATCGCCGGGCTCAGCGCCCGCACGTCGCTGCGGGTCGGCGCGGCGGCCGGGCTCGGCGCGGCCACCGCCGACGGGATCTACGCCGGCGCCGCGGTCGCCGGCGGCGCGGTGATCGCCGGGGTGATCGCACCGATCGCCGAGCCGCTGCGCTGGGCCGGGGCGGTGGTGCTGCTGGCGCTGGCCGGCTGGACCGCCTGGGGCGCGATCCGGCGGCCGCACACCGGGGCGCGCTCCGAACGGCCGGTCACAGCGATCCGGGCGTACGCCGCGATCCTCGGACTCACCCTGCTCAACCCGGCCACCGTGCTCTACTTCGCCGCGCTGGTCCTCGGCAGCGGCGGCGCCGGAGGCGGCGTCTGGTTCGTGCTCGGCGCCTTCCTCGCCTCGGCGAGCTGGCAGCTGCTGATCGCCGGCGGCGGTTCGCTGATCGGCCGCCTGCTGATCGGCCCGCGGGGGCGTCTCCTCACCGCGCTGACCTCCAGCGCGGTGATCGCGGTCCTCGCGCTGCGTCTGCTCCTGACCTGAGTGCGGCCTGCCGGTGCGTGGTCGGTGGCGTGTCGTGCGGGGACCGGCCGCACCCGAACGCGGCCTGCGGCGGCGCGCCCTGCGGGGACCGGCTGCCCGCACATGGCCGTAGTGTGGCGGGAATGGGTGCACGGCCGGCCGCCGGCGGCGGGAAATGGGTGGATGTGGCGCCGGAGCGGGTGGCGCGCTGGCTGGCGAACTTCGCGGCGCGGCACGGGGCGTACCGGGTGGCGGGCCTGACCCTGACCGCCGCGGACGGCGCGACCGCGACGCTGCAGGCGCCGCCGGGCGCCGGGACGGTCACGACGGTGGCCGAGCTGATCGCCGAGGCCGGGGCGCCGCGGCGGCTGGGGTTGCTGCTGGCCCGCAAGGGCGCGGTCGCGGTCGGCGTCGCCGACGGCGCCGAGTTGGTCGCCTCCAAGGTGGACACGCACTATGTGCAGGGCCGGACCGCGGCGGGTGGCTGGTCGCAGCAGCGCTTCGCGCGCCGCCGCGACAACCAGGCCAGGGCGGCCGCCGCCGACGGAGCCGGGATCGTGGGCCGCATCCTGCTTCCCGAGGTACGGTCGCTGGCCGCGCTCGTGACCGGCGGCGACCGATCAGCCGTGGACGCGATCCTCGCCGACCGGCCGCTGGCCCCGGTCGCCGCGCTGCGGGCCGGGCGCCTGCTGGACGTGCCCGAGCCGCGCCACGCCGTCCTGGTCTCGGCGGTGGCCCTGGCCCGCGCCGTCCCGATCCTGGTCCGCGAGCCCTGAGCCCGGCCGGCGGGTGCGGGGAACGGCTCCGGCCGCCGTCCCGCGCCAGGTGCGGGTCGGCGGCCGGATGTTCGGTGGGCGAGACCGGTCGGTCGCCCTGCTTGACCGCGCCGGTGGGTCGCCTGCTCGACCGCGCCGGTCAGTCGCCCTCCTTGACCGCGCCGGGCGCGAACGTGTCGCATTTCGCCGGGTCACCGGTGTCGTATCCGACGCGGAACCACTTCTGCCGGTCCGCGGAGGTGCCGTGGGTGAACTCGGCCGGGTTGACGCTGCCCCCGTTGCGCTGCTGGAGCGTGTCGTCGCCGATCTGCCCGGCGGTCTGGATGCCCTCCTGGATGTCCGAGTCGCTGAGGCTCGTGAAAATCTTGTTGCCCTTGGCGTCGGTGGTGCCGGTCGCGCCCCTGGCCCAGGCTCCGGCGTAGCAGTCGGCCTGCAGCTCCAGCTTGACCGACTCCAGGTTCGCCTGGTCCGGGTTGGTGTTCTGGGCCTGCCGCATCTTCGCCTCGGTGCCGAGCAGATCCTGCACGTGGTGACCGTACTCGTGGGCGAGCACGTACGGCTGCGCGAACTCGCCGGGCGCGCCGAGCTCCCTGGCCAGCTGCTGGTAGAACGTCAGGTCGATGTAGACCTTGTTGTCCGCCGGGCAGTAGAACGGGCCGACGCCGGAGTCGGCGGCGCCGCAGCCGGTGCTGACCCGGTTGGCGAAGACCCTCGTGGTGGCCTTCTCGTACGGCTTGCCGAACGCCTGGGGCAGCTCGGTGGCCCAGTACGCCTGGATCGAGTTGATGTAGAGGACGTTGCGGCAGTCCAGCTGCTCGGTGGCGTTCTGCTGCTTGCACTCCTGTTCCAGCTTCGTGTTGTCGGCGCTGGAGGAGCCGCCGCCGCCACCGCCCAGGTTGTTGATGCCGAAGTAGCCCCCGACGAGCAGGAGCAGCACGGTGACGATGATGCCGGAGAGCCCGCCGCCGCCGATCGGGAGGCCGCCGAAGCCGCCTCCGCCGAAGCCGCCTCCGCCCGAGCCGCGCACGTCCTCGACCTGACTGGTGTCGATCTCGGCTTTCTCATTGAGTTCCATGCCGTCCTCACTTCGCCACGGTTGCCCGGCGTGTACCCGATGATCTTGAAAATTAATCGGGTGGGAGGTCGGACCGAGGCCCGGGTAGTATGGCCGGGTGCTGCTCTGCGAAGGCTGACACGCCCCGCGCCGACCGTCCCCTGGGCGGCCGGCGCTTTCTTGCGCCCTGAGTCAGCCCGATCACCGAGAGCGAGAACCGTCATGATCACCGCCACCGGACTGGAACTTCGCGCCGGCGCGCGCATCCTGCTCTCCCCGACCACCCTGCGGGTGCAGCCCGGCGACCGGATCGGCCTGGTCGGCCGCAACGGCGCGGGCAAGACCACCACGCTGAAGGTGCTGGCCGGCGAGGGTATGCCGTACGCGGGTCAGGTCGAACGGACCAGCGAGATCGGTTACCTCCCGCAGGACCCGCGCACCGGCGACCTGAACGTGACCGGCCGCGACCGCGTGCTCTCCGCGCGCGGGCTGGACGTCCTCCTCGCCGAGATGCAGAAGCTCGAGGTGCAGCTGGAGGAGAGCGCCGACGACAAGCTCGTCCGGCGGTACGGCCAGCTGGAGGACCAGTTCGCCGCCCTCGGTGGGTACGGCGCCGAGGCCGAGGCCGCCCGGATCTGCGCGAACCTGGGGCTGCCCGACCGTGCCCTGGCGCAGACCATCGGCACCCTCTCCGGCGGTCAGCGCCGCCGGATCGAGCTGGCCCGCATCCTGTTCGCCAACTCGGGGCAGAACGGCAAGGGCATCCTGCTGCTCGACGAGCCGACCAACCACCTCGACCAGGACTCGATCGCCTGGCTGCGCGGCTACATGGCGCAGCACAAGGGCGGCCTGATCGTGATCAGCCACGACGTCGAGCTGCTCGACGCGGCGGTGAACAAGGTGTGGTATCTCGACGCCAACCGCTCGGTCGTCGACGTCTACAACATGGGCTGGAAGACGTACCTGGAGGCCCGGGAGACCGACGAGCGGCGTCGCCGCCGGGAGCGGGCCAACGCGGAGAAGAAGGCCGGCGCGCTGATGGCGCAGGCCGACAAGATGCGGGCCAAGGCGACCAAGACGGTGGCCGCGCAGAACATGGCCCGGAGGGCGGAGAAACTGCTCAGCGGCCTGGAGGACAGCCGCGTCGCGGACAAGGTGGCGAAGGTCCGGTTCCCCAGCCCGGCGCCGTGCGGCAAGACGCCGCTGACCGCGACCGGGCTGTCGAAGTCGTACGGGTCGCTGGAGATCTTCGCGGACGTCGACGTCGCCGTGGACCGTGGTTCCCGCGTGGCCATCCTGGGCCTCAACGGCGCCGGCAAGACGACCCTGTTGCGCATCCTCGGCGGCCTGCTCAAGTCCGACACCGGTGAGGTGCGCCCGGGCCACGGCCTGCGGCTCGGCTACTACGCCCAGGAGCACGAGACGCTGGACGTGGACCGGACGATCCTGGAGCACATGCGCAGCGCCGCCCCCGAACAGACGGACACCGAGCTGCGGAAGATCCTGGGCGCGTTCCTGTTCTCCGGCGACGACGTCGACAAGCCGGCCGGGGTGCTCTCCGGCGGGGAGAAGACCCGACTGGCGCTGGCCACCCTGGTCTGCTCCGGCGCCAACGTGCTGCTGCTGGACGAGCCGACCAACAACCTCGACCCGGTCAGCCGGGAACAGGTGCTGGACGCGATCGCCAACTACCCGGGCGCCATCGTGCTGGTCACCCACGACGCGGGCTGCGTGCAGGCGCTCAAGCCGGACCGGGCGATCCTGCTGCCCGACGGCGACGAGGACGCCTGGAGCGACGACCTGCTGGAGCTGGTCGAGCTGGCGTAGCCGGGTCCGGTTCGCCGGAGCCGGCCGGAGATCGGGGGATCATCGGCATCGTCAGTTGTCAACTGGTGCCCACACAGACAGTGCGATGTTCGGACGTTTGCGGGCAGGTCGGACTTGCTACCGTACGTTCCCACCGCCCCCCGCCGTCCCGCCCCCGCCCCGTCAAGGGCCATTGGCCAGGTCATCGCCCGCGAGTGCCTCGATCGAGTGTTTCTGCAGGTGATCGATGGTCTTGGTGAGCCGGCCGAGGCCCCTGGGGCGGCTCGGAAATGGCGTCGCGAGCGCGGCCGGCAAACAGTCTGACATTGATGCCCGTGGTAACCGTCAAGTTCCTGACAGTAATAAATGGGCACGTTCCTCGACGCCAGATGCCTAGCGCATGATCGTTGGAGGCGGTGTAATAGGTGGGACCGTATCTGACCGCACTGTCTGCGACGTGAGGATTCAAGATGGCAGCCACTGGCACAGCTACCAGTACTGAGAAGGGTCGTCGAATCGTCGGTAGCGAGCGGCAGTCGCTCGCCAAGGACCTGGTGAAGCGTTACACCTCCGGCGAGAGCATCCGGGCGCTTGCCGCTTCCACCGGCCGTTCCTATGGATTCGTACACCGCGTGCTCACCGAGTCCGGTGTGCAGTTGCGCCAGCGTGGCGGCGCGCGCCGCCGCAAGAAGGCGTGACCGCCGACGACGCCGAGGCGGCTACCACGGTGACCGCCGACGAGGTAGGCGTTCGCTACGAACAGGCCGGGCCGGTCGCGACGGTCACGTTGTGCCGGCCCGACGTTCTCAATGCACAGACTCCGGCCATGTGGGCGGAGCTCGGCAACATTTCCCGAAAATTGACCGGCGACGTACGCGTCGTCATTGTGCGCGCCGAAGGTCGTGCGTTTTCCGCTGGCCTGGATCTGTCGGTCGCCCGCGGGGAGGGCGATTCTTCACTGGCCCGCCTGGCGCAGTTGTCGGCCTCCGAGTGCGCCGATCGGATTGCCGTCTTCCAGACCGCGTTCACCTGGCTGCGGAGTCCGTCCATCGTGTCCATCGCGGCGGTGCAGGGCCACGCCATCGGCGCCGGCTTCCAGCTCGCGCTGAACTGTGACATGCGGGTGCTCGCCGACGACGCGCGGTTCTCCATGGCCGAGGTCACCCTCGGCCTGGTGCCCGATCTGGGCGGGACGAAGCGGCTCACCGAGCTGGTCGGACCGTCCCGGGCACTGGAGATCTGCGTGACCGGGCGGCGGATCGCGGCCGACGAGGCGGACCGGATCGGCCTGGCCACCGCCGTCGTGCCGCGGGCTGATCTGGATGCGGCGGTCGCCGACCTGACCGCCGCCGTCCTGGCCGGGGACGCGGGGGCGGTCGCCGAGATCAAGGCTCTGCTGGCCGGCGCGCCCGGCCGGTCGTACGCGGAGCAGGACCGCGCCGAGCGGGAGGCACAGACCCGCCGGCTCGCGGACCTGCTCGGAGCCGGGGAGTAGCACGCCGGAGCCGGCCGGCTCCCGTACGGGGGAGCGGGGCTGATCGGCTCCGGGCGGTAAGGACCGTCCGCGGAATAGCGGCCTCACCTCCCGGGTTGTCGTACCCACGCGGCAGACTGTGTGCCGCGGCGTCGAACGGCACCCGGGAGGTGGCGGAATGAGCATGCCGAGCTGGAGCATGCTGCGCTCGATCCAGAATTCCGACCGGGTCGCGGCGCACCAGGTCAAGCCCGGCACGACCCGGCGGATCCTGCGGTTCGCCCGGCCCTACCGGCGGGACATCACGATCTTCGTGATCACCGTGGTGGTCGCCGCCGGCATCGGCGTGGCCACCCCGCTGCTGGCCGGCGAGGTGATCAACACGATCACCCGGGGCGGCCCCGGCGCGGCCCCGGCCGTCGTGCGGATCGCCCTGCTGATCGCCGGCCTGGCCGTCGCCGACGCGCTGCTCTCGCTCGCTCAGCGGTGGTATTCGGCGCGCATCGGCGAGGGCATCATCCTGAGCCTGCGCACCCGCGTCTACGACCACGTCCAGCGGATGCCGCTGCAGTTCTTCACCCGCACCCAGACCGGCGCCCTGGTCAGCCGGCTCAACAACGACGTGGTCGGCGCGCAGCGGGCGTTCACCTCGACCCTGTCCGGCGTGCTCAGCAACGTGATCCAGCTGGTGCTCACCGCGGTGGTGATGTTCAGCCTGTCCTGGCCGATCACCGCGCTGTCGCTGCTGCTGCTGCCGGTCTTCATCATCCCGGCGCGCCGGGTCGGCAAGCGGCTCGCCGAGATCACGCGGGAGTCGTACAACCTGGACGCCAAGATGAACGCGACGATGACCGAGCGGTTCAACGTCTCCGGCGCACTGCTGGTCAAGCTGTTCGGCCGGCCGGACACCGAGGCCGCCAAGTTCGGCGAGCGCGCCGAGCGGGTCCGCGACATCGGGGTGCAGCAGGCGATGTTCTCCCGCACCTTCTTCGTCGCGATGCTGCTGGTCGCCTCGCTGGCGCAGGCCCTGACGTACGGCCTGGGCGGCTGGCTGGCCGTCCGCGGCGACGTCTCGGCCGGCACCGTCGTCACCCTGGCCCTGCTGCTCACCCGGCTGTACGGCCCGCTCACCGCGCTCAGCAACGTCCGGGTCGACGTGATGAGCGCGCTGGTCTCGTTCGACCGGGTCTTCGAGGTGCTCGACCTGCAACCCGGCATCGCGGAGAAACCCGACGCGGTCGCGATCCCGGCCGGCGCGGGCCGCATCGAGTTCCGTGACGTGCGGTTCCGCTATCCCAGCGCCGCCGAGGTCTCCCTGGCGACGCTGGAGGACGTGGCGACCCTGGACCGCTCGGAGAACACGCCGGTCCTGCACGGCGTCGACTTCACCGTCGAGCCGGGGCAGCTGGTCGCGCTGGTCGGCCCGTCCGGCGCCGGCAAATCGACGACCTCGATGCTGGTGTCCCGGGTCTACGACGTGACCGGCGGCGCGGTTCTGATCGGCGGCGTCGACGTGCGGGACGCGACGCTGGACTCGCTGCGGGACACGGTCGGCGTGGTCACCCAGGACTCGCACCTGTTCCACGAGACGATCGCGGAAAATCTGCGGTACGCCCGGCCCGACGCGACCGAGGAGCAGATGTGGGCCGCGCTGGACGGCGCGCAGGTCGGCGACCTGGTCCGGGCGCTGCCGGACGGCCTGGACACCGTGGTCGGTGAGCGCGGGTACCGCTTCTCCGGCGGCGAGAAGCAGCGCATCGCGATCGCCCGGCTGCTGCTCAAGCAACCGTCCATCGTGATCCTCGACGAGGCCACCGCGCACCTGGACAGCGAGTCCGAGGCGGCCGTGCAGCGAGCGCTGGCGACGGCGTTGCGGGGGCGGACCGCGCTGGTCATCGCGCACCGGCTGTCCACCATCCGGGAGGCCGACCAGATCGTGGTGCTCGACCACGGGCGGGTCGTCGAGCGCGGCACGCACGAGACGCTGGTCGCGGCCGGTGGGCTGTACGCCGACCTCTACCGCACCCAGTTCGCGCAGGCGTCGCCGGCCGGGCCGCTCACCGAGGACGTCGAGATCATGACGGTACCGATGGGCACGGTCGAGCCGTGACCGGCCTCCTGATCTTCGCGGTGCTGTTCACGGCGATGCTGTACGCGTTCGTGCGGTTCGCCGGGTGGGTCCGGCGCAAGGGGGTCGGCGGCGGGCTCGTGGGGCCGATCGACGAGGCCTGGCACCCGTCCGCCGACCGGTTCCGGCGCGAGACGGCGGTCCACGAGCAGCGGGTCATGCCGCCCCGGCCCGGTGACGAGCGGTCCTGAACGGCGGTCCATCGTGGCCGGTCCGGTGTTCGCGCGGTCCAGCGATTCGCGTCCGGGTCGGTTCGCACATCGAGCGGTTCGGTGCGCAGGGTCGAGTGGTCCGGGTCGGTTTGCCGGGTCGAGCGGTTCGGGTCCGGGTTCGGTTCGCCGGGTCGAGTGGTCTCGGTTCGCTTCGCCGGGTCGAGCGGTTCGCGTCCCGGGTGCGTTCGCGCATCGAGCGGTTCGGTGCGGCGGGAACCGTGGTGTGCGCGGTTCGGGGTGGGCGGGGCCGGGGGCCGGTGTCGCGGATTCAGTGCCGGGGCGGCCGGGCGGCGGCCTCGCGCAGGGCACGGAACTCGCGGATCAGGTCGGGTAGCTGGAAGTGGGCGTTCAGTCCGCTGGGGTTGGGCAGCACCCAGACCGGGACACCGCCGACGGTGTCCGGCTGCCGGCCGATCCGGGCCTTCGGCCGCCCGAACGCGGTGCGATAGGCGGTCACCCCGAGCACGGCCAGGAACCGGGGCCGGTGATGGCGTACCAACTCGGCCAGGATCGCGCCGCCGGCGACCAGCTCGTCCGGGCTGAGCTCGTCGGCGCGGGCCGTGGCCCGCGCGACGACGTTGGTGATGCCCAGACCGAGAGCGGGCAGCAGCTGCTGCTCGGAAGGGTGCAGCAGGCGGTCGGTGAAGGCCGCGCCGTGCAGGGTGGGCCAGAACCGGTTGCCGGGACGGGCGAAGTGGTGGCCGGTCGCGGCCGAGTACAGGCTCGGGTTGATCCCGGAGAAGAGCACCCGCAGGCCCGGGCCGACCAGGTCGGGGATGGTGCGCCCGGCGGCGGCAGCGACCTGGTCGGCGGACGGCCGCACGAACCCCGGGGCTGCCGCCGCGGATCCCGGTCCGCCGGTGGGCGCTGCCTTCCGGCGCGGCGTCACAGGCTGCGCAGGGCGCCACCGTCGACCGGGACGGCCAACCCGGTGAGGTAGCTCGCCGCGGGGGACAGCAGGAACGCCGCCACCCGGCCGAACTCGGCGGGCTCGCCGAGCCGCCCCATCGGGACCGAGGCGGCCGCCTCCGCCGCCGCGGTCGCCGCATCGCCGCTGGCCTGGAACAGCTCCCGGTTGCGGTCCGTCATGATCCGGCCGGGCAGCAGGCTGAGCACCCGCACGCCGCGGGGGGCGTACTCGTCGGCCATGTCCTTGGCGACCATCGCCAGGCCCGGCCGCAGCCCGTTGGACAGGCCCAGCCCGGCGAGCGGCGACTTGGCCGAGGTGGACAGCACCAGCGCGATCGCCCCGCCCTCGGGCAGCGCGGACGCGAACGTGCGGGCCGCGCGCACCGAGCCGAGGAAGACCGTCTCGAACGCGTCCCGCCACTGCTCGTCGCTCAGGCCGGCCGAGGTGCCGCGGGGCGGGCCGCCGACCGAGACCAGCGCGCCGTCCAGCCGGCCGAAGCGCTCCGTCGCGGTGTCCACCAGCTCGCGCGGCGTGCCCGGGTCGGCCAGGTCGGCGGTCACCCCGGCGGCGTGTTCCGGGCCGCCCAGCTCGGCGACCGCATCGGCCACATTGCGCTCGTCCCGCGAGGAGATCACCACCCGGGCGCCGTCGGCGACGAGCGCCTGCGCGGTGGCGAAGCCCAGCCCGCGCGAGGCGCCGGTGAGGATGAAGACGCGATCAGCCAGCCCCAGATCCATGCGCACCATCTTGGCAGAGGATCGGCGGGGTGCGCGCCGGCGGGCGGGACGCCTCAAGCGCCGGGATGCCTCGTGCGCCAGGATGCCCCGTGCACCGGGATGCCTCGTGCGCCGGATGCTTCATGCACCGGGATGCCCCGTGCACCGGGATGCTTCGTGCGCCGGATGCCTCGTGCGCCGGGATGCTTCGTGCGCCGGATGCCTCGTGCGCCGGGATGCTTCGTGCGCCGGATGCCTCGTGCGCCGGGATGCTTCGTGCGCCGGGTGCCTCGTGCGCCGGGATGCCCGGCCCGGGTGGCGGCCGATCATCCACATCGGGCAGGAGCTGCCGGGGCGTACTCGGGCGGGGAGGTCGGCCGGGCAGGGAGGCCGGACGAGCGGCGCGGCGGGTACGGCGAGGGTCAGTGGCGGCGGACCGCGTCCTCCACCAGGTCCAGGACGTGGGCGAGGTCACCGGGCGGGCGGCCGGTGGCCAGGTGCAGGACCAGACCGTCGTACGCCAGCTCGAGGAACTGGGTCAGCACGTCGACCGGCACGTCCGGGCGCAGCACGCCGGCGTCGCGCTGCCGCTGGAGGCGTTCCCGGGTGGCGTCGGCGATGGCGGCCGACCGTTGCGCCCAGCGCTTGGCGAACGCCGGGTCGGTGCGCAGCCGGTGGGAGACCTCCAGCTGGGTGCCGAGCCAGCCGGCGGTGTCGCCGTCACTGGTGCCGGCCCGCTCCAGCAGGTCGCGCATCACCTGCACCAGGCCGTTGCGGGCGACCGTCTCCACCATGGTGGCGGCGTCGTCCTCGGCGACCGCGAGGAACAGTGATTCCTTGTCGCGATAATGGTGGAAAATCGCGCCGCGGGACATGCCGGTGGCCTCTTCGAGACGCCGGACCGTGGCGCCCTCGTAGCCGAACCGTGCGAAACAGCCGCGGGCCGCCGTGAGGATCTCGTGGCGGCGGGCTTCGAGCTGGTCCTGGCTTACCCTGGGCACGCCGCTGATCGTGTCACGTGCCCCCGCAGTCTTGCAATCCGTACGTACGGCTTCCTAAGCTGCCGGGTCGCTCGAACGGATGATGCGAATTTCGTCAAGGGTTCTGCGCATTGTTAACAGTCCTGGACTGTTCGCTCCGGCCGCCGCTCACGTAAAGTGCCCGGGTGCCTCTAGTCTTCCTCGCTCTGGACGACACCCTGCTCGACCGCAGCGGCGCCTTCCGGCTGTGGGCTAAAGGTTTCCTCGACGAGATCGGCGCGCCCCAGGACGATCTCGACTGGCTGGTCGCGGTGGACGCCGACGGCCTGACCTCCCGGTGGGACCTCGCCGACCTGATCCGTGACCGCTACCGGCTACGAGTGCCGTCCATCGATCTGGTCGACGAGCTCTACGAGGGGCCCCTCGCCCACGAGCGGCTCGACCCGCTGGTGGGGTGCGCGCTGGAGATCGCGGCCGACGCGGGACTGGTTCCGGTGGTGGTCACCAACGGGGCGGCGGAGCAGTGCGAGGGCCGGATCCGGCGTACCGGGCTGGATCGTCATGTCGCCGACTGGGTGATCTCCGAGCAGGCCGGGGTGAGCAAGCCGAACCCGCGGATCTTCGCGCTGGCCGCCCAGCGGGTCCGGATGCGGCTGGCCGGCGCCTGGGTGGTCGGCGACAGCCCGGAGGCGGACATCGGTGGCGCGGCCGCGCTCGGTCTGCCCAGCGTGTGGCTGCACCGCGGGCGGGAGTGGATGGACACCCGGTTCGCCCCGACCAGGGTGGTCGGCAACGTGATCCAGGGGCTCTCCGCGATCATGGCGGCCCGCTGACGGCGTACCCGATAAATCGGTTGCGTGGCGGGCGGGGGTGCGAAAGAGTCGTCGCGCAACGCGCTGTCCGGCCCGTGCGGGCCGGTGCGAGAGAGAAGGGGGTGGCCCGAAATGGCTGTCTTTGTGATGCCTGCTGTCTCGGCTTCCCCGCAAAATTCTTTCTCCGAGGAGACCCTCCAGTGCGAGAGCACGACTCCTTCGGCCCGGCGACCATGCGCCGTGGCCGACGCAAGTTCGACGACGACGAGCCCGATTTCCTGAAGCGCGGCCGGCCCGAGCCGGCCCTCCAGGAGGATCCGGACCTGCCCGAGGCCGGTGACCGGTGGTCCAGCTGGGACGGCGCGCTGCACGGTCCGCAGCCGCGCCCGGAGTGGGTGCGCACCGAGTACGGCGCCGTGGACACCGAACTGGGTGTCCTGAAAACCGGCAAGGAGGCGGACGTCTTCCTGGTCCGCCGCTGGCTCCCGGCCACCGGGCAGGTCAGCATGCTCGCCGCGAAACGGTATCGCGACGGCGAGCACCGGTTGTTCCACCGCGACGCCGGCTATCTGGAGGGACGGCGGGTGCGCCGGTCCCGGGAGATGCGGGCGATGACCAACCGGACCGCGTTCGGCAAGCAGATGATCGCCGGTCAGTGGGCGGCGGCGGAGTTCGACGCGCTCGGCCGGCTCTGGCAGATCGGGCAGGAGAGCGGGCTGGTCCGCGTGCCGTACCCGGTGCAGCTGGTCGGCACCGAGGTGATGCTGGAGTTCATCGGCGACTGGGAGACCGGTGAGGCCGCGCCCCGGCTGGCGCAGGTGCGCTCCGGCGCCGACGAGCTCGAGCAGCTGTGGCGGCAGATGACCGACGCGCTGTCGGTGCTGGCCCGTTCGCAGGTGGCGCACGGGGACCTGTCGCCGTACAACATGCTGGTGCACGACGGCCGCCTGGTCCTGATCGACCTGCCGCAGATCGTGGACGTGGTGGCGAACCCGCGCGGTGCCGAGTTCATCGCCCGGGACGTGCAGAACGTGGCGAGCTGGTTCCGTGCCCGTGGGCTGCCGATCGACGCCGCGGAGCTGACCGACCGGCTGCTGTTCGAGGCCGGCCTGCGCTGATCCGGTCCCGCGCCTGCCGGCCGGCGGCGGCCGTTCCTCCCGGAGCGCCCCCGCCGGCCGGTGGGTCGTGTCCGGGTCGGCGGTGGCGGCGGGCGGGTGGCTCGTGTCCGCGCCCGGCGGTGGCGGCGGGGCGGGTGGGCCGTGTCCGGGCCGGCAGCCGTGGCCCGGCCCGCGGCCGCCGCGCGGACGGCGGCCGCGCCCGGGTCACTGCAGGTAGTTCTCCACCTCGCTGACGCTGTGGGCCTGCTCGGTGTCCGGGTCGTGCCCGGCGTCACGCGCCGCCCGGCGCCGGCGCAGCAGGTCCCAGCACTGGTCCAGGGACTCCTCGAGATCCTTGAGGCGGGCATGCTCCTCGGTGGAGGAGATCTCGCCCCGGCCCAGCTGCTGGCGCAGCCGGTGCTCCTCCTCGACCAAGCCGCTGATCCGGCTCAGCACACTGTTGTCATCCATCCCCGAAGCTTATTCACCACGGGGACGTGGGCAGGGCATCCCCGGACGTGTCCGATGTCGCGCCGGTCACGCTCTACGGTGAACGTATGCCCGAGACGCCCGAGGAACTGCGCCCGGTCCTGCGCGACGTGCACGCCGCGTCCCCGGTGCGGGTGGTGGTGCGCGAACCGTCGGGCGACCATCCGTACGACGCCGGGACGGTGTGGCTGCACGTCGCCGGCACACTCGGCAGCATCGGATTCCGGCCGGCGCCCGGCACCGCCCTGCCGGACCGGGTGTGCGCGGCCGCCGACCAGCTGCACGACTGGATCCTGGAGTGCCTGCCGGAGCTCGGCTTCCCGGCGGTGTGGCCGGAGTGCCCCGAGCACCCGGCCACGCATCCGTTGCGGGTCGGCATGACCGGCGACGGGCCGGTGTGGCGGTGCCCGCGCTCGGCGGCCGTCCACGCCCGGGTCGGCGAGCTGGGTCGCGTGCCGTTCCGGGAGGCCGGGTAGTCGGGCCTGCGGGCCGTGGGCGGTGGCGGGAGGCCGGGTAGTCGGGCCTGCGGGTCGCGGTGGGAGGCCGGGTGGTAGGGCTGTGGTTCGCGGCGGGAGGCCGGGTAGGACCCGTGGGCCCGGGCCGTTGCGGGCCGGGGCGTGGGAGATCGGCGGGCGGCGCGGTCACCGGCCGTGCCGCCGAAGCGGAAGGCCCCGCCCCCGGCTGAGCGGGGGCGGGGCCTTCCGGTGTGGCGGCGCGTCAGCCGCGGAGCATCTTGCGCAGGACGTACTGCAGGATGCCGCCGTTGCGGTAGTAGTCCGCCTCGCCGGGGGTGTCGATGCGCACGACGGCGTCGAACTCGATGCCGGTGTCCGTGGTCACCTTCACGGTACGCGGAGTGGTGCCCTCGTTGAGCTCGGTGACCCCGGAGATCGAGAACGTCTCGGTGCCGGTGAGGCCCAGCGACTCGGCGTTCTGGCCCTGCGGGAACTGCAGCGGCAGCACGCCCATGCCGATCAGGTTGGAGCGGTGGATGCGCTCGTAGCTCTCGGCGATGACCGCCCGGACACCCAGCAGCATGGTGCCCTTGGCGGCCCAGTCACGCGACGAGCCGGAGCCGTACTCCTTGCCGGCCAGGATGACCAGCGGGATGCCGGCGGCCTGGTAGGCGACCGAGGCGTCGTAGATGGTGGTCTGCTCGCCGGTCAGGTGGTTGACCGTGAAGCCGCCCTCGACGCCCGGCACCAGCTGGTTGCGCAGCCGGATGTTGGCGAAGGTGCCCCGGATCATGACCTCGTGGTTGCCGCGGCGCGAGCCGTAGCTGTTGAACTCGGCGCGCGGGACGCCGTGCTCGGCGAGGTACTTGCCGGCGGGCGAGTCCGGCTTGATCGAGCTGGCCGGGGAGATGTGGTCGGTGGTGACCGAGTCGCCCAGCTTGGCCAGGACGCGGGCGCCGGTGATGTCGTTCACCGGGGCCGGCTCGGCGGCCATGCCCTCGAAGTACGGGGGCTTGCGCACGTAGGTGGAGTCCGCGGACCAGGCGAAGGTGTCACCGGTCGGGGTGGGCAGCGACCGCCACTGCTCGTCGCCGGCGAAGACGTCGGAGTACGCGGTGCTGAAGCCCTCGGCCCCGATCGCCGACGCGATGACGTCGTCGATCTCCTTGGCCGACGGCCAGATCTCGTTCAGGTAGACCGGCTTGCCGTCCGAGCCGATGCCCAGCGGCTCGGTGGTGATGTCGATGTCCATCGAGCCGGCCAGCGCGTACGCCACGACCAGCGGCGGGGACGCCAGGTAGTTCATCTTGACGTCCGGGTTGATCCGGCCCTCGAAGTTCCGGTTGCCGGAGAGGACGCTCACCGCGGTCAGGTCGGCCTCGTTGATCGCCGCCGAGATCTCCTCGGGCAGCGGGCCGGAGTTGCCGATGCAGGTGGTGCAGCCGTAGCCGACCAGGTTGAAGCCGATCTTGTCCAGGTACGGCGTGAGACCGGCCCGGTCGTAGTAGTCGGAGACGACCTTGGAGCCCGGGGCGAGGGTGGTCTTGACCCACGGCTTGCGGGTCAGGCCACGCTCGACGGCCTTCTTGGCCAGCAGCGCCGCACCGATCATGACCTGCGGGTTCGAGGTGTTGGTGCAGGAGGTGATGGCGGCGATGACGACCGCGCCGTGGTCCAGTTCGTACTCGACGCCGTCCTCGCCGCGGACCCGGGTCGGCTTGGAGGGCCGGCCGCCGGCGTTCTGCGCGGCGCTGAACGTGTGCGGCTTGTCGGCCGCCGAGTCCTCGTGGTTGGCGGGCGGGTCGCTGGCCGGGAAGGACTCCTGGCTGGCCTCGTCCGCCGGGCCCTCGGCCTGCACGTAGTTCTTCAGCGCGTCGCGGAACATCGGCTTGGCGGTGTGCAGCGGGACGCGGTCCTGCGGGCGCTTCGGGCCGGCCAGCGACGGCACGATCGTCGACAGGTCCAGCTCGAGCTTCTCGGAGTAGTCCGGCTCGGCGTCCGGGTCGAGCCACAGGCCCTGCCGCTTCGCGTACGCCTCGACCAGCGCCACCTGCTGCTCGGTGCGGCCGGTGAGCTTGAGGTACTCGATGGTCTGCTCGTCGATCGGGAAGATCGCGACGGTGGAGCCGTACTCCGGCGACATGTTGCCGATGGTGGCCCGGTTGGCCAGCGGCACGGCGCTCACGCCGGGGCCGTAGAACTCGACGAACTTGCTGACCACGCCGTGCTTGCGCAGCATCTCGGTGATGGTCAGGACCAGGTCGGTGGCGGTGGTGCCGGCCGGCGCCTCGCCGAACAGCTTGAAGCCGACGACCCGCGGGATCAGCATGCTGACCGGCTGGCCGAGCATCGCCGCCTCGGCCTCGATGCCGCCGACGCCCCAGCCCAGCACGCCCAGGCCGTTGACCATGGTGGTGTGCGAGTCGGTGCCGACCACGGTGTCCGGGTACGCCTGGCCGTTGCGCTCCATGATCGTCCGGGCCAGGTACTCGATGTTGACCTGGTGCACGATGCCGGTGCCCGGCGGGACGACCTTGAACTCGTTGAACGCGGTCTGGCCCCAGCGCAGGAACTGGTAGCGCTCGCGGTTGCGCTGGTACTCCAGCTCGACGTTGCGCTGGAAGGCGTCCTCGCGGCCGAACAGGTCGGCGATCACCGAGTGGTCGATGACCAGCTCGGCCGGGGCCAGCGGGTTGACCTTGGTGGCGTCGCCGCCCAGTTCCTTGACGGCCTCCCGCATGGTGGCCAGGTCGACCACGCAGGGGACGCCGGTGAAGTCCTGCATCAGCACCCGGGCCGGGGTGAACTGGATCTCCACGCTGGGGTCCGCGTTCTGGTCCCAGTTGCCGAGCGCGCGGATGTGGTCGGCGGTGATGTTCGCGCCGTCCTCCGTGCGCAGCAGGTTCTCCAGGAGGATCTTCAAGGAGTAGGGCAGCCGGTCGTGGCCCTCCACCTTGTCGATCGTGAAAATCTCGTAGCTCGCGTCTCCGACGCGCAGCTCGCTCTTCGCACCAAAGGTGTCGAGGCTGGCCACCGTCATCTCCTTCACACCCAGCGACTGGAAGTCAAGTCTTTCGCACCGAAAGGGCGACCTGCGGGTTAGGCATGCCTAACTCTCGGTTGTGCGTTGCCGCTAAACCGTACGTCCGTCTTGCTATGCCTCGCAAGGCGGGGTCCACCTGCCGATCCTCCCAGTCCGGCGCGGGCCGGCGGGCTCGGGTTTGCCGTCGTCGATCGCCGGGCATACCGCGGCTCATGGCAGCCCAGGCGGAACTGGACCAGCTCAGCGAGTTCTTCGGCCGCTACGGCGCGGCGCTCACCACCGGCGACGTCAGCGTCGTCGCGCGCTGCCACGCCCTGCCCGGGATGGTGGTGGCCGACTCCTACAGCTTCACCTTCAGCACCCCGGCGGCGGTCGCGCTGTCCTTCCTGGGCGCCGCTCCCACGTACCGGGATCAGCAGATCGTCGCGGCGCACGCGCAGCTGCTGGACGTGCACCGGATCTCGGCGGTGCTGTCGCTGGTCGAGGTGGAGTGGGAATACCTGGACAGCATGGGTGGGGCGGTCCCCGGGGAGCGGTACCGCTACCTGATCCGGACCGGCGCGGACGGCCCGCTGATCACCACAGTGATCGCTTCCCGCTGAAAATCGTCGTACCCCGGTGCGACGATGTTGCGGTGACGACCCGGCCGCCGCACTGGCTCATCGTGCATTACCACCGCCCCGACGGCGACTACTCCGGCTGGTCGCTGCACGTCTGGGGGGACGTCGCCGCCGGGCAGGAGACCGCCTTCCCGGGCGGGCAGCCCTTCGCCGGTGAGTACGAGCACGGCCGCTTCGCGTGGGTGCGCCTCGCCGAGGGCGCCGCCGAGGTCGGCTTCGTGGTCGCGCACGCCTCCGGCGCCAAGGACGTCGACGCCGACCGGGTGGTCGATGTCCGGGAGACGGCGTCGATCTGGTTGCACTCCGGCGACCCCGCGGTGCACACGTCGCCGCCCGGCCCGCCGGCCGACCCGGAACACGGCTACGCCGTGATCCATTACCGCCGCCCGGACGGTGACTACTCCGGGTGGGGCCTGCACGTCTGGGAAGGCGTCGAGACCAGGGACAAGACCGCCTGGGGTACGCCCCTGATGCCGACCGCCTTCGACGCGTACGGCGCGGTGTTCCGGGTCCCGTTGAGACCGGACGCCGTGGGCCTGCGCT
Organism: Actinoplanes teichomyceticus ATCC 31121; assembly: GCF_003711105.1. NCBI lineage: Bacteria > Bacillati > Actinomycetota > Actinomycetes > Micromonosporales > Micromonosporaceae > Actinoplanes > Actinoplanes teichomyceticus. The sequence goes on from NZ_CP023865.1 coordinate 1,939,169, forward strand.
ACGTCGTGCACCGCGCCGAGCACAAGGACCTGCCCGACGACCAGCGCCTCGACCTGACCGTCACGCGGGAGATCTGGCTGCTCGCCGGCACCGTCGAGCCGGTCCAGCCGGACCTGGGCACGCTCGGCCCGGAGCTGGATCCGGCCCGTTCACTGGCCGTCTTCGTCGACCGGACCACGGTCGCCCTGCCCGAGTGGTTCGCCGCCCGGGCCGCCACCTTCCGGCTGCTCGGCACGGACACCACCCTCGCGCTGACCCCGCGGCCGGGTGGGCTCTTCCAGGCACAGAGCCGCCGGTTCCCGCACCTGCGGGCGTACAAGGCCTTCGCCGTCCCGGAGCTGACCGACGCCGCCCTCGGTGAGCTGCTGCGCGGCCGGCTGCTGGTGGTCGGGCAGGACACCACCGGGGAGGTGACCGCCCGGACCGCGGTGCAGATCGCCGGCGTGCTCGACGACCTGTACGCCGAGGCGGCCGACGCCGACCTGGGCCTGACCCTGGACGGCGACCGGCCGCAGCTGGCGGTGTGGGCGCCCACCGCGCGCACCGTCGAGCTGGAGCTGTTCCGCGAGCCCGGCGGCGAGCCGCGGGTCCTGCGGATGGACCGCGACCACCTGACCGGCGTCTGGTCGATTCCGGTCAAGCGCAAGTGGCTCGGCCGCTGGTACCGGTACCGCGTCGAGGTCTGGCAGCCGGCCGCCCAGCGGGTCGTCACCACCAGCGTCACCGACCCGTACTCGGTGTCGCTGGCTCCCGACTCCACCCACAGCCAGCTGGTCGACCTGGACTCGCCCGAGCTGATGCCGCCGGGCTGGACGTCGGAGGCCAAACCGCCCGCGGTCCCGCCGGCCCGGATGCAGATCGCCGAGGTCTCGGTCCGCGACTTCTCGATCGCCGACGCCTCGTTGCCGCCCGAGGAGCGCGGCACGTTCCTGGCGTTCACCCGGCCGGGCTCGGACGGGATGCGCCACCTGCGCTCACTCGCCGAGGCCGGGCTCACCCACGTGCACCTGCTGCCGGTCAACGACTTCGCCACCGTGCCGGACCGCCGCGCCGACCAGGCGCAACCCGCCTGCGACCTGACGGCCTTCCCGCCGGATTCACCGGAGCAGCAGCGCGCGGTGATGGCGGTGGCCGACCGGGACGGCTACAACTGGGGTTACGACCCGTGGCACTGGACCACGCCGGAGGGCAGCTACGCCACCGACCCGGCCGGAACCGCACGGATCCGCCAGCTGCGGGCGGCGGTCGCCGCGCTGAACGCGACCGGGCTGCGGGTGGTGCTGGACGTCGTCTACAACCACACGATGGGCGACGGGATGCACCGCTTCAGCGTGCTCGACCGGATCGTCCCGGGCTACTACCACCGGCTGCTCGCCGACGGCAGCACCGCCGAGTCGACCTGCTGCCCGAACACCGCGCCGGAGCACCGGATGATGGGCCGGCTGGTGGTCGACTCGCTGGTCACCTGGGCCCGGGCGTACCGGATCGACGGTTTCCGGTTCGACCTGATGGGCCACCACCCGCGGGCCAACATCCTGGCCGCGCGGGCCGCCCTGGACGAGCGGGTCCCGCACGGCAGGGACATCTGCCTGTACGGCGAGGGCTGGAACTTCGGCGAGGTCGCCTACGACGCCCGGTTCGCCCAGGCCACCCAGGTCAACATGGCCGGCACCGGGATCGGCTCGTTCAACGACCGGCTGCGCGACGCGGCCCGCGGCGGCGGCGCGTTCGGCGACCCCGGGGTGCCCGGCTTCGCCACCGGGCTCGGGGACGACACCCCCGGCTTCGTTCACGACCGGATCAAAGTCGGACTCGCCGGCGGGCTCGCGACGTACCGCTTCGTCAACCACGACGGGGTGGAACGCAGCGGCGCCCAGGTCGACTACAACGGCTCCCCGTGCGGGTACGCCGCCTCGCCCGCGGAGACGGTCAACTACGTCGACGCGCACGACAACGAGATCCTGTACGACGCGATGGCGTACAAACTGCCACGTGGCACGCGCCCGGTGGACCGCGCCCGGATGCAGGTGCTCGCGCTGTCGCTGGTGGTGCTCGGGCAGGGCGCCGGATTCGTGGCGCTGGGCAGCGAGCGGCTGCGCTCGAAGTCCCTCGACCGCAACTCGTTCAACTCCGGCGACTGGTTCAACCAGATCCGCTGGGACCCCGGGCACGGCAACGGGTTCGGGGTCGGGCTGCCGCCGTGGTCGGAGAACGGCGACACGTGGGACCACGCGCGCCCGCTGCTCGCCGACCCGGCGCTGGTGCCGAGCGCCGAGGTGATCAACCTGACCGCCGAGCGGTACCGCGAACTGCTGCGGATCCACCGTTCCTCCCCGGTCTTCTGGCTGCCCAGCGCCGAGGAGGTGGAACGGCGGCTGACGTTCCCGCTCGGCGGGCCCGGCGAGACGCCCGGGGTGATCGTGATGTGCCTGGACGGGACCGGCCTGGACGAGCGGTGGCGGCGCATCGTGGTCGTGTTCAACGCCACCGACGAGCCGACCTGCCAGGTGGTACCGGAGGAGGGCACGCTGCGGCTGCACCCGGAGCTGACCGCGTCCGTCGACCCGGTGCTGCGCGGCGCGTCCGCGGTCACCAAGCTGGACGGTGCGGAACTGAGCGTGCCGGCCCGGCAGGTCGCGGTCTTCGTGTCCGACCTCTCGTGATCGCGGCCCGGCGCACACCCTCGCCGGGCCATCCGGGTCGGCGCGGATCCCGGCAGCCGCACGGGGTGCGCGGCTGCGCTAGATTGCGCCGCGTGGCCCGCCGGAGGTCGGCGGCCATCCCCGAGTGGAGGTCGTCGTGCGGTTCGAGCGTGCCCGGCTCTGGCCGGTCCTGGGCGCGGTTGGGGTGGCCGGTGTGCTCACCGGGTGCACGTCGTCGCCCGAGCCGGAGTTCACCCAGCCGTCCGCCCCGAGCGCACCCGCCGCCTCCGGCGCACCGGCCGCCGGTGGGCCGGCGCCGGCCTGGTCCGAGCCGGTCTCCTACTCGTACGTCCTGACCCGGGGCTGTGACCCCGCCGCGCCCCTCGGCAGGTACCAGGCCACCGTCCAGGGCGGCCGGGTCACCGGCTACTCCCGGATCGGCGCCCCGACGGCCGCCCCGAGCGCGTCGGCCGACGTGGAGCTCGGCCCGATCACCGGCGACGAGGGTGAGGAGATCGAGGTTCCCAGCCTGCGCGACCTGCTCGCGATGGCGCGGACCACCGCCGACGACGGCGGCCAGGCGACCACCGAGTTCGACCCCGCCGACGGCCACCTGGTCAAGGTCACCATCAACGTGACCGACGACCCGAACGCCGCGGAGTGCTGGAGCGTCTCCGACTACCGGATCGGCTGACCGGCCCGGCCTACCGGGATCGGGGCCTGCGGCGCGTGGTCGAGTGGGCGTCGCCACCGGGCCTGGCGATCAGTGGGCCGGCTCGGCCTGACTCACCAGGTCCAGGAGCGAGACCAGGAAGAAGTTCGCGCCGGCGCCGAAGGCGGCGGCCAACGCGTGACCGACGGCCACGTCCACCGGCCCCGGCTCCCCGTGCCAGTCGGCGTCCACCTCACCCCTGCTGGTGATGGTGAAATCGCCCAGGCGGAAGCCGTCGCGCAGCAGGCGGCTGGTGTCCGGGCTCTTCGGGCGGTACAGGTAGGCGTGGCCCTCGTGCTCGGCGACCACCCGGTACGAGTGCCGGGAGTACCGCCCCGCGCCCGGCCGCAGGCGCACCGGGATGTCGTCGACCATCATCCGCAGGTGCTGCCGCTCCCGGGTGCCGATCGGGATGTGCGGGTGGACCCGCGGGTCGTGCAGCCGCTCGACGACCGCGACCGTCGTGGTCCCTGCGGCGAGGACACGGACGACCACCCGGCCGTCGGACTGCTCCACGTCGACGATGCGGGCGTCGGTCACGGCGGTCTCCCGTTCGCTGGGATCGGCGGCATTCACGCTGCGCCAATCCTCGCACCGGGCGGCAAGCGCCTAGAGCGCTCGGCGCGGGAGCGTGGTCCGGACGCCGCGCGCGATGGTCGTGGACCGGCCTGAGCGGGCGGTGACCGCTTCGCCGGGCGGCACGTCGCCGATGAACGCGGTGACGTGCCGCCCGGCGGACGGCGGCTGGTCTGGCGGAGTACGGCTCAGCCGGGCAGGCGGGGGCCCGCCTCGCGCTGCGCGGCCAGCCACTTCTCGACCTCGTCGGAGGTGCGCGGCAGGCCCGCGGACAGGTTGCGGCAGCCGTCGGCCGTCACCAGGACGTCGTCCTCGATGCGGATGCCGAGACCGCGCAGCTCCTCGGGGACCAGGTCGTCCTCGGGCTGGAAGTACAGCCCCGGCTCGACGGTGAGGACGTAGCCCTCGCCGAGCGGACCCTCCCGGTACGCCTCGTTCCGCGCGTGCGCGCAGTCGTGCACGTCGATGCCGAGCATGTGCCCGAAACCGTGCAGGGTCCAGCGGCGGTAGATTGTGCTGTCCTCGGCCATCGCCTCGTCCACGCTGACCGGGAGCAGGCCCAGATCGTGCAGGCCCTCGGCGAGCACCCGCATGCACACCTGGTGCACGTCGCGGAAGAGCACGCCGGGACGGATGGCGTCCATGCCGGCCTGCTGCGACGCGTACACGATGTCGTAGACCTGCCGCTGCAGCGGCGTGAACGTGCCGGAGACCGGGACCGTGCGGGTCACGTCGGCGGTGTAGAAGTTGTTCCCCTCCACACCCATGTCCATCAGCAGCAGTTCACCGGGCTGCGTCACGCCGGTGTTGCGGACCCAGTGCAGGATCGTCGCGTGCGCGCCGGCGCCGACGATCGAGCTGTAGCCGACGTCGTTGCCGTCGTGCCGGGCGCGCAGGCCGAAGACGCCCTCCAGCAGGCGCTCCTTGACCGCGCGGTCGGCCGGCAGGACCCGGGCGACGTCCTCGAAGCCGAGCACGGTCGCGTCGATGGCGGCCTGCAGCTGGGCGATCTCCCACTCGTCCTTGACCAGCTTCAGCTCCGAGATCACCCGGGCCAGCTCGCGGTCCCGCGGACGGCTGCGGTCCGGCTCGTAGGCCAGCACCGCCCGGTCGACGTTGGCGTCGAGACCGCGCAGCACGCGGGTGCGGCCGGGCGCCGAGGCGGCCAGGGCCGGGCCGAGCGCGCCCAGCGAGGCGGTCTCCAGGCCCAGCTCGGTGGATTTCTCGGCCAGGGTGTGGGTGCGGCCGATCCAGAGCTCGCCGTTGCGGTCGCGGAAGAAGCGGTCGGTCTCCTTCGAGTTGCGCTCCCGGGTGTAGAGCACCGCGTCGTGGCCGGACGCGCTCGGTCGGAGCACCAGCACGCTGTCCGGGTCGCGGTCGCCGGTGAGGTAGAAGAAGTCGCTGCCCGGCCGGAACGGGTAGTCGGTGTCGTTGGCCCGCACCTTCTCGTTGCCGCTCGGGATGATCAGCGTCTCACCGGGGAACGCGTCGGAGAGCGCGGCGCGACGCTTCGCGTAGTTCGGAACCTCGGGCAGCGGCGCGACCGAGATCGGGTCCTCGCGCCATCCGGTGCGCATGAACTGCAGGAACGCCTCCGGGAAGGCGGGGTCGTGGGACTCCGTCCGGGGTGCGGGCTGCGCGCCGCCGTCCTTCTGCGCCATCGTGGGGTGCCTCCGTTCCTCGTGCGGTTCCCCGACGTTACCGCTTGCCCCCGACGAAAAGCACCGCCCGGTGCGCCGGCCGGCGGCGGGCGGCTCCCGTCGTACCCGGGAAGCGGTGGAGCGTCCATCCGGATGTCGCGGCGCAAGCCGGACCGACGCGTGCGCCGGACGGTGCGGGAAGACCGGGAGCGGCCGGACCGCGAGGCCCGGCCGGTACGGTCGTCGAACGGCGCGACGGGCTCAGCGCCCGCCCATCCTCTCGTACCCGAACGGCAGGTTCAGGCAGCCGACCCGGGCCCCCGCCGTCCCGGCTGCACCGGGCGTGGTCCGGGTCGTCTCCGCGTGCAGGATCAGCGACTTCGGCAGCCGCTCGTGGGAGAACATCCAGTGCTGCTCACGGCGCACCGTCGCCGCGCCCTGCGCGTCCGTGGTGAAGTCCAGCCAGATCTCGTTCGCGGGGTTGGCGTATGCCGGATCGGTCGACGGTTTGGCCGTGGTCGCGGCCGGATCGTGCCGGTGCTGGTAATGCGGGCCGGCCGCCTTGGGGTCCCGGTCGCACTCGGCGACGTGCATGTGCGCGCCGTATCCGCGGCCCGGCACCAGCCCGGTCACGTCGAGCTGCACCCAGAGATTGCTGCCGGTCGAGCTGAACTCGACGTGTGCGGTGGCGCCCACCGGCACCAGCTCGGGGTCGTAGGTGATCGCCTGGGCGCCGGGCTCCCACGTCTGGAAGACGGCGGGGCCGGGCGCCGGGACGGCGGTCAGGCCGGCGAGGGCCAGGCCGGCTGCTAGTTGAGATAGTGCAAACATGGCAAGAATTGTCGCAAAAACGGATTTATCCGGTGTCGGAACCCCAGGCTGGACTGACCGGCGCCGGAGCGGGGCACGGCGGAGATCTCGCCGGGTGCGCCGTCCCGGTGAAGCCGGCCAGCGGGCATGATCAGCGGGCGCCGCGCCACGGCGGTGCAGTGGTGCATCGGCGGCGGTGGGGTGGCGGCATCGGCGGCGATGGCGCGGTGGCGTGATGGCGCGGTCGCGGTGGCGCGGTGGCATCGTCGTCGTGGCGTCGTGGCGTCGTGGCGTCGTGGCGTCGTGGCGTGGTGGCGTGGTGGCGTGGTGGCGTTGGCGGACGGGACCCGGGAAGCGGAGGAAGCGGCATGGGCTACGCGGTGGTGCTCGGTGAGGCACTGATCGACCTGCTGGAGGCGGAGCAGGACGGCGACCTGATCTACCGTCAGGCGATCGGCGGCGCGCCGCTCAACGTCGCCGTCGGGGTGACCCGGCTGGGCGGCCGGGTGGAGTACGCCGGATCGCTCAGCGGCGACGTGCTCGGCGACCGGATCGCCGCGTTCCTGCGCGCGGCCGGCGTCGGCGACCGGGGCGTGCGCCGGGTCGACGTGCCGACCACGCTCGCGGTCACCACGTTCGAGGGCGCCGAGCCGACCTTCACGTTCTACGGGGAGCCCCCCTCGTACGCCCTTCTCGCCCCCGCGGACCTGGACCGCACCGCGATCGCCGGCGCCGGCCTGCTCTATGCCGGCTCCATCTGCCTGCTCCGCGAGCCGTTCCGGGCGACTGCCCGGGACGCGTGGGCCCGGTGCGGCGGCATCCGGGTCTTCGACCCCAACGTCCGTCCCAAGCTGCTGCCCGACGACGCCGCGGTGACCGCCCTGCGCTACCTCGTCGAGGAGTACTTCGCCACCGCTGACCTGGTCAAGCTCAGCTCCGCCGACGCGCAGGTGCTCTACGGCGACGCGGACCCGGCAGCCGCCGCCGAGCGGATCCGCGCGCTGGGCGCGGGCGCGGTGGTGGTGACCTGCGGGGCCCGTGGCGCGCACGTGGCCGCGGCGGACGGCACGGCGCTGCTGCCCGCCCCGGCGGTCACCGCGGTGGACGCCACCGGCGCCGGTGACTCGGTGATGGCCGCGCTGATCAGCCGCCTGCTGTCCGGCGGGCTGCCGGCGGATCTGGCCGGCTGGCAGCGGCACGTCCGATTCGCCCTCGCGGTGGCCGGGCTGGTCTGCGAACGTCACGGTGGGGCGACGGCCATGCCCACCTCGGACGAGGTCGCCGCCCGCTGGGGCGACATCTGACGGTCCGCGAGGCGGCGACGTCTCCATGCCGCCGCGCGAGCGGCGGCGGTCCGCCCGATTCCCGGTACGAACCGGCCCGCACGCCGGCGGTCATGCGCCCCGTGGCGGCCCCGCGCGGTACGGCCGCCGGTGTTCGGGCGGCCACGGCAACCATCGGGAGCGGGCGCGAGTTCGGCTCGGGCGGTCCGGCCGGTCAGTCGCCGAGGGCACGGGCGATGAAGCGCGTCCGGTCGAGGACGGTGCGCTCGACGTGGACCTCGGCGACCACGGTCTCGCCGTCCCGGACCTCGACGTGGAAGAGCAGCTTGCGCCCGTCCACGCCGACGAGTCTGGCGTGGGCGAGCACCTTGCGCCCGACCGGCGTCGGCGCCCGGTGTTCCACCGTGGCCCGGGTGCCGACAGTGGTGATTCCACCCGGGATCTGTCGCGCGGTCGCGGCCACCGTGGCGGCCTCGGCGAGCGCCAGCACCCGGGGCGTGGCCAGCACCGGCACGTCGCCGGAGCCGATGGACTGGGCGGTGTCGGCATCGGTGACCGTCAACTCCACCCGGGCGTTGAGACCGGGAGCGAACTCCGGTAGCTCCATCCCGACAGCTTAAGCGCGCCCGGGTGGCCGCCAGAACGTCTCGTCAGCGGGTTGACCCGCCCCGGAAGGTGGACTACCCGTCCGCGGGTGCCGGGCCGGCCGGTGGTCCGCCGGCAGGATGCGAATCGGTCGGTGGTCCCGTCGTGGGTGGCGCAGCCTGGTGCGGTCCCGTCGTGGGTGGCGCAGCGTGGTGCGGCCCCGCCGTGGGTGGTGGACCGGTTGGCTGCCACCCCACCGGCGGCGGGGCGAGCGGCTGCCCGGCTGTCGCCGGAGGCGGCAGCGGTCCCGGCATGACGGGCAGCGCGAAGATCTGACCCGCCACCGGCGGCAGGTAGACGGTCTGCCCTGGTCGCCGCTGCCAGACCGGGGGATACCCGGCTGCCGGCGGAGGGACGGGCTGGGCTCCGGCGAATGGTGCCGGGAAGGGCTGCGCTTCCGTGGGGGGCGCCGGGAAGGGCTGTGCTCCCGTGGGCGGTGCCGGGAAGGGCTGTGCTCCCGTGGGCGGTGCCGGGAAGGGCTGTGCTCCCGTGGGCGGTGCCGGGAAGGGCTGCGCTCCCGTGGGGGGCGCCGGGAGAGGCTGACCGCCCGGGGGCGGCGGCCCCGCGGGTCGACCGTCCGCCGCTTGACCGCGCGCCGCTTGACCGTCCGCCGCTTGACCGCGCGCCGGGAGCCACCCCGCGGCCGGCGAGCCGCCCGGCAGCCCGCCGGCCGCGGCGGGAGCGGGCCGCCGCGCCTGTCGCGCCCGGCGGGCCAGTTCGTCGGCGAGCGCCCACGCCTCGGCGAGATCGCGGTCCCGGGCCACCCCGGACCGGCCGCCGGCCGCGTCCGCATGGACCGTGGCGAGGCCGAACAGCCGCTGCAGCGGACCCTGCACGACCCGGACGCTCTGCAGCCGGGCGTACGGCACCAGGGTCATCTCCCGGGCGAGCCGCCCCTGCCGGGTGACCAGCACGTCCGGGTGCAGCCCGACGCCCATGAACCGCAGCCCGACCGGGTGCAGCCAGCGCACCCGGGCCGGCGGCGGTGAGGTGGCCAGGGTGGCCAGGTCGACACCGGGCAGCACGGCGCCGATCAGGAAGCGGGCGGCGTGCCGGTCGCCGACCGGGAGCAGCCGGTCGGAGCCGGTGTCGGCGCCGCGTTCCGGTGCGCCGTACCCGGCCACGTCCAGTTGCAGGTAGAGCCATCCGGAGGGTCGCCAGAGCAGCGGCCAGGTGATCCGGAGCGCCTGGACGCGGTGCAGCGGCACCACCTGGTTGCGGGTCTCGGTCAGGCCGTAGTGCAGCAGCAGCCGCCCGCCCGGATCGCGGGCGAGCCGGAAGTTCCAGTCCCGCAGCACCCGGCGGATCGGTTGGAGCAGCACCCCGGCCATCGCGGTGACCGTGCTGGCGATCCCGATGAAGGTCCACGAGCCCTCCATCACGAACTGGACGATCACCCAGGCGACGCCCACCGGCAGCAGGAACGCCTGCGGGGTGAGCAGCTGGCTGACCAGCAGGTCGCGGTTGCGGACGGAGAGGAACACGTGTTCCGGCGGGGTCGCGGTGACCGGGGCGGCCGCCGGGCCGGCGCCGGGCACGGCCGGCTGCGGGGTACGACCGGACAGCGCGAGCAGGCGTTCCCGCAGCGCGGACGCTTCCCGTACGGTCAGGTAGGCCAGCGGCGCCTCGGCCTTGTTCCCGCCGACCACCTCCAGCCGCAGCTCGGCCAGGCCGGTGAGCTGCGCGAGCAGCGGCCGGCGCAGCTCGACGGACTGCAACCGGTCGAGCGGGATGGCCCGGTTGCGCCGCCACAGCAGCCCGTCGGTGATCCGCAGCTCCCGGGCCACCACCTGGTAGCCGGTGTTCCACCACCCGATCGCCGAGAAGATCACCGCGCCCACCGCGAGGGCGGCCACCACCATCGCGAAGTGCGTCGGCCCGAGCTGGCGCAGTGTCTGCCAGGACAGCGCGGCGACGATCACGACGAGGCTCTTGGCGCCGTGCAGCAGCGGGCTGAGCGGGTGCAGTCGCTGCCGCCCGGCCGGCTCGGGGGTCCCGGTGGCGGTCACAGGCCCTCGGCCCGGTCCTCGCCGAGGGCGGTGAGCCGGTCGCGCAACCGGGCCGCCTCGTCCGGTGGCAGGCCGGGCACCCGGGCGTCGCTGGCCGCGGCCGCGGTGTGCAGCTGCACGGTGGCCAGCCCGAACGCGCGCTCGATCGGTCCGGCGGTGACGTCGACGAACTGCATCCGGGCGTACGGCACGATGGTGAGCCGCCGGACCAGCAGGCCGTGCCGGACCATCAGGTCGTTGTCGCGCTCGGCGTACCCCCAGGCCCGGACGGCCCGGACGGCGACGGCCGCGCGCCAGAGCCCGAGCAGCAGCACCGCGCCCAGGCCGGCGAGCCAGCCCCACTGCCGGCCGACGAGCCAGCCGACGCCGAGCCCGATGAGCAGGACCGCCTGCCAGATGGCCAGCCCGATCAGCTCCACAGTGATCAGCTTGCTGGAGACCGGACGCCAGCGGACCGTGTCCGGCCACGGCTGCAGGGCATCGACGACGGTGGGCACCGCGGGCTCGTTCACATCTGAACCCTACGAGATCCTGGCATCCTCCGACGACACGAAAGGTGTCACTTCCCGCAGGAAGGAGCGGGCTTCCAGGAAGGCGCCGAGGGACACCCGATGATCAGGGCAGGCGAGCCAGGTCTTGCGGTATTCCGGGGTGTGCAGCTTGGGATTGTTCCAGAGCAATTGCCAGGCCGCGGGCGCGCGACAGCCCTTGGCGGAGCACTGCGGGGGGAGTTCCTCGACCATGCGACCAACTTAATGGCAACGTCATTGACGACTCTGGCATGGGAGAAATAAAAACGGGTGGTTATGCGCCGGGCGGCCACGGGGGAAGCCGCCCGGCGACGTGCTAAATGCTACACGGTTCAAAGACATACGTATCCACCCGGTGAGCGTGGCTGTTCCGGCGGATCGCGCAGAAAGATCAACATGTTCGGCGGATAGTGCCCTGGGCTGCGGCGATCCGTCCGGGCCGGGATGATGGGACGGTCAGGTGACGGCGCCGGTTCCGCCTCTCCTAGGAACCTCTCAGGCGTGTGTAGTTGTCTGTCGTGTAAGTCTTGAGCGTCGGCATCCGCGCCGGCGCATCACGACCGTTGTGGAGGACCGGTGGCGCAGCCCAGCACGCCCGAGACCGAGACGAGCCCGGAGGGGGCCGCGCCGGTCCCGCCGGCACACGACGCGTCGCAGCTGGAGCGGGCGATGTTCGAGGTCAAACGGGTCATCGTCGGCCAGGACCGGATGGTCGAGCGGATGTTCGTGGCGCTGCTGGCCCGCGGCCACTGCCTGTTGGAGGGCGTGCCCGGCGTGGCCAAGACGCTGGCCGTGGAGACCCTGGCCAAGGTGGTCGGCGGCACCTTCTCCCGGGTCCAGTTCACCCCGGACCTGGTGCCCGCCGACATCGTCGGCACCCGGATCTACCGGCAGAGCAGCGAGCAGTTCGACGTCGAGCTCGGGCCGGTGTTCGTGAACTTCCTGCTCGCCGACGAGATCAACCGGGCGCCGGCCAAGGTGCAGTCGGCGCTGCTCGAGGTGATGGCCGAGCACCAGGTGTCGATCGGCGGCAAGAGCTACGACGTGCCGGACCCGTTCCTGGTGATGGCCACGCAGAACCCGATCGAGCAGGAGGGCGTCTACCCGCTGCCCGAGGCGCAGCGGGACCGGTTCCTGATGAAGATCATCGTGGGGTACCCGACCGACGCCGAGGAGCGCGAGATCGTCTACCGGATGGGGGTGAGCGCGCCCGAGCCCAAACAGGTGTTCACCCCGGCCGACCTGCTCGCCCTGCAACGCCGGGCGGACCAGGTGTTCGTGCACAACGCCCTGGTCGACTACACGGTCCGGCTGGTGCTGGCCACCCGCGCGCCGGCCCAGCACGGCATGCCGGACGTCGCCCAGCTGATTCAGTACGGCGCCAGTCCGCGTGCCTCGCTCGGCATCGTCCGCGCCACCCGGGCGCTCGCCCTGCTCCGCGGCCGTGACTACGCGCTGCCGCAGGACCTGCAGGACGTCGCGCCGGACATCCTGCGGCACCGGCTGGTGCTCAGCTACGACGCGCTGGCCGACGACATCCCGGCCGACCACATCGTGGCCCGGATCATGCAGGCCGTACCGATGCCGTCGGTCGCTTCCCGGCAGGGCACCTCGCCGCACGGTGGCCCGGTCGCGCCGGGTGCCCACCCGAACGGGGCGCAGCCGACCAGCGGCGTGCCGGCCGCCATGGCGTACCCGGCGCAGGGCAACCCGGCGTGGCCCGGGCAACCCCAGCCATGACCGGCGGCACCGAGCGACGCCGGCCCGCGCCGGCCGGTGATCCGTGCGGCGCGGGCCGTGCGGGCACGGTGGAGGGGGCGCGGTCGTGAGCCAGCCCGTGCCGGCGCCGCCGGCGGAGGCGGCACGCTCCGAGGCCGTGCTCGCCCGCCTGCAGCTGCTGGTCACCCGGAAACTGGACGGCCTGCTGCAGGGCGACTACGTCGGCCTGCTGCCCGGCCCGGGCACCGAGGCCGGCGAGTCCCGGGAGTACCGCCCCGGCGACGACGTGCGCCGGATGGACTGGCCGGTCACCGCGCGCACCACGCTGCCGCACGTGCGGCGCACGGTGGCCGACCGCGAGCTGGAGACGTGGCTGGCCGTGGACCTGTCGGCCAGCCTCGACTTCGGCACGGCCAGGTGGCTCAAGCGCGACCTGGTGATCGCCGCGGCCACCGCGGTCACCCACCTCACCGCCCGCGGCGGCAACCGGATCGGCGCGGTGGTCGGCACCGGCTCCGGCGTACCGGAAAGCGCGCAAGCCCCGGGCCGGTGGCGCCGCAAGGCGGCGACGGCGGCCGTGGCGGACGCGGCCGGCCCGTCGGTGGTGCGGATGCCGGCGCGGCCGGGCCGCAAGGAGGCGCAGGGCCTGCTGCGGGCCATCGCGCGCACCGCGATCCGGCCCGGGCGCACCGACCTGGGCGCCCTGATCGACATGCTGAACCGGCCGCCGCGGCGGCGCGGTGTGGCCGTGGTGATCTCCGACTTCCTGGCTCCGGTGGAGAGCTGGGCGCGGCCGGTGCGCAAACTCGCGGTGCGCCACGACGTGCTGGCCGTCGAGGTGCTCGACCCGCGTGAGCTGGAGCTGCCCGACGTGGGGGTGCTGACCCTGGCCGACCCGGAGTCCGGCGAGCTGCACGAGGTGCAGACCGCCGACCCGCGGCTGCGGCAGCGCTACGCGGCCGCGGCGAGCGAGCAGCGCGCCGCGATCGCCCGGGCGTTGCGCGCGGCCGGCGCGTCCCACCTACGGCTGCGCACCGACACCGACTGGCTGCTGGACATGGTCCGCTTCGTGGCCGCCCAACGACACGCACGCACCCGGGGGACCACTCGATGATCCGTTTCCTGGCTCCGTGGTGGCTGCTCACGCTGCTGCCCGTCCTCGCCGTCGCCGGCGCCTACGTGTGGCGGCAGCTGCACCGGCGGTCGTACGCGATGCGGTTCACCAACGTCGACCTGCTGCGCACCCTGGCCCCCCGGGGCCTGGGCTGGCGGCGGCACGTGTCGGCGGCCGCGTTCCTGCTGATGATGGCGGCTCTGGCGTTCTCCACCGCGCGCCCCTCGGTCGACACCGAGCAGCCGCTGGAACGCGCCACCGTGATGCTCGCCATCGACGTGTCGCTGTCGATGCAGGCCGACGACGTGGCGCCGACCCGGATCGAGGCGGCGCAGGAGGCGGCCAAGGCGTTCGTCGACGAGCTGCCGCCCACCTACAACCTGGGCCTGGTGTCGTTCGCCAAGGCGGCGAACGTACTCGTCGCGCCGACCAAGGACCGGGCCGAGGTGCTGGCCGGGATCGACGCTCTGTCGCTGGCCGAGGCGACCGCGACCGGTGAGGCGGTGTTCACCTCGCTGGACGCGATCCGTTCGGTGCCGGCCGACGGCGCGGACGGCGCGCCACCGGCCCGGATCGTGCTGCTCTCGGACGGGTACCGGACGTCCGGCCGGTCGATCGAGGACGCGGCCACCGCGGCGGCCGGGGCCAACGTGCCGGTCAGCACCATCGCCTTCGGCACCGACACCGGCGTGGTGGACATCCGCGGCCAGCTGCAGCGGGTGCCGGTGGACCGGCTGTCGCTGCAGGAGCTGGCCGAGCGGACGAAGGGCTACTTCTACGAGGCGGCCTCGGTCAGCGAGCTGAAGAAGGTCTACGAGGACATGGGCAGCTCGATCGGGCACCGGACGCAGCCGCGCGAGGTCACCCAGTGGTACGCGGCGACCGCGCTGCTGCTGGCCCTGATCGGCGCCGCGACGAGTCTGCTGTGGACCTCACGGCTGCCGTGACCGGCAGGTCAGGGAGTGTTGTGCGAGGCCAGGACGAACAGCAGGACGACCCACGCGGACAGGACGGTGAAGCCGAGGGGCGCGATGAGGTTCTTCATGGTGGAGCCACCTTCCGCATCGTGACTGAGCGAATCTGCGAAATGCGCAGGTCACGTCGCGGCCATGCCCGGACCCGGTGTCGCGGCGCACACGACACGGCCGGTCGACGTCCTGCGGGCAGGCAGGATCGGACCGGTGGGCGCGGGTGGGAGATCTGGTCAGCGGTCAGAAACGCTGACGAGCGTCCCGGCCACGACTAGGAGGATCGCTATCTCGCACAGCGATCACCTCCGCGAAGTCGATGGGGCCGGGAACCGTGCAGGAGCGTACCTCTTAAGTATCGCTTAAGAAACTCAGGACACCCACAGGTGGCGCGGAACACCTGGACGTGTCACTCGCCGGCCGCGACCAGCCCGGTCTCGTAGGCGAACACCACCGCCTGCGCCCGGTCGCGCAGCGCCAGCTTGGTCAGCACCCGCCCGACGTGCGTCTTCACCGTCTGCTCGGCGACCACCAGATCGGCGGCGATCTCCTGATTGGACCGTCCCCGCGCGATCAACCGCAGCACCTCGGTCTCGCGCGGGGTGAGCGCGGTCAGCGCCACCGGGCGGGGCCGGTCGCGCTGCGGACGGGCGGCGAACTCGGCGATCAGCCGGCGCGTCACCGACGGGGCGAGCAGCGCCTCGCCGGCCGCCACCACGCGGACCGCCTGCACCAGGTCGGCGGCCGGGGCGTCCTTGAGCAGGAAGCCGCTGGCCCCGGCGCGCAGCGCCTCGTAGACGTAGTCGTCCAGGTCGAAGGTGGTCAGGATGAGCACCTTGGGACCGCCGGCCAGCCGGCGGGTGGCCTCCAGCCCGTCCATCACCGGCATCCGCACGTCCATCAGCACGACGTCCGGATCGAGCCGGCGGGCCGCGGCGACGGCGGCCGCGCCGTCCGCCGCGTCGCCGACCACCAGCAGGTCGGGCTGCGCGGCCAGCAGGGCGCCGAATCCCTGCCGGACCATCGCCTGGTCGTCCGCGATCAACACCCTGATCATCACGCCTCCGGCTGTCGCGGGATCCGGGCCAGCACCTGGTAGCCGCCGGCGCCGTCCGGTCCCGCGGTCAGCTCGCCGCCGAGCAGGGCCACCCTCTCACGCATCCCGATCAAGCCGTGCCCCGGCCTGCGGCCCGGCTCCGGCGTGCCGGTCAGCGCGTTGTGCACGCACAGTTCCAGGCGGTCGCCGTCGGCGCGGGCGACCAGCCGCACCGGGCCGCCGGGCGCGTGCCGGGCCGCGTTGGCCAGGGCCTCCTGCGCGATCCGGTACGCCGCCAGCCCGGCCGCCTCGCCGATGCCGTCGAGTTCCGGCAGCTGCCCGGTGACCGGCAGCCCGGCCCGGCGCGCCGTGCTCACCAGCTCGGCGATCTGCGGGTAGCCCGGCTGCGGCTCGCGCTCGGCCGCCTGGCTCTCCGAGCGCAGCACGCCGAGCAGCCGGCGCATGTCGGCCAGCGCCTCCCGGGCGGCGCCGGCGATCGCGGACAGCTCCTGTCCGGTCCGCTCGTCCAGCCCGGCCAGGCGGTACGGCGCGGTCTCCGCCTGCACCGCGATCATCGACATGTGGTGCGCCACCACGTCGTGCATCTCCCGGGCGATCCGGGTGCGTTCCTCCAGCACCGCCCGGCGGGAGCGCTCCAGCTCGTTCAACTCGTTGAGCTCGGTCTGTGCGGCGAGCAACTCCCGGGTGCGGCGGCGGCGCGTCAGGATGTTGCCGAGCGCCGCGACCGCGATCACCAGGACGGCCGCGCCCCAGGAGTTCTCCGGCCGGGCGAAGAGGAACAGCGGGACCAGGCCGAGGCCGGTGGCCCAGAGCGTGACCGGGGACTCCTGGGTCGCGGCGAGCCGGCCCAGGACGACCAGGGTGCCCAGGATCTGCGCGGTGTTCCACGGCCAGGGCTCCCGCGGGCTGTGGAACAGCACCCCGATGAACAGCATCGGGTACGCCATCCGCCAGGCCAGCACCGGACGGCGCGCGGCGACGAGCACCGGCAGGACCGAGCCGGCCGCGATGAGGACGGCCAGGGCCGGGACCACTCCGCGCTCGTCCATCAGGTACGCCCCGGTGGCCATCCCGATCGCGACGAGCCCGAAGAACAGCAGCGGCACGGCATAGACCGGCAGCCGGCGCCGCAGTCGTGGCCTGGGTGTCTCCCTTTTGAACGTTAGGTAAGTCAACGGCCCCATCACCGTATTGACCGCCCCGGGGCCGATAGTCTCCATTCCCAGCAGGCTAACGAGGAGCGGCAGCCCTGTCGTGACCCTGCGGTACCTCATACCGGGGTATGACTCGATCTCACGAAGGAGAGCGCTGTGCCTCGCACCGTGTTGGTGACCGGCGGAAACCGCGGCATCGGCCTGGCCATCGCCCGGGCGTTCGCCGAACAGGGCGACCGGGTGGCGATCACCCACCGCGGCTCGGGCGCCCCCGACGGCCTGTTCGGCGTGCAGTGCGACATCACCGACTCGGCGGCGGTCGACGCCGCGTTCGGCACCGTGGAGAACGAGCTCGGCCCGGTCGAGGTCCTGGTCGCCAACGCCGGCATCACCGACGACACGCTGCTGCTGCGGATGAGCGAGGAGCAGTTCGAGCGGGTCCTGGACACGAACCTGACCGGCGCGTTCCGGGTCGCCAAGCGGGCCAGCGCCAAGATGCTGCGCAACAAGTGGGGCCGGTTGATCTTCATCTCGTCGGTGATCGGCCTGTACGGCGGACCCGGCCAGGTGAACTACGCCGCGTCGAAGGCCGGTCTGGTCGGTATGGCCCGTAGCATCACGCGGGAGCTGGGCAGTCGCAACATCACCGCGAACGTGGTGGCGCCCGGCTTCATCGAGACCGAGATGACCGATGTCTTGCCGGAGTCGCGCAAGGCGGAAATCATCAAAGCCGTCCCGGCCGGTCGGCTCGCCACTCCCGACGAGGTCGCCGCCGCGGTGACCTTCCTGGCGAGCGACAGCGCGGCGTACATCTCGGGCGCCGTGCTCCCCGTCGACGGGGGCCTCGGCATGGGGCACTAGTCCGCCCCGGCCTGCACATCGAGTTGTCGAGAATTCCTTCAGGAGAGAATGTTGTCTGGACTGCTGGCCGGAAAACGGCTGCTGGTCACCGGTGTGATCACCGACGCCTCGATCGCCTTCTCGGTGGCGAAGCTGGCCCAGGAGAACGGCGCTCAGGTCGTGCTCACCGGCTTCGGCCGGCTGTCGCTGGTGGAGCGGATCGCCAAGCGGCTGCCGGAGGCCGCCCCGGTCATCGAGCTGGACGTGACGAATCAGGAACACCTGGACGCCCTGGCCGACCGGGTGCGTGAGCACGTCGACGGGCTGGACGGTGTGGTCCACTCGATCGGCTTCGCCCCGCAGAGCTGCCTCGGCGGCGGGTTCCTGGACGCGCCGTGGGCGGACGTCGCGACGGCGCTGCAGGTGTCGACGTATTCCTACAAGTCGCTCGCGACGGCGGCGCTGCCGCTGATGGGCGCCGGCGGGTCGGTCGTCGGGCTCACCTTCGACGCGACCAAGGCGTGGCCGGTCTACGACTGGATGGGCGTGGCCAAGGCCGGGCTGGAGTCGGCCAACCGCTACCTCGCGCTGCACCTGGGCAAGCGCGGCATCCGCAGCAACCTGGTCTCGGCCGGGCCGCTGCGCACCATGGCCGCCAAGTCGATCCCGGGCTTCCAGCAGTTCGAGGACGCCTGGTCGGAGCGCGCGCCGCTGGGCTGGGACCTCAACGACCAGGAGCCGGCCGCCCGCGCGGTCTGCGCCCTGCTGTCCGACTGGTTCCCGGCCACGACCGGCGAGATGGTGCACGTGGACGGC
Source organism: Actinoplanes teichomyceticus ATCC 31121 (assembly GCF_003711105.1). Lineage (NCBI taxonomy): Bacteria > Bacillati > Actinomycetota > Actinomycetes > Micromonosporales > Micromonosporaceae > Actinoplanes > Actinoplanes teichomyceticus. Next base: position 1,957,684 of record NZ_CP023865.1, read on the forward strand.
GGCTACCACGCGCTGGGAGCCTGACCGCTCCCGCACGCCGGGTCCGGCCGGGGGCCGGGCCGCGTGACGCCGCCGACACGTCGCCGGTTACCGGAGGCCGGGGAACACCCCCGGTGGCAGGATGGGCGCGTGGTTTACGACGCCTTCGTCCTGCTCTCCTTCGGCGGGCCAGAGAAGCCTGATGACGTGATGCCGTTCCTGCGCAACGTGGTGCGCGGGCGCGGCGTGCCGGACGAGCGCCTCGCCGAGGTGTACGAGCACTACATGCACTTCGGCGGGGTCTCCCCGATCAACCAGCAGTGCCGCGATCTGCTGGCCGCGGTGGAGTCCGACTTCGCCGCGCACGGCATCGGGTTGCCGGCGTACTGGGGCAACCGCAACTGGCACCCGATGCTGGCCGACACCGTGGCGCGGATGCGCGACGACGGTGTCGAGCACGCGCTCGGCTTCGCCACCAGCGCGTACGGCGGCTACTCCTCCTGCCGGCAGTACTGGGAGGACATCGCCGCCGCGCGCCAGCACGTCGGCCCCCGGGCGCCGCGGATCAGCAAGCTGCGGCAGTTCCACGACCACCCGGGCTTCGTGGAGCCGCACGCCGACGCGGTGCGTACCGCGCTGGCCACCCTGGACCCGGCCCGCCGGGGCACCACCCGGCTGGTCTTCACCGCGCACTCCATCCCGCTGAGCATGGCCCGCACCGCGGGCCCGACCGGCGGCCGCTACACCGCCCAGCTGGAGGAGACCGCCCGGCTGGTCCGGGCCGCCGCGGCGGCCGACGACCTGGGGTACGACCTGGTCTGGCAGAGCCGCTCCGGCCCGCCGCAGATCCCGTGGCTGGAGCCGGACATCAACGACCACCTGGAGGTGCTCGCCGAGAAGGGGGTCACCGACGTGGTGCTCAGTCCGATCGGTTTCGTCTCCGACCACCTCGAGGTGATCTGGGACCTGGACAACGAGGCCAGGGACACCGCCGCCCGGCTCGGTCTCGGGTTCGCCCGGGCCGCCACGCCCGGCGTCCACCCGCGCTTCGTCGCCATGGTGCGCGAGCTCGTCGAGGAGCGGCTGGGTGATCAACCGCACACCGGGCTGGGTACGCTCCCGACCTGGGACGTCTGCCCGACGGACTGCTGCACCCCTCCGCCCCGCCCCGCGACGCGACCTGGAGCCGCGCAATGAAGGAACGCAAAGCGATCGAGAGCTGGCTCACCGACATGGACGGCGTGCTCGTCCACGAGGGTGAGCCGGTGCCCGGCGCACCCGAGTTCGTCAACCGGATGAAGGCGTCCGGCAAGCCGTTCCTGATCCTCACCAACAACTCCATCTACACGCCGCGTGACCTGCAGGCCCGCCTGGCCCGGATGGGCTTCGAGGTGGACGAGCACTCGATCTGGACGGCCGCGCTGGCCACCGCGCAGTTCCTGGCCGACCAGCGTCCGGGCGGCACCGCGTACGTGATCGGTGAGGCCGGCCTGACCACCGCGATGCACGCGGCCGGCTACGTGCTGACCGAGTTCGACCCGGACTACGTGGTGCTCGGCGAGACGCGCACCTACAGCTTCGAGGCGATCACCAAGGCGATCCGGCTGATCAACGGTGGCGCCCGGTTCATCTGCACCAACCCGGACGCGACCGGACCCTCCAACGAGGGGCTGCTCCCGGCGGCCGGCTCGGTGGCCGCGATGATCTCCAAGGCGACCGGGGTGAAGCCGTACTTCGTCGGCAAGCCGAACCCGATGATGATGCGCTCGGCGTTGAACGCGATCGGCGCGCACAGCGAGACCACCGCGATGATCGGCGACCGGATGGACACCGACGTGCTGTGCGGGCTGGAGGCCGGACTGGAGACGATCCTGGTGCTGACCGGGATCAGCAGCCGGATGGAGAGCGAGACGTACCCGTACCGCCCGTCCCGCATCGTCAACTCGGTCGCCGACCTGATCGACGAGATCTGAGCCGGGTCCGGAGCGAACCGCCGGCCGCCTGATCACCGCACGCGCGATCGGGTGGCCGGTCGTCCCGGTCGCCACCCGGCCCCGACCAGCACGATCAGCGCTGCCGGCACCCCGGCCAGCGCCGCCAGCCGCGGGCCGCCGCCCCGGCGCCACCACAGCACCGGCAATCCGGCGTACCGGATCCGCAGCCGGCCCACGCCGGTCACCGCGCCCGCCGGGACCGGGGTGGCATCCGCCACCGCGTTCGCGTCGCCCTTGGTGATCAGCCGGCCGTCCGGCGCGACCCGGGCGACCCGGTGCAGCACCGCCCGCCCCGGCCGGTCCGGACTCCGGAACCGGATCACCGACCCGGCCCGGATCCGCTGCCCGGTCAGCGGCGCGGTGATCACCACGTCGCCGGCCTCGACGGCCGGGCGCATCGACCCGCTGATCACGACCGACAACGACCACCCCGACAGCAGCGCGACCAGGGCGGTGAGCGCCAGCGCGCCGACGGCCGCGGGCAGTGCCCGTTGCCGGGCCGGGGGCAGTGCCCGTTGCCGGGCCGGGGGCAGTGCCCGTTGCCGGGCCGCGGGCAGTGCCCGTTGCCGGGCCGGGGGCAGTGCCCGTTGCCGGGCCGGGGGCAGTGCCCGTTGCCGGGCCGGGGGCAGTGCCCGTTGCCGGGCCGCGGGCAGTGCCCGTTGCCGGGCCGCGGGCAGTGCCCGCCGCACGGCCGCGCGCAAGGTTTGCCGTCCGGCCGCGAATACGGCCGACCGCCCGGCCGTGGGCCGTGGTCGTCGCTCGGCCGCGGGCAGCGCCCGCCACCCGGCGGAACCGGTCACGTCCTACGGTTCGGCAGCGGCCGGCCCGGGCTGAACGGCTCCCGGCGCCCGGCGGCGGCGCGCCCCTGCAGTAGGGTCGCTGCCGTGCCGGCGAGCGAAGAGTCGTACCTGGAACAGTCGCGGGAGCCGGTCCCCACCGGTCCGGGCGAGGTGGTCGCCGCCGCCTGGGTGTGCGTGCGCGAACGGCGGGTCCTGGTGGTCCGGGCGCACCGCTCCGACGCGTTCTACCTGCCCGGGGGCAAGCCCGAGCCGGGGGAGACGCACGCCGCGGCGGCCGCCCGGGAGGCCGAGGAGGAGGTCGGCGTCGTGCTGGACGCGGGGCGGCTGCGCCATTTCCGTACGATCGAGGCCCCCGCGCACAACCGCCCCGCCGGCACCCGGGTCCGTCTGGTCTGCTATCTCGGCGAGCCCGCCGTCGCGGACGCCGCTCCGGCACCGGCCAACGAGATCGCCGAGCTGGCCTGGTTCGCCTCGGCCGACGCCGCGCGCTGCGCCCCGGCGATCCGCCTGCTCCTCGACGAGCTGGTCCGGGTCGACCTGATCGACTAGGGCGGCGTCACCGTGGCGCCGGTCAGGACGACGACGCCGTTCGGGTTGCCGCATCGGACCCGGATCGTCAGCCGCTCCGCCCCGCCGACGCCCCCGGTCAGCGGCTTGGCGCTGGTCACCGTGGCGCTCTGCTGCCGTCCGGCCTCAGCGGTGGTCAGGTCCCCGGTCTTGCGCCGGGTGCCGGTGACGGCGAAGACGTAGGTCGCCGCGGCGGTGTCGGTGCCGGCCGGGTAGTAGGGGTGCACGTCGGCCCGGAAGTCCAGGTAGCGGCCGCGGAGCAGCCAGGTGACCTCGCGCGTCAGGTCGCCGGTCTGGTTCGACGGGCAGGAGATGGCGATGGGCCGGTCCTTGAATCCGGGTCTGTCGCGCACCGCCGGCGGCACCGGTGCCAGGTTCGCGTGGCCCGCGGCCACGTCGAGGGCGTCCAGGGGCGTGCCGGACGGGTTCCCGGCCCCGGGCGCCACGGTGGCAGCGGCCGTCGGCCCGGCCGTAGGGGAGGAGGTGACCGGGGGGACGGCGACCGGCGCGGGCGAGGGATCCGGCGATTGGGGCCACTGCCAGGCCGCGAGTGCGATCACCGCACTGACCACACCGGCCACCATCGAGGCCACGGCGACCACATCTCGCCGCTTGCGCCTGTCGCCGGGCGCGGGCGTGTCGTCGGGGGGAGGAGTCGTGCTCACCGTTGTGCCGCCTGCCGGGTAGTCGCCGGTTTAGGAGGCGCCACCATACATCGATCGGCGTCCCGAAATGCCACGTCGTCGCGGATGACGGATATTCGACAGATGGATCGAGGCTGGTAGGCGCTATGGTGCCGTCCACCTCCCCATATTGATCAGTCTTTGTTGATCAAACCCTCATTGAACGAAGAGGATGCGATAAGTGTGAGCCACGATAATCCGTTACCGCAGGATCCGCCGACCGGCACCCCACCGGCCAAGGCGCAGAAGGGAGCGGGCCGGGGGCGCTCCGGCTGGACCGCGGTCCTGGCCGGGCTCGCGCTGCTGCTCGCCGCCGTGGCGGTGGTGCTCTCCTGGCACGCCAACAGCGTCGCCGGGGACGCCGCCGCGCGGGCCGACAAGCTGGCCGCGAGGGCGGCGCCACCCAGTGGGCCGGCGGTCACCGTGCCACCGCCCGACCCGGTACAGAGCACCACCGCGCCGGTGGACCCGGGGCAGCCGTCCGAGTCCGCGGAGGGGTCGCCGCCGCCGCTCGGCCCCGAGACGCAGTTCGACCAGTTCTACATCGAGACCGCTCTCGAGATTCCCGGTCCCTGCAACGGCGCCGTGTACATCGATCTGGATAAGCCGCGGGTGCAGGTCGACCCGGCGATCGCCGAGCTGAGTTACCACAACCCGTGCACCGCCGGAAACACCCCCTACCTCACCCTGCAGCCGGGTGTCGAAGGTACCTCCTACGACTCGGAGGCGGTCAAACCGTCCGACTGCGTGACGCGGATCGCGGTCAGGCCCCTGGCCAAGGAGGGACGGCTGCCGGCCGTGCAGGGCGACGTGTACTGCCTGCTCACCTCGGACAGCGATGCGCAGCGGATCGGCATCCCTCGCAAGATGGTGGTCGTCTCGGTGACCGGCCTGGGGAAGGCCGATGCGCTGGCGCTGCAGGCCACCGCCTGGAACATTCCGCGCTGATCGGGGCGGCGGCCGGTCGGCGCCGGGACGCGTCAGGCGGCCCGGCGGATCTCGGTGAACCAGCGGTTCGCCACCTGGGTGTGCAGGCTGAAACCGAGCTCCGTCGGGCCGTGGAGCACCTCGAGCCCGAGCGCCTCGTCCGGCGGTGGCACCGTCGGCAGTCCCGAGCCGTCCGCGAGGCGGGGGAACAGGCCGAAGACGAGCAGGGTGCCGTCCGGCGCGCTGAGGGTGTCGAAAAGGCGTACCTCGTCGGGGTCGGCCTTGATGCCGGTCTCCTCGCCCAGCTCCCGCGCCGCCGCGGCCTGCCAGGTCTCGCCCAGCTCGATGAACCCGCCGGGCAGCGCCAGCCGGCCCTCCGCCGGCGCAATGCCGCGCCGCACCACCAGCAGGCCGGAACCGATCGGTTGCAGGGCTACCGCCACCGGGGCCGGATTGCGGTACGTCGTCTCCCCGCACGCCGCGCAGCGGCGCGGCCAGGCCTGCCCCGGGGTGAACCGCGCCCCGCAGAACGTGCAGTGCGCGTGCCGGTCCGGCGTCACGGGCGCAGCGGGGAGTTGCAGGCGGCCACCAGGGCCTGCCGGCACGCCGCGGTGAGCGGGCGCAGCGCCTCGTCGCGCTGCTGCGCCTCGTAACCGTTGACCGCGCCGCCCGGAGCGTTCGTCTCGGCGAGCGCCAGCACCTGGTCGAGCACGCTGGCCCGGGCGAACAGCCGCCGGGCCCGCGGGTCGAAGCCGGGTGGCAGGGTGGCCGTGCTCTCCGGGCGGCGCAGCGCCTGCAACGCGCCGGCCAGCTCGGGTTTCCACTGCGCCACGTCCAGCTTGGTGAGGCGGGTGGTGGCCTCGCCGAGCGCCGCGGTCAGCTGCGCCTCGGCCTCGGCCGCGCCCATCTGGAAGACCGGGCGGTGCTCCGGGGCGGGCAGCACCCGCCAGAGCAGGGTCTCGAATTCCACACCGGAGCCGGAGGTGTGCCGGCGCACCTCGGGGACCACGCCGAAGCCCGGGGTGATGATCGCCTCACCGGCCAGCAGCGCCGCGCCGGTCAGCGGGCCCGGACCGGGCAGGCCGCGCGGGTCGCCGGGCACCGGCAGCACCAGCCGGATGTCGTCCGGATGCAGTTTCGCGAACAGCGGGAGGCCCTGCCCGAGCGGCACGTCGGTCCAGGTGCCGGGGGCGTCGGCGACGAGGTGCTCCTCGTCCCCGGCGATCTCGTCGGCCAGCTCGTCGAACGGAACCAGTCCGGCGCGCCAGGCCCGCACCCAGGCCACGAACCGGGTGGACCGGCGGGCGGTGCGGGTGGCCGCATCAGCTGCGGGTGACATGCGAGCAAGGGTACGTGCCGTCGCGGAACCTTGTCTCGGTCCGGAGCGTCACCCCGGTGTGTGGCGGTGGCCCGGGTTACCGTGCGGATCATGTATGGGGAGGACGTGCTTTCCGGCAACTGGCGCCGCCGTCGGGCGATCCCGGAGGTGGACGCCGAACCGGAGCTGGTCGTGGAGGACGCCGACTCCGGGTTCTGCGGCGCGGTGGTCGGGTTCGAGCTCGGCGCGGTGGTGCTGGAGGACCGGCACGGCAGGCGCCGCAACTTTCCGCTCGCCCCGGCCGCGTTCCTGCTCGACGGGAAGCCGGTCACGCTGCGCCGGCCGGCGCGGCCCGCGGCGCCCGCGCAGCGACGTGTCACCGCCTCCGGGTCCATCGCGGTGGCCGGGGTCACCGCCCGGGTGGCCAAGGCCAGCCGGATCTGGGTGGAGGGCATTCACGACGCCGCGCTGGTCGAGCGGATCTGGGGCGACGACCTGCGGATCGAGGGCGTGGTGGTGGAACCGCTGGACGGCATCGACGACCTGGCCGCCGCGGTCCGAGACTTCCGGCCCGGCCCGCGGCGCCGCCTCGGCGTGCTCGTCGACCACCTGGTGCCCGGGTCCAAGGAGAGCCGGATCGTGGCCTCGGTCACCCACCCGGACGTCCTGATCACCGGGCACCCGTACGTCGACGTCTGGCAGGCGGTCAAACCCGCGCGGGTGGGGCTGCGCGAGTGGCCGGTGGTCCCGCCCGGCCGCCCGTGGAAGGAGGGGGTCTGCGAGGCCGTCGGCGTCCGCGAGCCGGCCGACATGTGGCGTCGCATCCTCGCCTCGGTGAGCAGCTACAAGGACGTGGAGACTCCGTTGATCAACTCGATGGAGCGGCTGATCGACCACGTGACGGCGCCGCCGGAGTAGCCGCTGTGCCGGCCAGCGCGGCGCCGATGCGGACGGCGGCGTCGGTCAGGCGGTCCGGCGGGTGCGCGGCGTAACCGAGCACCAGGCCGGGCCGGCCGGGCTGGCTGCGGTGCCAGCTCAGCGGGTGCACCAGCACGCCGTGGGCCCGGACCCGTTCCGCGAGCGCGACGTCGTCGCCGGCCGGCAGCTCGGCCAGCAGGTGCAGCCCGGCCGCCACCCCGCGCACCCGGGCCTGCGGCAGGTGCGTGCGCAATCCGGCGAGCAGCGCGTCCCGGCGCGCCCGCTGCCGGGCCCGTACGTGGCGCAGGTGCCGGTCGTAGTCGCCGGAGGCCAGCAGGTGCGCCAGCACGAGCTGCGGGAGCGCCGGGCTGCCCAGGTCGCTGGCGTGCTTGGCGGCCAGCAGCTCGGCCTGTCGGCGCCGGGGCGCGATCAGCCAGCCCAGCCGCATCCCCGGCGCCAGTGACTTGGAGACGCTGCCCAGGTAGGCGACCCGCTCCGGCGCGGCGCCCTGCACCGCGGCGACCGGGGCCCGGTCGTAGCGGTGCTCGGCGTCGTAGTCGTCCTCGACGATCAGCCGCGCCCCCTCGGCCACCCAGGTCAGCAGCTCCCGGCGCCGCTGCGGGGCGAGCACCACCCCGGTCGGGAACTGGTGCGCCGGGGTCAGCAGGACGGTGTGCAGGCCGGTCGCCCGCAGCGGGGCGATCCGCAGGCCGTCGTCGTCGACCGGGACCGGCTCCGGGCGTACCCGCCAATGCGCGACCTGGTCGCGGGCGCCGCGCGAGCCGGGATCCTCGACCGCCCACGCGGCTTCGCCGCGGGCGCTCGCGGCCTGCGCCAGCAGGGCGAGACCCTGGGCGACGCCGCCGCACACCAGGATGTCGTCCGCCTCGGCCCGGACCCCGCGGGTACGCGCCAGCCAGCCGGCCAGCTCGGCACGCAGTCGCGGGCTGCCGCCGGGGTCGCCGTAGCCCAGGTCGGCCGCGGTCACCCGGTCCAGCACCGCGCGTTCGGCCCGCAGCCAGGCGGCCCGGGGGAACGCGGACAGGTCCGGCACCCCGGGGGACAGGTCCAGGTCGATGCCGTCCGGGGTGGGAAGCGGCAGCCGCAGCCGGCGCAGCGTGCGGCGCCGGTCCGCGCTCGGGCGTGGGGCGACCGCCGCGTCGCGCGCCACCACGGTGCCCGAGCCGGTCCGGGCCGCGGCCAGCCCCTCGTCGACCAGTCGCTGGTAGGCCTGCACCACCACCCCGCGGGACACGCCCAGTTCCGCGGCGAGCCGCCGGGTCGCCGGCAGCCGGGTCCCGGGCGCCAGCCGTCCCGCCGTGATCGCGGCGCGCAGCCCGTCGGTCAGCCACCCGGTCAGCCCCTTGGCCGGCGCCTCCTGCGCGCGCAGTTGCAGGAAGTCCGACCCGGGTGCGGGCCGGGACGGCTCGGCAGCGGAAATTGGTCCACCTCATAGCGCTGGGATTGGTCCTCGAACCGGACCATACCCGCCGGGAGCATGGCATGCATGAAGACGTCACCCATCCTCGCCGGCGCGGCCGGCATGGTCTTCGTCGGCGGCGGCGTCGCGGTCAGCGGCCACCTCGCGGACGCGCCGCACCTGACGGTCCAGGCGCTCCGGTACGCGGTCGCCTGCCTGCTCCTTCTCGCCTGGGCGCGGTGGACCCGGACCCGGCTGCGCCGGCCACGCGGCGCCGAGTGGCTCTGGCTGCTCGGCGTGACCGTGGCCGGTCTGCTGGTCTTCAACATCGCCCTGGTGCACGGGGCGCGCCACGCCGAACCGGCCGTCCTCGGGGTGGCCGTGGCCTGCGTCCCGGTCCTGCTCGCGGCCGGCGGCCCGCTGCTGGAGGGCCGCGGGCCGGCTCCTCGGGTGCTGCTCGCCGCAGCCGTCGTCACGCTCGGCGCGGTCCTGGTCGAGGGGCTGGGCCGGACCGACGCGACCGGGGTGTTCTGGGCCGTCGTCACGTTCGCCGGCGAGGCGCTGTTCACCCTGCTCGCCGTGCCGGTGCTGGGCCGGCACGGCCCGCTCGGCGTCTCCGTGCACGCCACCTGGCTCGCCACCGCGATGTTCGGCGTCCTCGGCCCGCTCACCGAGGGGCCGTCCGCGGTCACCCGGCTGCACACCGACGACGTGCTGGCCGGCGCCTACCTGGCGGCCGGGGTCACCGCCGCCGCCTTCCTCCTCTGGTACACCTGCGTGACGCGGATCGGCGCCGGACGTGCCGGGCTGCTGACCGGCGTCGCCCCGGTCGCCGCGGCCCTCACCGGGACGGCGCTGGGCGCGCCGCCGCCCGGCCCGCTGGTCTGGGCCGGCATCGCCACGGTCGCGGGCGGCCTCGCCGTCGGCCTGACCGCGCGCACCCCGGCCCCGGCCGTGGCCGCCACCTGACGCCACCGCCCCCGGCCACGCCCGGGGGTGCGAGGGCCGCGCCGATCGCCGCGGGACGCCCCGGCCGTACCCGGGGAAATCCGGCCGCGAGCGGCGGGGATCACGCCAGGTCGTACGGGTTCCGGCTGTAGCGGAAGGTGGCGATGTCCAGCCCGGTGACCGTGCCGTCCGGGGCGCGCAGCACGGACAGCACCTCGCCCTCGTCGCTGCCGGCGGCGCCGCGCCAGCGGTCCGGGGCCTCGCGGTGGAACCGGGTGTGCCGGCCCGGGCCGGTCATCACCAGGCCGGCGCCCACCGGGGCGACGTCGTACTCCCGGCCCATCCACCACCAGCGGCCGCAGACCTCCGCGGCCTCGCCGGTCGGCGGCGCGGGCGGCTGCCAGGCCGGCGCGGGCGCGGCCGGCTCGTGGTCCAGCACCGTGGTCAGCGCGCGCAGGCCGAGGTCCATGATGCTCTCGCCACCGGCGAAGCCGTAGGCGTTGGCGAACACCACCACGCCCATCCGGCTGCGCCGGTGCACGGCGAGATGGGCGAGGTAACCGGGCATCGAGCCACCGTGCCCGACGTGGACGCGCTCGCCGACCCGGAACAGTTGCGGGCCCAGACCGTGGCCGGCCGTCCACGACTCCGGATCGCTGATCGCCACCGGGCTGCACATCTCGTCGACGGTCTCCCGGGCCAGCACGGCCGGGGCCGGGTCGGCCAGGAAACCGGCCCACTTGGCCATGTCGGTGACCGTGGACCAGAGCTGCCCGGCGGGGGCCATCGCGCCGGTGTCCGCGCGCGGCTGCTCGTGCAGCGTGCCGCCCAGCGCGTGCACCACGTACCCGCGGGCGTACGGCTCCACCGGGTGGTACGTGGTGCGCCGCATACCCAGCGGGTCCAGCACCCGCTTGGTGGCCAGCTCCGCCCAGCTCTGCCCGGTGACCCGGCTGAGCACCGCGCCGAGCAGGCCGTACGCCAGGTTCGAGTAGCGGTGGCGGCGGAACGGCGGGCCGGTCAGCTTCTCGTACGTCAGCCCGGCCAGCAACCGGTCCACGTCCCCGCCGGCGGTGCGCTCCCACCACGGGCCGTCCGGCTCCCGTTGCAGCCCGGAGACGTGCCCGAGCAGCTGACGCAGGGTGACGCCGCCGATCGGGGTGCCCGGCAGGTGCCGGTAGAGCAGGTCGTCGAGGGCGAAGAAGCCCTCGTCGCGCAGCTGCATGACCAGTGTCGCGGTGATCGTCTTGGTGATCGAACCGAGCCGGTACTGGGTCTTCGGGTCGGGCCTCGGGGTCTCCCCGGCACCGGTGAAGTGCAGCACCGCCCGGTCCCGCAGCACGGCCAGCGCCAGTGACGGCACCCGGCCGGCGGACTGTGCCCGGGCGGCGATCTCCTCGATCCGCCGGGCGGTCTCCGGAAGCAGTGTCACGGTGGGGGCCCTCCTGCTGTGCGACTGACAGGTACAACTGCCCGGGGACGGTTCGGCTACGCCGCGCACCGGCATCGCCCGCAGTGCGCGGACGTGACACGATCGTTGATGTGGAAGCCGTAATCTGGATCGTTCTCGCCGTCGCGCTGGCGATCGGTGAGGCGTTCACCGCGACCATTCTGATCATCTTCTTCGCGGCCGGCGCCGCCGCGGCGGCGGTGGCCGCGGCCCTCGGCGCCAACCTGCTTCTCCAGGTCATCGTGTTCGCGCTGGTCTCCGGGCTGTCGGTGGCGGCGGTCCGGCCGTTGATCATGAGGCATGCGCGGTCCGCGCTGGAGAGCGGCGACACCCCGTTCGGCATCGAGGCGATGGAGGGGCACCACGGCACGGTGCTCGAGGACGTGGATGCCGACCACGGCCAGATCCGGATCGAGGGGGAGATCTGGCAGGCCCGCTCCTTCGACGGCCGGGAGACCTTCCCCGCCGGTCAGCGGGTGCGCGTGGTCAAGATCCGGGGCGCCACCGCACTCGTCTGGCACGACGATCTGCCCGACGTCTGAAAGAACACTTCTGTCACATAGAGAGGCGCCATGGAAGCTGTCATCGCTGTCCTGGTCATAGTCATCGCCATCTTCGCGGTGACCACCATCGTCCGGTCCATCCGGATCGTTCCCCAGCAGCGGATGGACGTCGTGGAGCGGCTGGGCCGGTACAAGCGGACGCTCAGCCCGGGGCTGAACCTGCTGGTGCCGTTCATCGACGCGGTGCGCAGCAAGGTGGACATGCGCGAGCAGGTGGTGTCGTTCCCGCCGCAGCCGGTGATCACCTCGGACAACCTGGTCGTCTCGATCGACACCGTGCTCTACTTCAAGGTCGTCGACCCGGTCCGGGCCACCTACGAGATCGCCAACTTCCTGCAGGCGATCGAGCAGCTCACGGTCACCACGCTGCGTAACGTCATCGGCTCGCTCGACCTGGAGCGGGCGCTGACCAGCCGGGAGGAGATCAACCGGCACCTCTCCACGGTGCTGGACGAGACCACCGGCCGGTGGGGCATCAAGGTCACCCGCGTGGAGATCAAAGCGATCGAGCCGCCGCCCAGCATCCGCGACTCGATGGAGAAGCAGATGCGCGCGGAACGGGAGCGGCGCGCCACGATCCTCAACGCCGAGGGCCACAAGCAGGCGCAGATCCTCACCGCCGAGGGTGAGAAGCAGGCCGCCGTGCTGCGCGCCGACGGTGACCGGCAGTCGCGCATCCTGCAGGCCGAGGGTCAGGCCAAGGCCATCCGTACCGTCTTCGACGCGATCCACCAGGCCAACCCGTCGCAG